>CAZGSW010000277.1:0-4284 GCA_964528635.1 uncultured Rhodoplanes sp. | reverse complement strand
GACACGGCGGCGGCGTACGCCAACGAACGCCAGGTCGGAGAAGGGATCAGCCGCGCAGGCATCTCCCGCGATGACGTGTTCATCGAGACGAAGGTCTGGATCAGCGACTACGGCTACGACGCCACGCTGCACGCATTCGACAAAAGCGCAGGCAAGCTTGGCGTCGATCATCTCGATCTGCTGCTCCTACACCAACCGCTGCCCAGCCGCTTCGATCTCACGCTGGACGCGTACCGCGCGCTGGAGAAGCTGCTCGCAGACGGGAAGGTTCGCGCCATCGGTGTGAGCAATTTCATGCCCGAGCACCTCGAGCGTCTGCTGGCTGAGGCGTCAGTGCTGCCGGCCGTCAACCAGATCGAGCTGCATCCGTACTTCCAGCAGACCGTGTTGCAGCGTCTGCACGCCGAGCACGGGATCCTGACGCAAGCCTGGTCTCCCATTGGCGGCATCACCGCCTACGGTGGCAAAGACAAGCGCACCTTCGACGACCCGACACTGCGGGAGATCGCAGGCCGACACCGCAAGTCACCCGCTCAGGTGATGCTGCGTTGGCATCTCCAGGAAGGCCGCTCCGCGATCCCGAAGTCGACCAATCCCCTCCGCATCACCGACAACTTCGACATCTTTGACTTCGAACTCTCAGCGGACGAGATCGCCGCGATTGATGCGCTCGACACCGGTGTGCGTGGTGGACCGAACCCGGACAGCATCACCCTCGAGACTTACGGCAGAGAGATCCCCGAGGCGTGACGATGAACAACACGAGACCGTTGGCCACCGCTGAAGGAGCCCTCACGTGACACGGATGTCCACACTCGCCATCGCGCTTGCCATTGTGTCTGCGGTGGGCTGCGCCGCACCCGAGACAGAACGCACCGCCGGCGGCGCATCTGCGCTGGTCATCCAGGCGCAGGGCAGCTTCGCCGTCGGCGGAACCGTCCTCAACACGCCCGGGACCTACAACAACAACACCCCGACCACCGAAGGGCAGACGTTCCATGGCGATCATCTGTACGCGTTCTATCAGATCCCCCAGCACGCCAAGACGCTGCCGATTGTGATGCTGCACGGCGCCTACCAGTCGGCGCGCAGTTGGGAAACGACGCCGGACGGCCGCGAAGGCTTCCAAACGATTTTCCTGCGCCGCGGCTTCCCGGTCTATCTCGTCGATCAGCCTCGCCGAGGCCGAGCCGGCAACAGCACGGTAGCGGCAACGATCGAGCCCACACCGTTCGACCAACTGTTCTTCGACCAGTTCCGCATCGGCAAATGGCCGACGTACTTCGACAACGTGCAATTCGATCGCAAGGCGGAGACGCTGGATCAATTTCTCCGGTCGATCACGCCCAACACGGGCCCGTACGATGCCGGCGTCATCTCGGATGCCATGTCGGCGCTGTTTACGAAGATCGGCCCCGCCATCCTGTTCACGCACTCGCAGGGGGGCGGTCCTGGCTGGCTGACGGCGATCAAGAACCCCAACGTCAAAGCGATTGTCGCCTTCGAACCCGGGAGCGGCTTCATCTTCCCGGACGGCGAACTGCCCGCGGCGATGCCGAGCGCGGCCGGAACCCTGTCGCCTGAGGCGGTGCCACGCGCGGACTTCGAGAAGCTCACCCGCATCCCAATCGTCATCTACTACGGCGACAACTTTCCGACCGAGCCGACCACGGAACGCGGACAGGACAACTGGCGGGTGCGACTCGCGATGGCAAGGCTCTGGGTTGACACCATCAACAAGCATGGCGGCGATGCCCAGCTCGTGCACCTTCCGGAGGTTGGAATCCGCGGCAACACGCACTTCCTGATGTCCGACATGAACAACGGGCAGATCGCGGATCAGGTCTCGCAGTTCCTTGCCACAAAGAAGCTGTCATGAGCCACGAAGTCATCAACACGAGCAGGCGCGAGTTCCTCGGAGCCTCCGCGCTTTTTATCTCAGGTGCGATCTTAGGAGTTCGAACAATGACCAACACGACCGCCGCCGCAGCCACCCCCACGCAGAATCCGTTCACCCTTGTCTATCGCGGCGCCATCACGAAGAACGAGCCTGGGAAGGTCAACATCCATCCGGTTACCTACAAGCTCACCGGCCTGGACATCGTCGCCAACGTCTACACGCCGGCAAACTACGATGCGCTGCGGACATATCCCGCGATCGTCGTGGCGCATCCGAATGGCGGAGTCAAGGAACAGACCGCGGGGCTGTATGCCCAGCACCTGGCCGAGCAGGGATACATCACGATCGCCGCGGATGCCGCGTATCAAGGCGGCAGCGGTGGCGCGCCGCGCGGCGTGGACAAACCCGCGTACCGGATCGAGGACATCCACGGTATGGCGGACTTCATCACCCGCTACCCGGGCGCCGACGCGGCACGTCTGGGCGTGTTCGGCATCTGCGGCGGCGGCGGCTACTCATTGGCCGCGGCAAAGACCGACAAACGCTTCAAATCGATTGCGACCTTGAGCATGTTCAACTCCGGACGGGTGCGTCGTAATGGCTTTGCGGATTCGCAACGGGGCACCATCCAGCAGCGTCTGCGGCAGGCGTCTGATGCCCGTGCCCAGGAAATGGCCGGCGGCACCATCCTCTATGTCGGCGATGCCGACATGACGGATGCGCAGATCGCGGCGCTCCCATTTGAGATGTATCGGCAGGGGTACGAGTACTACTGGAGGACGCACGCGCACCCGGGCTCGACCTTCAAGTACACGATGAGCAGCTTGCTGGATCTGATGCGTTGGGATGCCACCGACCAGATCGAACTGATCGACCAGCCGCTGCTGATGATGGCCGGCAGCAAGGCGGACAGCCTGTATATGACCGAGGACGCATTTCCGAAGGCCACCGGCACGAAGGACAAGGAGCTATTCACGATCGATGGCGCGACCCACATCGAGACCTATTGGGTTCCCGAGTATGTGGATGCCGCAATGGGCAAATTGAAGCCGTTCTTTGCTCGAACACTCGGACGCTGATCGGAGCGAGACCATGAATCTCCCGGTACTGATGGTCACGGCGATGGCGCTGCTTGCGGCGGCGGCGGAGGCGCAGACGCTGGACATTACACGCGGCGGCTCTCGCCCCGTCCGGCCAGGACCGACGGAGAACTTCACGGGGGCGGCGCGCGTCGAGATGCTGTTCGGCGCCGTCGACCCTTCACATGCCAGCGGTGGAACGGTCACCTTCGACGCCGGCGCCCGGACCGCATGGCACTCACATCCGCGCGGCCAGGTGCTGATCGTCACGGCCGGCGTCGGTCGAGTCCAGCAATGGGGTGATGCCGTTCAGGAAATCCGAACGGGCGACGTCGTCAGAATCCCTGCCGGCCAGAAGCACTGGCATGGGGCGTCGCCGCGCGCATCCATGACCCACGTTGCTATCAGTGAGCACCAGGACGGCACGACCGCGCAATGGATGGAGAAGGTGACCGACGAGCAGTACAGCGCGGCGCCGCAGGCGCAATCCGCCGCGCCGCCGCAGGGCACGACCCGACCGTCCGGACCACTTCAACAACGACTCGCGCCTGGACTCGCTCGGCTGACCGACGAGGTGCTGTTCGGCGACGTGTGGAGGCGTACGGAGTTGTCCCCGCGCGACCGCAGCCTCGTCACGATTTCGGTGTTGATCGCGACGGGAAAGTCGGCGCAGCTGACCGGGCACCTGGGGCGCGCGCTGGATAACGGCCTGCAGCCATCAGAGGCCTCAGGCGTCCTCGCGCATCTGGCGATCTACTCCGGGTGGCCGAATGCGGTCTCCGCGCTCGAGGCGTACGAACAGGTGTACACCGCTCGCAACGTCGATACGCAGGGCCTTGCCGAGGCCGCTGCACGTACCACAACCGCCAGTTCAGACACGTCACGGCGCGAAGGCGTGACCGATGCCGTGACAGTGACCGCGCCGAAATTCGCGCAGCTCACCAACGAGGTCGTGTTCGATGACCTCTGGCGCCGCGGTGACCTCAGCGTCCGCGATCGAAGCCTGGTCACGATCGCCGCACTCGCCGGCATGGGCGAGGATGACCAGCTCGAACCGTACGTACGCCGTGGCCTGGAGAGTGGTCTCACACCTGCGCAGATCACGGAGGCGTTGACCCATCTGGCCTTCTACGCCGGCTGGCCCAGGGCGACCAGGGCCCTCACGGCCGCGACCAGGAGCCTCAGCAAATGAACTTGGTCCAGGCAGTGCACCGTCGCCGAGAAGGACGGGCCGATTCGGCCCGGCGACATCAGAGTCAGGCAGTCAAGTCGAAGGCCAGCAACGCGGTGAGATCGCTGGTGATC
>CAZGSW010000276.1:0-4432 GCA_964528635.1 uncultured Rhodoplanes sp. | reverse complement strand
CGCTTGCACCCGCGGCAGCCGTCATGGACATTGGGCGCGGTCAGGCGAATCAGCGCCGGCCTCGGGGGACCGCACGGGCTCCATGCTGCGCATCGGCGCCATCTTCGTCGTTTTCTGCATGGTGCTGATCGCCGGCGCCAGCGGCGCCGTGCTGTATCTGGCGTTCGGACTGAGCGGCACCGAATCGACCATCGTCGGCATCGCCGTTCTGGTGGCGCTTGCGGTCTACAACACCGTCAGCACCCGGATGCGCGACCGCGCCGACGTCAGCGACAACATCGTCGACCTGTCCCGCGCGTCGGCCGAAATGTCCCGACAGATCGCCGAACTGGGGCGCCGACTCTCCACTCTCGAAAACCACGGCAGCAGCGCCGCGGAAACCGCGCGTGCGGCCACGGCGCCGATTTCGGCGGAATTGAGCGAGATCGGCACGCTGGTCACGCAGCTCGCCGAAACGGTGGCCGCCCACGAGGCGGCACTGGCTGCCGGCGGTGCGGGGACGGTCAGGCCCCCGGCCGACGCCGACGGCGTGGCGGCACTGCAACTGGGCGCAGCCGAAACAGCATCCGCCACCGCATCGGCGGCTCCGGAGCTTCCCGCTCCCGCACCTGAAGAAACGATCGCGGCGATCCGCAGCGCCATCGAAGCGCACCGCGTCGACATGCATCTGCAGCCGATCGTGACGCTGCCGCAGCGCAAGGTCCGCTATTACGAGGCGCTGACCCGGCTGCGCACCGAGGACGGTCAGATGCTGCCGCCGGCCGAGTTCCTGGGCCCGGCCGAAATGGGCGGCCTGCTCGGGCGGATCGATCACCTGCTGCTGTTCCGCTGCGTGCAGGTGCTGCGCCGCCTGCTCCTGAAGAACCGCGAGATCGGCCTGTTCTGCAACATCTCGGCCGCCACGCTGAACGACGCCCAGTACTTCCCGCAAATGGTCCATTTCATGGAAGCCAACCGCGTGCTGGCGCCGTCGCTGGTGCTGGAGTTCAAGCAGAGCGCGTGGCGGGACATGGGGCCGCTCGAACTGGAAAGCCTTGCCTCGCTGCGCGAACTCGGTTTCCGGTTCTGCATGGATCAGGTCACCGACCTGCGATTCGAGCCGCGCGACCTCGCCGAGCGCGGCGTCCGCTTCATCAAGGCGCCTGTCTCGCTGCTGCTGGGGCAAGCCGATGCCGGCGCCGACATCCACGTGGCCGACCTGTCCGACCTGCTGAACCGGCACGGCATCGGCCTGATCGCCGACAAGATCGAGGCGGAGAACCAGGTCGTCGAACTGCTCGACATCGACCTGCGCTTCGGTCAGGGCTTCCTGTTCTCGCCGCCGCGCCCGGTCCGCGCCGAGGCCCTGCAGAGCGTGCCCGAGCGTCCCGAAGCCACGGCACGCGACGACGGCGACGAGCCGCGGGCGGCCGCCATCTGAAGTCCGTGAGTTCCTGCCGATGCCCGCTCCGCTGATCGACGGCCTTGCCCCGCTTGCCTCCGGCTACGACGCCGTCATGAGCGACGTCTGGGGCGTCATCCACAACGGCGTGACGGCGACACCGGCCGCCTGCGAGGCGCTGATGAATTTCCGCTCCGGCGGCGGCACCGTGGCGCTGATCACCAACGCGCCCCGTCCCGGCGCCGTGGTCACGAAATTCCTCGACAGGCTGAACGTGCCGCGCGAGGCCTACGACACCATCGTCAGCTCTGGGGACGTCACCCGGGCGGTCATCACGACACGGCCGGGCGGCAACGTCTGCCATATCGGGCCGGAGCGCGACCTCGGCATCTTCGACGGCCTCGATCTCAACTTCGTCCCGTTCGACCTCGCCGACTACGTGGTCTGCACCGGGCTTGCCGACGACGAGACCGAGACCGCGGAAAACTACCGCGGCCTGCTGACCCGGATGCGCGAACGCGGGCTCTTCATGCTTTGCGGCAACCCCGACCTGGTGGTCGAGCGCGGCGACCGGCTGTTCTATTGCGCCGGCGCGATCGCGGACCTCTACCGCGAACTGGGCGGCGAGGTTCTGTATGCCGGCAAGCCGCACGCCCCGATCTATCGGGAGGCGTTGCGTCAGATCGCGGAGAAGCGCGGCGCGGAGCCTTCGCTGTCACGGGTGCTGGCGATCGGCGATTCGATCCGCACCGACCTGACCGGGGCGGCGCGAATGGGCATCGACAGCCTGTTCGTGACCGCCGGCATCCACGCCGAGGAGCTCGGCCGCGAGGAGCCGGACCTCGCCGCGCTCAACGCGATGTTCGACGACGCCGGGGTGGCGCCGAAGGCTGTCATGCAACGGCTGAAGTGGTAGCCCGGCGATTCAGACGAAGACCGCGTCGATCTTGTTCTTGAGCGTTTCGGCGTTGAACGGCTTGACGATATAGTTCGAGACGCCGGCCTTTTTCGCCGCGATGACGTTTTCGGTCTTCGACTCGGCAGTGATCATAATGAACGGCACCGGCGCAAGCTGTGGGTCGGCGCGCACATGCTGGAGGAGCTGGTAGCCGGTCATCGGCTCCATGTTCCAGTCGGAGATGACGAGGCCGTACCGCTTGTCGCGCATCTTGGCGAGCGCGCTCGTGCCGTCGGAAGCGTCGTCCACGTCCTCGAAGCCGAGCTGCCGCAGCAGGTTGCGGATGATCCGGGTCATTGTGCTGTAATCGTCGACGACGAGCACCGGCATGGACAGATCGGCAGGCATCCACTCCCTCCGTCGGCAGGGCTGCAGCTCCATTGCCGCCTCCGCCAGCCAAAGTCGAAAGCCGGGGCTCGGCCGCTGACCGGCCCCGGGCGCGGCGAACCGTAGGGCCGGGGGTTGAAAATCCGGTTAAGCGGACGGCCGGCACGGATTGTTGAGGCCGCATTAACCGTCTTGACCGAGCAATCGCAGCACCATACTGCCCAGCCATGGCCGACGCATCCGCAAGCCAGCCCTTCATTGTCGCTCGCGACGACGGTCCCGGGATCGACCGGCTGCGCCGCCCGGTGGTCGCGATCGGCAACTTCGACGGCGTCCACCTGGGGCACCGGGCGCTGATCGACACCGCGATCGCCAGAGCCCGCGACACCCACCGGCCGGCGGCGGCGCTGACGTTCGAACCGCATCCGCGCAGCTTCTTCCAGCCCGATGCGCCGTCCTTCCGGCTGACCTCCGAGGCCGCCAAGATGCGGCTGCTGCACGGCGCCGGTCTCGACGGGGCGATCGTGCTGACCTTCGACGCCGCGCTCGCCGAGCTGAGCGCCGAGCGGTTCGTCGAGGAGATCCTGGTCGAGCGCCTGCACGTATCCGGCGCCGTGATCGGCTTCAACTTCCACTTCGGCAAGCAGCGCAAGGGATCGCCGGAGTTCCTCGAGGCGCAGGGCGCAACCCACGGGTTCAGCGTCGATATCGTGCCGCCGTTCATGCTCGGCAGTCAGCGGGTGTCGTCCGGTGCGGTTCGCGACGCGCTGGCCGCCGGCCGGACCGCCGAGGCCGCCGAGTTGCTGGGCTATCCCTACTTCGTGACCGCGCAGGTGGTGCACGGCGACAAGCGCGGTCGCGAGCTGGGCTATCCGACCGCGAACCTGCGGCTGCCGCCGGACTGCGGCGTCAGACACGGCGTGTATGCCGTGCGTGTGGCGGTCGGCGGCACGCTTTACGGCGGCGTCGCCAACTTCGGCCGCCGGCCGATGTTCGACACCGGCGCCGTGCTGCTCGAGGTGCACCTGTTCGATTTCAAGGGCGACCTCTATGGCGCCGCGCTGGACGTCGCCTTCGTCGCCTGGATCCGTCCGGAAATGAACTTCGGCAGCATCGAGGAACTGATCCGCCGGATGGATGACGACTCCCGCCATGCCCGCACCGCGCTGGCGCGCACCCCGGACGCCTTCCCGGTGCTGGGCTCGCCGGGATAGGCGGAAAAACCATCGTTGTCGTCCCCGCGAAGGCGGGGACCCATACCGCGTGATCCATCGATTGGTCCGCGTGGATCGTAGCGGTGCGGTCGTGGTTATGGATCCCCGCCTTCGCGGGGACGACGTCCGATAGGGCGGAGGGAGGGTGACCAAACCAGCCGCGCTTGCTAGTAACCGCGCCATGAACGACAAGCCCAAATCTGCCAGGCCGGGCGAAGCGAAGCCCGGCGCACCCGACTACAGCCAGACCCTGTTCCTGCCGCAGACCGACTTCCCGATGCGCGCCGGCCTGCCCCAGCGCGAGCCGGAAATCCTCAAACGCTGGCAGAGGCTCGGCCTCTACGAACGGCTGCGCGAGGCCGGCAAGGGCCGCACCAAATTCGTGCTGCACGACGGCCCGCCCTACGCCAACGGCAACATCCACATCGGGCATGCGCTCAACAAGATCCTCAAGGACGTGGTGACGCGCAGCCAGCAGATGCTCGGCTTCGATTCCAGCTACGTGCCGGGCTGGGACTGCCACGGCCTGCCGATCGAATGGAAGATCGAGGA
>CAZGSW010000275.1:0-4444 GCA_964528635.1 uncultured Rhodoplanes sp. | reverse complement strand
CGCGGATTCCTCCCAGCCGGACGAATGGCAGCTCCTGCAGGAGTTCTTTCGCCAGTCCAGCACCGGCTGGTTCGTCGAGGTCGGATTGCGGCTGCCGTCGTCGGGTTCGCGCGTCCATCTGCTGGAGGCGGCCGGCTGGTCCGGCCTGATCGTCGACCCGCGGCCCGACGTGGCGGCCTTTCTGGTGGCGGCGCGCCGTGCGCCGATCGTGGCGGCGGCCTGCGTCGCGCCGGACGAGACCGGGCAGGACATGACGCTGCGGCAAGCCGGGCCGCTGTCGGGCTTCGACATGGGCGAGCCCGGACAGCACGAGCAGGATTTTCAGGTCACGGTGCCGACCCGCACTCTCGACGACATTCTTGGCGAGGCCACAGCCCCGCAGCCGCTCGATCTGGTGACGCTCGACGTGCAGGGGCGCGAGCTGGATGCGCTGCTCGGGTTCGACTTCGGGCGCTGGAAGCCGCGCCTGATCGTGATCGCCGACGATATCGCCGATCTCGTGCGCCACCGCTTCCTCAAGGAGAGCGGCTACACGCTGATCCGCCGGGTCGGTGGCTGCGGTTGGTACGTGCCTATGGACTCCGAGGCGGCGGGCGGCAGGCAGCGCTGGCCGATCCTGCGCGAGTACTATCTGAAGTGGCCGCTCCGCAAGCTGGCGCAGGCCGGGCGGCGGCTTCGCGCCTACGTCAAAGGGACGGTGGACTGACGTCCGGCCGCTCCAGCCGCTCGCCCGGCGGCGGGCCCCAGCCGCGGTCCTGCTCGTGCCGCTTGGCGTAGCGGTAGAACGTGCCCTCGAAATTGCCGAGCGCGATCACGAAGCCGGCCCAGCCGTCCAGGAAGCCGCGCTTCACCACGTAGTGTTTCACGAACGCCCAGAGGCCGTGGCCGAGCGCGCCCCACATCGACGGCGTGCGCCCCGCGAGCTTCTCCGCGCCGAGCGTGGAGTAGCGGTTCATCTTGCGGATGATCTCGTCGAGGTCGCGAAACGGATACTGCAGGATCGCGTTGCGAAGCTCACCGAGCGGCTTGCCGCTCAGGAGCTCGTAGCCTTCGTGCACCGGCTCCGGCCGGTAGCGCATCGTGCCGTTGCGGAACAGTTGCGGCTGGCGGAAATTCGGATACCAGCCCGACCCCTTGATCCAGCGTCCCATCATCCACGAGCGTCGCGGCACCCGGTAAACGTCGTGCGGCGCATGCTCGCCCGCCACGATGGACAGGATCTCGTCGCGCACCGCTGCGGTGCATCGCTCGTCGGAATCCAGGCTGAAGATCCATTCGTGGCGGCACGCCTCGATGGCACGGTTGCGCAGCTCGCCGAAGCCGTTGAACGGCACCTGCACGACGCGCGCGCCGAGCGCGGTGGCGATCTCGACGGTGCCGTCGGTGCTGCTGGAGTCGACCACCACGACCTCGTCGGCCCACAGCACGCTCGACACCGCGGCCTCGATCTTGGCCGCCTCGTTGTAGGCGATGATGTAGGCCGAAACCTTTGCCATCTCGTGAGCGCGGTCCTTGCGCGCGGTCCTGACGTCGCTGCCTTGCGTTTTCCCACACCCGCCGCGCGAGCGGCGGCCGTTCCCCGCGTTCAGGCTGCGAATCGCATAACATACCGGGCGATTCGTCTGACCTCGTTTGCGGCGGCGCTTGTGAACGATCTGATCTCGATCATCGTAACGACCTACGAGCGCGAGGACGCGCTCGACGCGGTGCTGCGCTCGCTCGCCGCGCAGACCGACCGTGGCTTCGAGGTGCTGGTCGCGGACGACGGCTCAGGCCTTGGCACCGCGGTGCTGGTCGAAAGCTGGAAGGCCCGTATTGGCGTGCCGCTGGCGCACGTCTGGCAGGAGAAGCACGGCTTCCGCGCCGGCGAGATCCGCAATCGCGCCGTGCTGGCGGGCCAGGGGCGCTACTGCGTCTTCCTCGACGGCGATTGTGTGGCGCGGCCGGACTTCGTCGCGGCGCACCGGCGGCTTGCCGAGCCCGGCTGGTTCGTGGCGGGCAACCGTGCGCTGCTGTCGCGGCGGTTCACGGAAACGCTGCTGCGCGACGGCATCGCGGCGGAGAGCTGGAGCCGGCGGCAATGGCTTGGCGCGCGGTTGCGCGGCGGCATCAACCGGTTCGCGCCGCTGATGCGGCTGCACCTCGGTCCGCTGCGCAAGCTGCGCGCCGGGACGTGGACGGCGGTGCGCTCGTGCAACTTCGGCGCCTGGCGCACCGACCTGGACCGGGTCTGCGGCTTCGATGCCAGCTTCAGCGGATGGGGCCGTGAGGATTCCGACCTTGCGCTGAGACTTGTCCGTGCCGGCGTGCGCCGCAAGGACGGCGAGTTCGCAACCGGTGTGCTGCATCTCTGGCATCCGGTGGCGTCGCGGGCGCATCTCAGCGACAACGACCGCATGCTGGACGAGACTGCGGCGGGCAACCGGGTGCAGGCCCATGCCGGGGCGATGAGCCTGCGCGCCGGCGACACCCGGGCCTGACCGATGGGGATGGATGGCATCTCGCGGACGGCTGCCCCGCCGGGATGGCTCGACCGGGCGCGGCTCATGCGGCTCGCCGACCAGCTTGCGGTGGCGCTTGCGATCTCGCTGCCGTGGTCCACTTCGGCCACCGGCATCGTCGCGGCGCTGTGGCTGCTTGCGCTGGTGCCGGCGCTCGATCGGGCCGCATTGCGCCGCGTGCTCTCGACGCCGGCCGGCGCGCTGCCGGTGCTGCTCTGGGCGGCCGGCGTCGCCGGCATGCTGTGGGCCGACGCGCCGCTCGCCGAGCGCATCGACGGGCTCGGGCCGTATCACAAGCTCCTGTGCATTCCGCTGCTGATGGCGCAGTTCGAGCGTTCGGACCGCGCGCCGCAGGTCATGGCCGCGTTCGTCGCCTCGTGCGCGGCGCTGCTGCTGCTCTCGTTCGTGCTGGTGGCGTTCCCCGGCATTCCGTGGCGCGAGACCGCGATCCGCGGCGTGCCGGTGAAGAACTACGCGGCGCAGAGCGAGCTGTTCACCATCGCGGCGTTCCTGTGCGCCGAGCTGGCGCTCCGACAATGGCAGGCGAGGTCCCGCCGCGAGTGCGCGGCGCTTGCGGTGCTTGCGTTCGCGTTCATCGCCAACATCCTGCTGATCGCGACGACGCGGACCGCGCTGGTGGTAATCCCCGTGCTGGTGCTGCTGTACGGATTCCGCTGCGCCGGCGTGCGTGGCCTTTCCATCGCGCTGGCGTCGGCGCTCGGCATTGCCGCGCTGGCGTGGTCGGCGTCGCCGTTCCTGCAGCATCGTGTGACGACGTTTGCGACCGAGATCGGCAACTATCGGACCGCGAACGAGAGGAGCTCCGCGGCCGAGCGGCTGGAGTTCTGGAAGAAATCGGCCGACATCATCGCCGAGGCGCCGCTGTTCGGTCACGGCACCGGCTCGATCACCGAGCGGTACCGCCGCGCCGCCGAAGGGCAGACCGGCGTGTCGGCGGTGGTCACCGCCAATCCGCACAATCAGGTGCTGTCGGTTGCGATCCAGCTCGGCCTGTCCGGCACCGTCGTCCTGCTCGCGTTGTGGGTTTCACACCTGATGCTGTTTCCCGGTTCGCCGCTGTGGGCGTGGGCGGGCCTCGTCATCGTGGTGCAGAACGTCATCGGTTCGCTGTTCAACTCCAACCTGTTCGATTTCACCCACGGCTGGGCCTACGTGATCGGTGTGGGCGTGTGCGGCGGCCTTGCCCTCGCCGCGCGGGCGGAGCGCGCCGCCGCGGGCCGCGGCGCATCGCAGACATGAGCGCGCCGGCGCTGCCCGAACGCCCGCGCATTCTGGTCGTGACGTTGCGCCGGCTCGGCGACGTGCTGCTGACCACGGCGCTGACCCGCACGCTGCGTCATGCCCGGCCCGGTGCGCGCATCGACATGCTGGTGTTTCAGGGCACCGAAGGCATCCTGGCGGGCAATCCCGACATTGACGGGATCGTCACCCTGGCGGCACGGGGGTCGCTCGCCGCGCAGCTTGGCACGATTGCGCGCATCGTCCGCCGCTACGACCTCTCGATCGCGACCCACACCGGCGACCGCCCGGTCGGGCTCGCCATTGCAGCGGCGCCGCACCGCGCCGCGCTGGTGCCGGGGCAGGGCGGTGGCGCCTGGTGGAAGCGCCGCGCCGTCGATGTCGCGGTGGCCGCCGAGCCCGCCAATCACCGGGTCACCGAGCTGATGCGGCTGGCGCAGGCGCTCGGCCTGAAGCCGCAGGCGGAGATCGTCTGCCCGCGCTCCGCCGAACCACCGCAGGCCGCGCCGCGCCGTCCTTACGCAGTGCTGCACGCCAACCCGATGTTCCGCTACCGGCGCTGGACCGATCAGGGCTGGCGGTCGCTGGCGCTGGCGTTGATCCGGCGGGGGCTTTCGATTGCGGTCACCGGCGGTCCGGACCCTGCGGAGCGGGCCTATCTCGATGCGCTGTGGGGCGGCATG
>CAZGSW010000274.1:0-4461 GCA_964528635.1 uncultured Rhodoplanes sp. | reverse complement strand
GGCCTCGACCAGACGCCGCGCGTGTTCGATCTCCTCGGGCGAGGGCGAGAAGCCCTTGTTGAGAAGCGGGATCACCGCGGGGTGCACGCAGGTTGCGCCGTCGATGCCATGCGCCCGCGCCTCCTTCACCGAACGCTCGATCGCGGCGAGGTCGCTGTAGTCGGCGACGGTGCGCAGCAATCCCCACGACAGCACGCCCGCGGCCTTGGCGGCGTAGTGCACCAGCAGCTTCGGAACGGTCAGCACCTCCGGCGTCGGCTCGCCGCCGAGCGCGGTGGCGAGGTCCTCGCCGCCGGTCAGCAGCGCGAACACCCGCGGCGTCGCGGTGGCAAGCGCGCGCGCGTCGAGCACCGCGCCGGGGTCCTCGATCATCGGCACCAGCACGGTGGGCTCGCGGTCCTTCTCAAGTGGTTCGAGCCAGCTTGCGATCTCGCGCAGCGCGTTGGGATCGCGCGCCTTGGTGACCAGGATGCCGAACGCGCCGGCCTTCACCGCGGCCTCGGCGTCGGCGCGCTGCCGCTCCGGCTCGGCGTTGATGCGAACGAACACGGTCGCGCCGTTCTTGCCGACCGTCGGGACGGTCTGCCCGAGCCTGTCGCGGGCGGCGGCCTTCTCGGACGGTGCCACGGCATCCTCGAGGTCGAGGATGATGGCGTCGGCACCGCGCTCGGCGGCCCTGGCGACGAAGCGTTCGGAACTGGCAGGCACGTAGAGCAGGGAACGGATCACGGGAAACCTTCGCGGATTGGGGCCGTTGCGCGGGGCGCGGCGGCACTTGCATTTCTCGGTCGTACACTGCCATGAATGGCGAAATCAGCGCCACTTGTCTTGGCATCTGTCTCGCCATTCGTCTTGCCACTCGTCTTGTCACTCGTCTTGCCCGGGAAACGCTCGTGAACCAGACCGCTTCGATGAAGGATTGGATCGGCCGCCAGCGCAGGGAGGACGACGAGGTCGGCCTCGGCCAGGTGCGGCGGCTTGCCGCCATGCTGGATCAGGACCCGTCGAAATACAGAAGCGGCACCGACGTGCCCGAGGCCTGGTACGCCATCCTGTTCGGGCCGACCGCGCTGCAGAAGAACATCGGGCCGGACGGCCATCCGCTCACCGGCGGCGACGACCTGATGCCGCCGATGCACGGCCTGCGGCGCATGTTCGCCGGCCGCCGTGCGACGTTTCACCAGCCGCTCAAGGTGGGCGATCTGGTGGAGCGCGTCTCCACGATCACCCAGGTCGAGCCGAAGACCGGCCGCACCGGCTCGTTCAATCTCGTCACGGTGGTGCACGAGATGAGCACGAAGGCGGGCCTCGCCGTCACCGAGGAGCAGGACCTGGTCTATCGCGACGCGGTGGCCGAAGCCGCGAGCGAGGGCAAGCCGGCGCAGCAGGCCAAGGGCCAGCCCGCCAAGGAGAAGCCGGACTGGTCGCGGCCGTGGACGCCGGATACGCCGCAGCTCTTTCGTTATTCGGCGCTGACCTACAACGCGCACCGCATCCACTACGACCTGCCGTACACGCAGGAGAAGGAAGGCTATCCGGCGCTGGTGGTGAACGGCGGGCTCACCGCGCTGATGCTGGTGGAGGCGGCGCGCCCGCACGTCCCCGGCGTCATCACGGGCTACGACGCGCGCGCCATGGCGCCCCTGTTCATCGGGCAGACCATCACGCTGAACACGCGGCTTAACGGCGACATTGCTGAGACCCTTGCCGAGACCTGGGCCGCGGCCGAGGACGGCGGCGTGCACTACCGAGTGAATGTGAAGTTCAGGAAGTAATCGGGAATTTTCGAGTGAAAATGATGGTGCAACGGACTCCGTTCACCTCTCCCCGCTTGCGGGGAGAGGTCGCGAGCGAAAGCGAGCGGGTGAGGGGGAGTCTCAATAGGGCGCGCTCGTTGAAAAATGCCCCTCACCCCAACCCTCTCCCCGCTAAAGCGGGGAGAGGGAGCGAGAGAGCTGTGCGCTTGGGAGCAAGACCATGAGCGACGGTCCGCTTGCGGGAATCCGCGTCGTCGATCTCACGTCCGTGGTGGTCGGTCCGACCGCAACGCTGTTTCTCGCCGACTACGGCGCGGAGGTGATCAAGGTCGAGGCGCCGTCCGGCGACCTGCTGCGCACGCTCGGCGGTCGCTCCAAGAGCGGACAGCTCTCCGGCAAGTTCACGCACTTCAACCGCAACAAGCGCTCGCTGGTGCTCGATCTCAAGCAGCCGAAGGCGATGGAGGCGCTGCACAAGCTGCTCGCCACCGCCGACGTGTTCCTTGCCAACATCCGCCCCGCCGCGCTCGACCGGCTCGGGCTCGGCGCCGAGGCGCTGCGCGCGAAACACAAGAAGCTGATCGTCTGCAACCTGATGGGCTTCGGGCAGGGCGGCCGCTACGACGGGCGGCCGGCCTATGACAGCATCATCCAGGGCATGTCGGGGGTGGCGGCCTGCAACGCGCGTGTGCTGGGCGAGCCGAAGTTCGTGCCGCTGGTCATGATGGATCACGCGGTCGGCCTGATCGCCACCCAGTGCATCCTCGCCGCGCTCTATCACCGCGAGAAGACCGGCGAGGCGCAGGCCATCGAGGTGCCGATGTTCGAGAACGCGGCGAGCTTCGTGATGGTCGAGCAGCTCGGCGACATGACGTTCGTGCCGCCGATCGGGGACTGGGGCGACCGCCGCGTGCTCGACCCGCTGGCGCAGCCGATCGCCACCAAAGACGGCTGGATCGCCGTTTCGGCCAACACCGACGGCCAGGCGTTCGCGCTGTTCGATGCGATCGGGCGGCCGGAGCTGAAGACCGATCCCCGCTTCAACTCGGTGAAGGCGCGCTACGCCAACGTGAAGGAGTATTTCTCCATCCGGGGCGAGGGGCTGAAGCAGAAGACCACCGCCGAGTGGATGGAGATATTCGAGGCGACCGACGTGCCGGCGGGACCGGTGCACACGATGGAAAGCCTGATCGAGGACGAGCACCTGAACGAGGTCGGGCTGTTCCGCCGCATCGATCATCCGAGCGAAGGCACCAAGATCGAGCTGAACAACCCGAACAGGTTTTCCGCAGGCCTGCGCGGCGAGCAGACGCCGGCGCCGTTCCTCGGCGGCCACAGCATCGAGATCCTCGGCGAGCTTGGCTACGGCCAGGCGGAGATCGACGCCATGCTGGCGGAGAAGGCGACCGCGGACGGCCGCCGCTGACGCGCGGTTGCGGCTGTCGCAATGCCGGTATTCGGGCGACGATCGCGCAACGGGAGACGGGGAATGATCGGGCGATACGCAGCGGTGGTGCTTCTCTCCGGCGTGCCGGTCATGGCGGAGGCGCAGGAGCCGAAGCAGCGCGCCCGCGACCGGGACCTGACCGCGGCGGGCTTCATCATGCGGCCCGCCGACACGCCGGCCAGGCGCGAGCGGCTGAAGGCCATTCCGCCGTATCGTTTCGCCGCGCGCACCGCGACCGGGCGGCGCTATTACGTCTATGCCGATCCGGCCGATTGCGTGTGCGCCTTCGTCGGCACCCAGCAGGCGCTCGATTCATACCGCGACATGATGAAGCCACCGGCGCCGCTGCCCGGCATGCGCGATCTGGCCCCGCTGCCGCCCGGCCCGGTGGTCGAGCACGAAATGATCCACGAGATGGACGAGGACGCCGGCCTGATGGACGGCAACGACATCTTCCATCTCAATTTCGACTGACACCGGCGGGCCAAACAAAAAAACCCCGCCTCGCGGCGGGGTTTTCCGTTGTTGCGGATCGCGTCCGTGTCAGTAGCACCGGTCCCAGAAGCCCTGACGGCGTGTCGGGTCGGTGTAGTACCAGCAATAGCCGGGGCCGGGCGCCGGGCCCGCATAAGGAACCGCGCTGGCCGCCACGATCATGCCGAGCGCCGCGCCGGCCGCGACCGCGCCGCCGACCGGCCACCAGTAATTGTTCGGGCGGCTCCACGCGCCGCCGCGATAGACGTGCCGGCCGTGATAGTAGCCGCGGTTGCCGTGCACATGAACGTTGCGGTTGACGTTGCGATGAACGTTCCGGTTCACATTGCGGTTGACGTTCCGGTTCACGTTGCGGTTGACGTTGGCCTTGCCGCGGTGCTGGACCTGGATCACGTCGTTTTCGAACGTATCCGCAGACATGGCAGGCTGTGTCATGCCGGCCATGCTGGCGCCGGCAGGTACTGCTGCGAACGGCGCAAATGCCAGCGCGGCAGCGGTGGTGAGGGTAAATCGGAGCTTCATGAGCAAAGCCTTCAGTTGGAGTGAACCGCCTTCGAGGTAACCCCACAGGACGAATAAGGTTTCTTCTGGGCCCGCGTCGCGGGAAAATATATGTATTGCGGCGCAGCATGTCGCACCGCCGCAACATCGTTACCGCCATGCAAACAAAAACCCCGGCCTCTCGGCCGGGGTTTCGCGTCTTCCCCTCTCGCCCGAAACCGTCAGGCCGGAATTCTGGCCTCGTCCTCGCTCGGCTCGCGC
>CAZGSW010000273.1:0-4521 GCA_964528635.1 uncultured Rhodoplanes sp. | reverse complement strand
GCCGAGGGCCATGACAGCTTCGTCGCCGTGGCGTTGGCCGGCACCGTCTGCAGGTCGGGCCGCAGGTAGCTGTGCACGGCGCCCGGATACATCTCGGCCATCGTCGCGGCGCCGGCGCGGCTCTCCAGGCTCTCGCGCAGCTTGAGGAAGGTCGGCTTGACGATCACCTCGTCGGCGGTGCCCCACGTCACATGCACCGGGCAGGCGATGTCGGCCGCTTTCGCGACGGCGTCAAGCCGCTCGTTCGGCTTCATCGGCTCGCGGATCGACGGATAGAACGCCGAGCAACCGGCCATGCGTTTGTCGGCCGCCGCCATCAGCAGCGCGTAGCGTCCGCCGAGGCAGAAACCCAGCACCGCGACCTTCGGCATCTTCAGGGTCTCCAGCAGATAGGTCGCGCAGGCCGACATGTCGTCGACGCTGTCATCGGAGAGCTTGCCCGCCTTGGACTGCGCCACCGGATATTCGGTCGGCGCGCCCTCGCCCGGATACGGATTCCAGATCAGCGTGGTGTAGCCCGCCTCGGCCATCAGCCCGGCGCGTCCTTGCGAGAAGCGGTCGACGCCGAAGATGGTCGGCAGCATCACGACACCGCCGCGCGGCCTGTCGGCGTGCGCAATCAGCCCGTGGACCCGGCCCTGATCGATCTGCTCGGTGCGCGGCATGGCAACTCCCCTTTCCCGTGAACGGGGCGGATACTGCCAAGCCGCGGCGCTATTGTCTCGATTTGTTTGCGGCGCATCCGGCCAGCATCCGCCAGGCCGCCCCCGCGGTCGGGTGGGTAGCGAACGTCAAATCCGCTCCACTAGATGTCGCGGCCTTCGACCTTTTCGGACAGCGTCTTGATCATGTCCGGCAGACGCTGCAGGTGCGGATGAACGGCCAGCGCGCGGCGGAACGCTTCGAGCGCGTGCTTGTCGTCACCGTACTCCTGCAGGATCATGCCGAGCCCGGAGATCGCTCCGAAGTGCCGCGGCTCCAGCGCCAGCACGTAGCGGATGTCCTCCATCGAGCGGGCGTAGTCCTTCTGCAGGTAGAAGATGGTGGCGCGCCGGTTCCACGCCTCCACATAGTCGGGGCGCAGTTCGATGATGGAGTCGAGCAGCTTGATGGCAAGCTCGTAGTCCCTGCGGTCGGTCGCGGCCTTGACGCGCGCCATCAGCAGGTTGGCGGTGTCGCTTCCGGACGCGAGCCACATCGCCCAGATCCGGGTCTCGATGTGCTTGGCGCTGTCCGCGTCCGGCGCCACCTTGAGCGCCTCGAACAGGAAGTCGAGACCGCGCACGGCGTCGCCGCGCTGCGGCACCTTCGGCATATCGGACGGCGGCTGCACCGGCTCGGGCGGCTCCGGCTTCTGCAGCGGCGGAGCGGGCGGGCCGCCGGTCTGGGCCGCAGCAGGCACCGCGGCGACCGCCAGGGCGGCTGCCAGCAGGGTCGTGAATCGAAGGCTCGCGAATCGAGGGCTCATGGCCAGGCTCATGACCACGACTCTAGACCCTCGCCGCATGGCAGCAAGACGGCAAAACAGGCAGGTTGTGATGAAAACGGCCGCCGCAGCGGCCTGGGCGGAACCGGTCCGCGGGAGCGGCCGGCGGCTCAGCCCTGCCGCGCCTTGAAGCGCCGCTGGGTCTTGTTGATCACGTAGATGCGGCCCTTGCGCCGCACCAGGCGGTTGTCGCGGTGGCGGCCACGCAATGATTTCAATGAGTTACGGACTTTCATGGCGGTCTCGCCGGAATCTCGGTTTCAAGGGTTGGCGAGGTTCTAAGGGCGCCCGGCAGGGCTGTCAAACGCCGCTCCCCGCGCCCGCGCGGGCGCCCGCACGCACCCGTCTCCCGCCCCCTCCCTCTGTCCCGCTATAAGGGCGTGCGGCAGGCCGCCCGGCCGCCGCAGGGGGGACCGCCCGTGGAGATTTTCCTGATCGTGCTGGCCGCGGTGTTCCCGGTGGTCAATCCGCCGGGCTCCGCGATGGTGTTCCTGAGCCTGACACGGCGCGCCTCCGCCGACACAAGGCGGTTCCTGGCGCGGCGCGTCGCGGTCAATGCGTTCTTCGTGATGGCGTGCTCGCTGCTGCTCGGCACGTTCATCCTCAACCTGTACGGCATTTCGGTGCCGATCATCCGCGTCGCCGGTGGCATCATCGTTGCGGTGGCCGGCTGGCGGCTGCTCAACCAGGGCAGCCACAAGGAAGACGAGGCGCCCGGCGCCGCCGACGGCACCAGCTACCGCGACATGGCGTTCTATCCGCTGACGCTGCCGATCACGACCGGGCCCGGCACCATCGCCGTGATGATCAGCCTCGGCTTTTCGCGCTCCGCCTCGACCGGCTGGGCGGACGAAGCCATGCACATCGCAATGATCCTGCTCGCCGCACTCGCCGTGGCCGCGAGCATCTACATCTGCTTCGCCAACGCCGAGCGCGCCGAGAAGATGCTCGGCCACACCGGCACCGATATCGCGGTGCGGCTGTCGGCGTTTATCCTGTTCTGCATCGGCGTGCAGATCTTCTGGGCGGGCGCCAGCGAACTGATCCTCGGCCTGCTGCAGCAGGTGCCGCCGGACGCCAAACTGCAAAGGGCTGCGCTCTGACGGCGCGCCGCCATTCCAACGCTTCCACCGCGGGCGTGGGCTGGCCTATACAGGCCCCGGGAGGATCTCTGAATGAAAAGAAGCACCGAGCGATTCCTGACCACGCACACCGGCAGCCTGCCGCGGCCGGACGACCTGATCCGCATGATGTACGCCAAGGAGGAAGGCGTGCCGGTGGACAAGGCCGCGCTCTCCGCGCGGATCCGCGAGGCGGTCGCCGGGGTGGTGAAGAAGCAGGCCGACGCCGGCGTCGACCTCATTAACGACGGCGAACTCTCCAAGCCGAGCTACGCCACCTACATCAAGGACCGGCTCGACGGCTTCGGCGGCACCGGCAACACCTTCGTGTACCAGGATCTCGCCGACTATCCTGTGCTTGAACGCAAGGTGTTCGGCGATCCCGGCCGCTCGCGCAGGAAAACCCCCGCCTGCAACGGCCCGATCGGCGTGCGCGACGCGAGCGCGGTGCGTGAGGACGTCGCCAACCTGAAGGCCGCACTGTCCGGCGTGAAGCACACGGAAGGCTTCATGAGCGCCGCCTCCCCCGGCGTGGTGTCGCTGTTCTTCCGCAACGACCATTACAAGGACTTCGAGACCTACATCTACGCCATCGCCGATGCGATGCGCGACGAGTACGAAACGGTGGCAAACGCCGGCTTCGTGCTGCAGTTCGACTGCCCCGACCTCGGCATGGGCCGCCACATCCAGTACGCGAACCTCGACCTCGCGGCGTTCCGCAAGCGCATCACGCTGCACATCGAGGCGCTCAATCACGCGGTGAGGAACATTCCGGCCGAGCAGCTTCGCATGCACCTGTGCTGGGGCAACTACGAGGGTCCGCACCACTACGATGTGCCGCTCGCCGACATCGTCGACGTGATCTTCACTGCAAAGCCGAACGCGATCTCGCTCGAGGGCGCCAACCCGCGACACAATCACGAATGGGCGGTGTTCGAGACGGTGAAGCTGCCCGAGGGCAAGGTGCTGATCCCGGGCGTGATCGAGTCGAAGTCGAACTTCATCGAGCATCCGGAGGTGATCGCCCAGCGCATCGGCCGCTACGCCGATCTGGTCGGCCGCGAGAACGTGATCGCGGGCTCCGATTGCGGCTACGGCACATGGGTCGGCCAGGCCGCGGTCGATCCCGATGTCGTGTTCGCCAAGCTCAGGGCGATGGCCGACGGTGCCGCCATCGCGACGAAGCGGTTCTGGAAATAGGCGCGGCGTTCCGCCCTCGCCGGTACGCCGGACTCCGATCGCCCTCGTCGGCGCGCTTCTACCGGCCGAACGGGGATTCCAGGCCGGTTCAGACGCGAGCGCCCGTCAGCGTTTCGTGCTCCACGCCAGCCAGACCGCAACGAGCGCCAGCACCACCGAGAGCACGCGGCGCACGATATGTTGTCTCGGCCCTTCCACCAGCCACGGCCGCAACTGCGCCGCCATCGTCACAATGGCGGCGTGAACCGCCGTCGCGATGCCGACGTAGAGAAATCCGAACACTGCCATCTGAACGGGGATCGGCGGGTCGTCCGGTCCCTTTCCGACGAAGGTCGGCAACACCGAGACGAAAAACAGGATCGATTTCGGATTGAACACGTTCGAGAGGAAGCCGCGCATGAACAGCGGCCCTGCCTCGGCGACGATGTCGGCGCGCTCCGGCGAATTCTCCTTCTCGGGCCGCCAGCCCTCCCAGGCGAGATAGAGCAGGTAGCCGACGCCGACCCAGCGCAGGGTTTCATAGAGCAGCGGATACTGCTGGATCAGCGCGCCGGCGCCGAATCCCGCGACGACCGCGTGGACCGCGAGCCCGCAGGTGACGCCGAACGTCGCGATCAGACCCGCCACCCGGCCGCGCGCAAGCGCCAGCGTCGCCAGGTACGCCATGTTCGGGCCAGGCGTCAGCTCAAGCAGCAGCACCGCAAGCAGGAAGGT
>CAZGSW010000272.1:0-4545 GCA_964528635.1 uncultured Rhodoplanes sp. | reverse complement strand
AGCTCCTCGTCGTTCTCCTCGGTGTCGCCGGTGACGCCGACCGCGCCGATCACGTTGCCGTCCTTGTCGCGGATCAGCCGCCCGCCACCCTCGGCAAACATCCGGGCGTTGCTGGTGCCGACCAGGAAGTCGACGAACTCCGGCTTCTCCTGCTGGCGCAGCTTGACGAGGCTCGACGAGCGGCCGAGCGACAGCGCCGCATAGCACTTGCCATAGGCCATCTCGAACCGGCTCATGGAGGCGCCATCCTCCTTCTGGAAGGCCTTCACGAGGCATCCGGCGTCCACCACCACGGCGCTGATCGGCCGGCAGTCCATTTCTGCGGCTCGCTTGATGACGGCTTCGATGATCGTGTTGGCCTGCTTCAGCGTAATGGTCATAACGTCCTCCGTTGCGGTGCGACCATATCAAAGCCGTGATATCTAGTGGAGCGGATTTGACATTCGCTACCCAACCAGCCGCGAATCTGCGAAGCGAATGTCAAATCCAAAGCTCCACTAGAAACTTATGCTTGCTGGTGGTCTTTTGGATTCTAACATTCGCAAACACCCCCGCCGAACCGGCGTGCGAATGTTAGAATCAGACCACCAGCGAATCCGATTCGCATGACGATTCGACATCGAGCCCTGCTTGCCGCGCTGACCGTGACCGCGCTAGGCGCCGCCACGGCGCCGACCCGTGCCGACCTGCAGCTCTGCAACCGCATGAGCTACGTGGTCGAGGCCGCGATCGGGCTCGAGGACAAAGGCGCCACCGCGACCCGCGGCTGGTTCCGGATCGATCCCGGCGGGTGCCGGACCGTGATCCAGGGCGAGGTGCCGGCCGAGAGCGTGTTCGTCCATGCGCGCGCATTGCCGGTGTACGGCGCCTCGCCGCTGCCGCAGGCCGGCCACGCCGATCTTTGCGTGGCCAAGGACAACTTCATCCTGGCTTCAGCGCGAAGCTGCGCGGCGCGTCCCGGCCAGACGCTCGCACGCTTCGTCCAGATCAGGCCGTCGGAAACCGAACAGGGGCTGAGCGCCTATCTCGCCGAGGAGGCCGAATACTCCGACGACCAGGCGCGCGACGCGGCGATCCAGCGGCTGCTTGTGATCGCAGGCTACGACGCGACGCCGATCGACGGCATCCGCGGCAGCAAGACCGATGCGGCGCTGCTGCAGTTCATCGCCGACAATGGCCTCACCGCCACCGCCGCCGGCCGCTCCGACTTTTTCGACGTGCTGATCGCGGCGGCGCAGAAGCCCGAAGGCGCCGGCTTCGCCTGGTGCAACGACACGTCCTACGTGGTGATGGCCGCGCTCGGCCAGGAGGAGAACGGCGGGGTGGTGACGCGCGGCTGGTATCGCGTGGAACCCGGCAAGTGCCTGCGCCCGGAGCTGCGCGGCCAGATCCGCAAGCTGTACAGCTTTGCGGAAGCGGTCGGCGCCAACGGACACGTGATCCGGCGCTCGGAAAAGCCGATGGCGTGGGGCGGCGCGACGATCCTGTGCACGCGCGACGTCAAGTTCGAGCTTGACGAGCACAAGGACTGCACCGGCCAGGGCCTGACCTCACACGGCTTCGCCACGGTGGAACTCGGCGGCAAGGGCGCGAGGCTGCGCTTCAAGTGAGCCCGGCTGCGGTTCACGTGAGACAGATTTTCGCGCTATCGTTCTGCACCCTCTCCCCGCTTTAGCGGGGAGAGGGTGGCGAGGACCGAAGGTCCGAGCCGGGTGAGGGGCAACGATGAGCCATGCGCGGACCTGATCGCATCACCGTTGCCAGATCCAGACGCTTGCGGCGCGATTCCACCGACGCCGAAATGCGGCTTTGGCTGAAATTGCGAGACAGACGGCTCTCAGGCTTCAAATTTTCCAGGCAACAATCGATCGGTCGGTACATCGTTGATTTTGTCTGCCGCGATCGAAAGCTGATAGTCGAGGTCGATGGAGGCCAGCACGCAGACAACGTCCGGGACCGCATTCGCGATGACAATCTCGCGGCGGAAGGCTACCGGGTTTTGCGTTTCTGGAACAACCATGTATTGAGCAACATAGATGGTGTCCTCGTTACAATCCTGTCTCAACTGAACTCGGATGAACGCTAGTCTGCCTTCGCGATTGCCCCTCACCCGGCCTGCGCTTCGCTCCGGCCACCCTCTCCCCGCTGCGCAGGGAGAGGGAAGAGACTGCAACATCGTGCCAGGACCGTTTTAATGTCGGGATCGGAGCATAACCCCCGCGGCTTTTCCTCGATCGAATCCTGGGTGTTCGACCTCGACAACACGCTCTATCCGCATCACCTGCTGTGGCAGCAGGTGGACGACCGAATCCGCGCGTATGTCGCCAGGTTCCTGGACGTCAGCGCGGAGGACGCCTTCAAGGTGCAGAAGGACTATTACAGGCGCTACGGCACCACCATGCGCGGGCTGATGGCGGAGCATGACGTCGACACGGACGACTATCTGGAGTTCGTCCACGAGATCGACCACTCGCCGCTGGAGCCCAATCCGGCGCTGGGCGCCGCAATCGAGCAACTGCCGGGGCGCAAGCTCATTCTCACCAACGGCACGCGCAAGCACGCCGAGGCGGTGATGAAGCGGCTGGAGATCGACCGCCATTTCGAGGACGTGTTCGACATCGCGGCTGCCGACCTCGCCCCCAAGCCGATGCCGCAGGTGTACGACCGTTTTCTGAAGAAGCACGGCGTCGATCCGACCCGCTCGGCGATGTTCGAGGATCTCGCCCGCAATCTCGAGGTGCCGCACGCGCTCGGCATGACCACGGTGCTGGTGGTGCCCGACAGCACCCAGGAGGTGCTTCGCGAGGTCTGGGAGAACCAGGGCCGCGACGCGCCCCACGTCGATCACGTCACCGACAATCTCGCGGGCTTCCTGCACGCGCGCTGCCTGTTGCGGTGAACCTCTGTTTCAGCCTGATCTGTTCCGAAAACCGGCAATCCACTTTTCGGGATCGAGCTTTTACCGCCCCTCCACGCCGGCGCGGCGGAACCGCTTCACCGCCGCGTAGATCAGCCAGACGAACACGGCGAGCACGAGCGCCTGCGTGATGCCGAACGGCGCCTCGTTGCCGTTCGGCGCAAGCGCCTTGAGCTGCGGCATCTTCACGAAGAACTGCGCCACCAGAACGAACACGTTCAGGTAGAGCGCCAGCATGGCCGTGACGATATAGACCGCACGCCACGGCCCGGAGATGTGGCGCACGTACAGCGCGAAGATCGCGACGGCCAGAAGCACCAGCGACAGGATCGCGAACGCGTGCGACGGCAAGAAGCCGTCGAACGGAAACATCAGGCCGGTAAGACTGGTGAGCACGGTGAACAGCAGGAACATCGCGGTCCACGGTCCGCTCCACTTCGAATGCAGCAGCCCGTACAGCACGCCGAAGCCGGCGGCGATGCCGACAAGGCTGATCATGACATGGACCAGCGTGAAAACCTCAAGCGACATCCCGAGCATCATCGGGCTAACCCCTTATCCCATTGCATTCCGGCCGGACATTGAAGCCACAACGGGCGCGGCAGGTCCATGGCCACCCCGCGCGCCATTGACAGCACAACCCCGCCCGCGCGACACAACGGGCCTCAAATCCGGGGGAGTTGCATGTCCAGCGCCGATCTTGCCAAGAAACTGCAAGAGACCATCGACGACGCCTTCGAAAAGCGCGCCGACGTGACGCCCGCCACCAAGGGGCCGGTGCGCGACGCGGTGAAGACCGCACTCGACCTGCTCGACGGCGGCAAGGCCCGCGTCGCCGAGCGCGGCGGCAACGGCGCCTGGACCGTCAACCAGTGGCTCAAGAAGGCGGTGCTGCTGTCGTTCCGGCTCACCGACAACGCGCCGGTGCCGGGCGCGCCGGGCAACTCGACCTGGTGGGACAAGGTGCCGACCAAGTTCGAGGGCTGGGACGGCGAACGCTTCAAGTCGGCGGGCTTCCGCGCCGTGCCCGGCAGCGTGGTGCGTCACTCGGCCTACATCGCGCCGAACGTGATCCTGATGCCGTCGTTCGTGAATCTCGGCGCCTATGTCGATTCCGGTACCATGGTCGACACCTGGGCAACGGTCGGCTCCTGCGCGCAGATCGGAAAGAACTGCCACATCTCCGGCGGCGCCGGCATCGGCGGCGTGCTGGAGCCGCTGCAGGCGGGTCCGGTGATCGTCGAGGACAACTGCTTCATCGGCGCGCGCGCCGAGGTCGCCGAAGGCGTGATCGTGCGCGAGGGCTCGGTGCTGTCGATGGGCGTTTATCTCGGCGCCTCGACCACCATCATCGACCGCGAGACCGGCGAGACCATGCGCGGCGAGGTGCCGCCCTACTCCGTGGTGGTGTCCGGCACCATGCCCGGCAAGCCGATGAAGAACGGCCAGCCGGGGCCGAATCTGTACTGCGCGGTGATCGTCAAGCGCGTCGACGAGAAGACCCGCTCCAAGACCAGCATCAACGACCTGTTGCGGGACTGAGCCGCCGGACGGCCACACCGGGCGCCGCTCGCGATCCGCGGCAGCCGCCTCCGCAGCCGGCACCGCCAGCCTGAAGCAGCCCCCGC
>CAZGSW010000271.1:0-4554 GCA_964528635.1 uncultured Rhodoplanes sp. | reverse complement strand
ACGCCGCCACCGTGAACGCCTTGCCCCAGGCGATCTCCGGCGTGATGAAGCCGGCATCCTCCATCCGCTCGAGCGCGAGCAGATGGCCTTCGGCGTTGACCACGGCAATCGCCACCGGCGCGCCGATCTCCTCCGCCTTCTCGATGACAGCCTTGATGAACTCGCGGCACTCGGCCACGCGCAGCTTCGCCATTCCCGGTCTCCTCCCGCTACTTCTTCAGGCCCGCGGCGGTGGCTGCCTCGCCCCAGCGCTTGGTCTCGCTCGCAACGTATTTGGCGAGATCGTCCGGACCGCCCTGGAGCGGCAGGATGCCCTGCGGCGCCCAGGCCTTGGCGGCATCCGGAGCGGCGGTCGCTTCGTTGGCCGCCTTGGCCAGCTTGTCGATCACGGTGCGCGGCGTGCCGGCCGGCGCCACCAGCCCGAACCAGATCGCGGTTTCGAAGTCGGGAACGCCCGCTTCCACCATGGTCGGCAGGTCCGGCAGCACGCTGAGCCGCACGCCGGTCCCGGTGGCGAGCAGCTTGAGCTTGCCGGCCTTGCCGTGCGGGATCACCGCGGACGCCGGCGAGAAGATCATCGCGACACGGCCGGCGAGCAGATCGGTGGCGGCCTCGGGGCTGCCCTTGTAGGGCACATGCAGCATCTTCACCCCGGTGCGCACCGCGAACAGTTCGCCCGACAGGTGGGGCACCGTACCCGCGCCGGTCGAGGCGTAGTTCAGTTCGCCGGGCTTCGACTTTGCGATCGCGATCAGGCTTTTGACGTCGCTGGCACCCACCGAAGGATGCACCGCCAGGATGATCGCGGTGGTGTTGATCTTTGCGACCGGCGCGAAGTCCCTGGCGATCCTGAAGGTCAGCTTGGGATTGATCTGCTCGTTGATCACATTGGCCGACGACAGCATGAACAGCGTGTAGCCGTCCTTTTCAGCGCGCGCGACTTCGGCTGCGGCGATGCTGGAGGCGGCGCCGGGCTTGCTCTCGACGATGACCTGCTGGCCGAGCGCCTTCGTCATGTGATTGCCGACCACGCGAGCCGCGATATCCGCCGACGATCCCGGCGGGAAACCGACGATGATGCGGATGGGACGGTTCGGAAAATTGTCCTGCGCGCTGGCGACGGGCGCCGTGACAAGTGCGGCAGCCACCGCAACGGCAAACAATGCAACCGGCCTGATCGGACCCATGACGTTTCTCTCCCCAGAGGTTTTGCTGCGCGACGTTAACGCATTATTCACGGAAGCCAACAGCCGTTAACCCCCGCGAAACCTTGTCGCGCCATTGTGGCTCTCGCCCTCATCCTCACCCGGCGATGCACCCAGCCATGAGCGAATTCGCGAGCCACTACGGCCCCTATGCCGTTCTGGCCGCGGCTGCGGTCGTGTTTGCCGGCACCGGCTGGCAGATCTGGCGGCAGCGCAAGCGCAACGTCCGGTTGACCGCCGCGCTCGACAACATGGCCCAGGGCCTGTGCGTGTGGTCGGCCGATGCCCGGCTGATCCTTTGCAACCGCCGCTACGCCGAGATGTACGGCCTGTCGGAGCGGCTGGTGCGGCCGGGAAGCACGCTGCGCGAGATGCTGCAGCACCGGATCGACGCCGGATCGTTCGAGGGCGACCCGGACCGCTACATCTCCGACCTGACGCGTGAGATCAACAAGGGCGAGACCGTCACGGCGGTGCGCGAACACATGGGCCGTCATATCGCCATCGTGAACCGGCCGCTCGAGGACGGCGGCTGGGTCGCCACCCACGAGGACGTCACCGAGCGGCGAACCGCCGACCGCCAGCGCCTCGCCATGAAAACCCAGGAGGAGCGGCGCGCCACCGTCGACGCGGCGCTGGACACGTTCCGCGGCAGCGTCGAACGGGTGCTGACGATGGTCGGCGGCGGCGTCCAGTCCATGAAGGACACGGCCGCCAGTCTGTTCGCCTCATCGGAGCAGACCGCGCGGCACGCCGATGCGGCCGTTACCGCCTCCAACGAGGCTTCGGCCAATGTGGAAACCGCCGCAGCCGCAACCGGTGAACTGAACAGCTCGATCGGCGAGATCGGCGCCCAGCTCGACCGCACCACCGGCGTGGTGCGCACCGCGGTCGCGGAAGCCGAGGCCACCGATCTGAAGATCGCGGGGCTGGCGGACGCCGCGCAGAGAATCGGCGACGTCATCAAGCTCATTCGCGATATCGCCGGCCAGACCAACCTGCTGGCTCTCAACGCCACCATCGAGGCCGCGCGCGCGGGCGAATCCGGGCGCGGCTTTGCTGTGGTGGCCTCCGAGGTCAAGTCGCTGGCGGTGCAGACCGCGAAGGCCACGGAGGAGATCGCCGCCCAGATCCAGGCGGTGCAGGGGCTGAGCGACAGCGCGGTCGCCGCGATCCGCTCCATCTCCGGCCGGATGCACGAGATCCAGGACTACACGTCGGCGGTGGCCGCGGCGGTGGAGCAGCAAAGCGCGGCGACCGGCGAGATTTCCCACAACGTCGCCAACGCCGCGCAAGGCACCGTGACCGCGCTCGCCGTGCTGAGCGAAATGGCGGGCGCCGCGACCGCGACCCGCGGCAGCGCGGAGACCGTGCTGACGGCCTCGAAGTCGATGGAAACGGCCGTGGCGAACCTGCGCGCCGAGGTCGAGAGCTTCCTCGGCAAGGTGGCGGTGTAGCGCGCAGCGCCTGGCCCCGTCTCCGCCTCATCCTTCGAGACGGCGGCTTCGCCGCCTCTCAGGATGAGGCCGGTCGGGAATTCACAACGCGGCACGAAAACCCAGGCCCATACTGGATTCTCGCGCCGTTCCCGGCTTCACTGCCGGTCATGCCCAGCAAAGTCCCGATCACCCTCGCCTGCGGCGACTACGAGATCGTGCGCGCCCTGAAGGAAGGCCAGGTCGAGCCGGACGGCATCGACCTCACCATCCTCACGGACATGGATTCGACCACGCGGCACTGGCGCTTCATCCGCAACCGCGACTTCGACATGGCCGAGACGTCCGGCTCGTCCTACATCGTGGCGCGCGACCGGGGCATGCCGTTCACCGCGATCCCGGTGTTCCTGCACCGCCGGTTCCGCCACGGCTTCGTGTTCGTCAACACCGGCAAGGGCATCCGGAAGCCGAAGGACCTGATCGGCCGCAAGGTCGGGGTGAAGTCGTTCCTGGTGTCGGCGGGACACTGGATGCGCGGCATCCTCGAGCACGAGTACGGCGTGCCGCACAAATCCATCGAATGGTTCGCCGAACTCGACGAGGACATCGAGTTCACGCCGCATGCCGATCTCAGGCTCACGCGGCTGCCGCACGACAGGTCGGTGGAGACCATGCTTGCCGAGGGCGAGCTCGACGCGGTGATCCACTCCAGCGTCATCAAGCCGATCCTCGACCGCGACCCGCGGGTCGGCCGGCTGTGGCCGGACTACAAGGCCGAGGAGCAGGCCTATTTCAAGAAGACCGGCATCTTCCCGATCATGCACGTCATGGGCATCAGGCAGGAGATCGTGGACCGCCATCCCTGGGTTCCGATCAACATGTTTCAGGCCTTCCAGAAGGCAAAGACGATCGGGATGCAGCGGATGCACAACCCGCGCGTGGCGCCGCTCGCCTGGTACCGCGAGGCGTGGGAGGAGCAGGAGGAAATCCTGGGGTCAGACCCGTGGGAATATGGACTGACCGACCGCAACCGCCATACGGTGGCGACGGTCGCCGGCTACTCCTGCGAACAGGGCCTGACCCGGCGGCAATGGACGCCGGACGAGCTGTTCGTCAGCGTGTTCCAGGGGCGCAAGCGCGGCGAGGACGCATTCGACGACCCCGGCCGCTGGCGCTTCTAGGCGAGATTCGAGTCGAGAGGGTTTTAGACATGACAACCGGCCTTGGGTTTCCCGACCGAAAGACCATGTCCGAGCTGACGGCCAAGATGCTGCTCGAGGTCGAGGCCGTGCGCTTCATGGAGGACAAGCCGTTCATCTTCACCTCGGGATGGGCGAGCCCGGTCTATACCGACTGCCGCCGCCTGATCTCCTTTCCCCGGGTGCGCAAGACGCTGATCGACTTCGGCGCCTCCACCGTGTTCCGCGAGGCGGGCTTCGAGCAGTTCGACACCGTGGTCGGCGGCGAGACCGCCGGCATCCCGTTTGCCGCCTGGATGGCGGACCGGCTCGAACTGCCGATGCAGTACGTGCGCAAGAAGCCGAAGGGCTTCGGACGCAACGCGCAGATCGAGGGCCACCTGGAGCCGGGCCAGCGCGTGCTGCTGGTCGAGGATCTCACCACCGACGGCCGCAGCAAGGTGAATTTCTGCAACGCCCTGCGCGAGGCCGGCGCGATCGTCGAGCACATCTTCGTGGTGTTCTTCTACGGCATCTATCCGGAGAGCACGAAGATCCTCGGCGACCTCGGCATCAGGCTGCATCACCTGTGCACCTGGTGGGACGTGCTGGAATTCGCCAAGACCTGCGGCCAGTTCGATCCGATCAAGCTCAACGAGATCGAAAAATTCCTGCACGATCCCGCCACCTGGTCAAAAGCGCACGGTGGCGTTGCCGAGGCAGCCGAGTAGAATA
>CAZGSW010000270.1:0-4632 GCA_964528635.1 uncultured Rhodoplanes sp. | reverse complement strand
TTTGTTCTTGATATGTTCACTTTTGTCCGGTAGCGTCCCTCTCCATTCAACGGAGATTCGGCATGGCCATCGCCGGCTTGACCGCCCAGGACGGTCTCGGGCTCACCCTTTTCGTTCCCCACGGCCGCCAGGAGGCGGCGGCTGCGTTCTACGTCGAGGCGTTCGGCGCGGTGTCGCCGCGCCACTGGATCAATCCCCGGACCGGCGAGGTCACCGGCGTCGACATCGCCATCGGGCGGGCCACGTTCACGGTGTGCGGCGCCAATCCGAAGCGTGAGGCCGACCCGAGCCTGCCGGGCCCCTGCCCGGTGGCCACCCCCGGCCGCGGCAGCACGGTGCTGCAACTCTGCGTCGACGACCTCGATGCGACAGTGGCGCGCGCCATCGCGGCCGGCGCTTCGATCCGCACTCCGATCCAGGATGCCGACTGGGGCGACCGGCTCGCCACCGTGATCGATCCGTTCGGTCACATCTGGGCGCTCGCCGCCATCCGCGAATGGGTGTCGATCCCCGACTACAACGCGCGCGGCAACATCCAGATCATCGAGGCGGCGTAGCGGTGACGCAATTTGCCCGAAACACGCTCGGTCCGTTCGTCCCCGCGAAAGCGGGGACCCAGGGCTTCGCTTTAGGTCTTTGGTTTTCGGCACTGGATTCCCGCTTACGCGGGAATGAGCGGAGCGCGGAGCATCTGCCGAACCTCTGTCTCAACATGATAGCGATCTGACATGGCACGTCTGCAAACCCTCAACTTCGTGTGCCAGAACTGCGGCTCGACGGCCAACCGCTGGCAGGGCAAGTGCGACGGCTGCGGCGAGTGGAACACGCTCGTCGAGGAAGGCGTTGCGGCGCCCGCCCCCGGCGGCGGCCGCGCCTTCCGCAAGGGCCGCCTGTTCAAGCTCGAAGGGCTGGCCGGTGAAACCAAGGAGGCGCCGCGGCTGCCGTCCGGCGTCGGCGAATTCGACCGCGTCACCGGCGGCGGTCTGGTGCGCGGCTCCGTCCTGCTGATGGCGGGCGACCCCGGCATCGGCAAGTCCACCATCCTGATCCAGGTGGCGGCGGCGCTGGCGAACGCCGGGCACCGCGCGGTCTACATCTCCGGCGAGGAAGCGACCGCACAGGTGCGGCTGCGCGCCGAGCGGCTCGGCCTCGGCCGCGCACCGGTGGAACTGGCGTCGGAGACCTCGGTCGAGGACATCATCGCGACGCTCAGCGAAGGCGCGCTGCCACGCCTCGTGGTGATCGATTCCATCCAGACCATGTGGTCGTCGGCGATCGAGTCGGCGCCCGGCACGGTGACGCAGGTGCGCGGCTCCGCGCAGGCGCTGATCCGTTTTGCCAAACGCTCCGGCTGCGCGCTGATCCTGGTCGGACACGTCACCAAGGACGGCCAGATCGCGGGGCCCCGCGTGGTCGAGCACATGGTCGACGCGGTGCTCTCGTTCGAGGGCGAAGGCTCGCAGCAGTTCCGCATCCTGCGCACCGTGAAGAACCGGTTCGGACCGACCGACGAAATCGGCGTGTTCGAGATGACCGGGCTGGGCCTGCGCGAGGTGTCGAACCCGTCCGAACTGTTCCTGTCCGAGCGCGACCTCGGCTCGCCCGGCACCGCCGTGTTCGCTGGCATCGAGGGCACCCGCCCGGTGCTGGTCGAGATCCAGGCGCTGGTGGCGCCGAGTGCGCTGGGAACGCCGCGGCGCGCCGTGGTCGGCTGGGAGCAGAGCCGGCTCTCCATGGTGCTGGCGGTGCTGGAGACCCATTGCGGGGTCCGGCTCGCCGGCCACGACGTCTATCTCAACGTCGCGGGGGGCCTGCGCATCGCGGAACCCGCCGCCGATCTGGCCGCCGCCGCGGCGCTGGTGTCCTCGCTGACCAACGCTCCGCTGCCGGTCGATGCGGTCTATTTCGGCGAGGTGTCGCTGTCCGGGGCGCTGCGCCCGGTGGCGCAATCGGGAGCCCGGCTGAAGGAGGCGCAGAAACTCGGGTTCGCGCGTGCCGTGCTGCCGGAGTCCGCCCGGAGCGACGCCCCCGACGCCCCCGCCGGGCTTTCGCTGACGAGCGTCGGCGCCCTCGTCCACCTGGTGTCGGAAATCGCCGCAAACGGCGAGAAACCCCGCGAAATCGTGCCCGATCAGGAGACGTGACGCGGCCCCGCCGGCCCGCTATATACGCTCCGAATGGCGGCTGGAACGACGCGAAAAAGCCTCACAAGTCCAATCTTTTGGACGGGCCTGCGCTTACCCTTGCCGGGCGGCTTGCGGCCCGCTGAGGTGGTGGACGACGCGTCACCGATTCGCACCGGACGCCCTGCTGCCTCCGAAACCCAGACCCCGCGGGCCTGACGTTCATGCCGATTACCTGGCTCGATTTCCTGCTGCTGGGCGTCATGCTCATTTCCGGCCTGCTCGCCATGATCCGCGGGTTCATGCGCGAGGTGCTGTCTATCGCGGCATGGGCGACCGCCGCGATTGCGACGGTTCTGCTCTACAACCGCGTCCTGCCCATCGCGAAGGCGAACATCGCCAACGACATCATCGCCTCGGTGCTGGTGATCGGCGGCATCTTCCTGCTGACGCTGCTGCTCGTTTCAATCATCACCGTGCGCGTCTCGGACATGATCCTGGACAGCCGGATCGGGGCGCTGGACCGGACGCTGGGGTTCCTGTTCGGATTGGCCCGCGGGTTGATCATCGTGGTGGTGGCGTTCCTGTTTTTCTCCTGGCTTGTGCCCTCCAACAAGCAGCCGGACGGCGTGCGCAACGCCAAGTCGCGCGTGGTTCTGGAAAACACAGGAGAGTGGTTGCAAGGGCTGTTGCCGCAGGACATGGATAACTACCTGTCGCAGTGGTTCAAGCGGCGCCCGCGCGGCGACGAGCAGGAGCCGCCGGACGCCCCTCCGGACCAGCGTTCCGAACTGGGTCCGGGGGCAGTGTTTGTCGCGTATTCACGCGTTGGCGAAACCCGCCAATAGGCGGCATGCAACAGGCGGCACATGGACAGGCACATGGACACACGGACCCTGCCACAGCCGACCGAGTTCGATCCCGACGCGGACCGGCTGCGCGAGGAGTGCGGCGTGTTCGGCATTTTCGGGCATCCGGACGCCGCCGCCATCACGGCGCTCGGGCTGCATGCGCTTCAGCATCGCGGCCAGGAGGCCGCCGGCATCGTCTCGTTCGACGGCAAGCGGTTCCACTCCGAGCGCCGCATGGGCCTGGTCGGCGACAACTTCTCCCGCCGTGAGGTGATCGACCGCCTGCCCGGCATGACCGCGATCGGCCATGTGCGCTACTCGACCACCGGCGAGACGATCCTGCGCAACGTGCAGCCGCTGTTCGCAGAGCTTGAAGGCGGCGGCTTCGCCATCGGCCACAACGGCAACCTGACCAACGGCATCACGCTGCGCCGCAATCTGGTGCGCGACGGCGCGATGATGCAGTCCACCACCGACACCGAGGTGATCCTGCATCTGGTGGCGCGGGCGCGGCGCAACCGCTTCGTCGACCGCTTCATCGAGGGGCTGCGGCAGCTCGAGGGCGCCTACGCCTTCGTCGCCATGACCAACAAGAAGCTGCTCGGTGCCCGCGACCCGCTGGGCATCCGGCCGCTGGTGCTCGGCACGCTCGACGGCTGCCCGATCCTCACCTCCGAGACCTGCGCGCTCGATGTAATCGGCGCGCAATACGTCCGCGACATCGAGAACGGCGAGGTCGTGGTGTTCGACGAGGACGGCGCGCACAGTCACAAGCCGTTTCCGCCGACTGCGCCGCGGCCATGCATCTTCGAGTACATCTACTTTGCGCGTCCCGACTCCGTGGTGGGCGGCCGTCCGGTGTACGAGATCCGCAAGAACATGGGCGCGGAGCTGGCCCGCGAAGCGCCGGCCAGCGCCGACGTGATCGTGCCGGTGCCCGACTCCGGCGTGCCGGCCGGGCTGGGCTTTTCCCAGGCCTCCGGCATCCCCTATGAGCTGGGCATCATCCGCAACCACTATGTCGGCCGGACCTTCATCGAGCCGACCCAGCAGATCCGTCAGCTCGGCGTACGGCTCAAGCATTCGGCGAACCGCGCGGTGGTGAACGGCAAGCGCATCGTGCTGGTGGACGACTCCATCGTGCGCGGCACCACGTCGACCAAGATCGTGCAGATGATGCGCGACGCCGGCGCGACCGAGGTGCACTTCCGTATCGCCTCGCCGCCGATCACGCACCCGGACTACTACGGCATCGACACGCCGGAGCGCGACAAGCTGCTGGCGGCGACCCACGACCTCGAAGGCATGCGCAAGTTCATCGGCGCGGACTCGCTCGCCTTCCTGTCGGTCGACGGCATCTATCGCGCCATGGGCGCCGGCGCCCGCGATCCGAGCCGGCCGCAATTCACCGACCACTGCTTCACCGGCGAGTATCCGACCGGCCTGACCGACCGGACCGGCCAGCAGTCGCAGCCGCGCCAGCTTTCCCTGCTCGCGGAAGCCGGTTGAAGCGCCGCCTCCCCCGGCGGCGCAACGGCACGCCGGGGCATTGCCACGCCATCCATACCATGAAGACAGTATAGGATCGGCCCGGCCTCATACGGAGGATGGCAGGCTCGACAATGCCGCAACCACTGGCGAAGCCGGCTCGAATGACG
>CAZGSW010000269.1:0-4679 GCA_964528635.1 uncultured Rhodoplanes sp. | reverse complement strand
TGGCGGAGAGAGTGGGATTCGAACCCACGATACGGTTGCCCGTATACACGCTTTCCAAGCGTGCGCCTTCAGCCACTCGGCCATCTCTCCGGCGGCCCTGTCATGGCGGGATGCGCGGCATTTTTCAAGGCGGGACGTGAGGTTAAGTCGGCGAACCGCGCCGCCTAGCTTACGTGGCGGACGGTCCCGCTTGCCGTGACGTCGTAGCCGCCCAGTTCTGCGGCCCGGTCCGCGAAGGCTCGGCTCCGCAGGAAGGTGAAAAGCGCCTGCGGCCCCGGCAGGAAATAGTCTCGCTGCCGCAGCACCAGATCGAAATGCTCCCACGCCAACGGCAGAAACCCGAGCCCCATGGGTTGCGCTGCGGAGCGGGTGGCAATGCCGCAATCAGCGCGTCCGGCGCGAATCGCCTGGGCGATGTCCTGTCCGGTGGGGCAGGGCGGCTGGTACACCTGCAGGTCGGCCAGCGTCAGTCCTGCACGGGCGAGCGATGTCAGGAGCAGGAGTTGGGCGCCGGCGCCCGCCGGCCGAACCGCAATGCGCGCGCGTGTGTTCCACACCGATGCGATATCCGACAATCCGAGCGGATTGCCGGGCGCCGTCAGCAGGCCCTGTTCTCGCCGCGCAAAGGCAATGATGACGGCGTTGTGCAGGCCCGGCGCATGGGCAACCGCTTCGGGATTGGCGGTCTCCGGGTTGCCCTCCAGCCGGTGCAGATGGATCGCAGCCGCAATCACTTCGCCGCGGGACAGCCTGCGCAGGCCGGACTCGCTGCCTTCCGGCAGGTTGGCGAGGCCGGAGGCGCTTTCACGCAGCGCCCATTCCAGCAGCGGGTCGTGGCTGCCGCCCATGATCGGCGGCGCGGCCGGCGCGGTCTCGGTCCGCAGGCCCGCCATAACCCACTGATCCAGTGCCGCTTTCGGAAACAGCCAGCGGCCGGTCGCCTTGCTGCAGGGGACCGCGCCATGGGCCACCAACTCGTACAGCTTGCGTTCGGACAGGCGCAGATAGTCCGCTGCTTCGTCGGTGGTGAGCAGCTCCTTCATGAACTCTTATGCATACAGATGCAGATGCTACGGAAATTGACCATTTTTCGCACGGAATGCAACAGGTTGCAGCGGCTGACGTCGGCCGTGTCGATAGAGCATTGTGATGTCCGGCGATCTCACCGCCCTCGAACTCGTGCTGACGGCCGATCCTCGCCTCACCGGCATCGTTCTGCTGTCGCTCTATGTAAGCCTGTCGGCGGTTGTACTCGCCTCGCTCATCGGTCTTCCGGTTGGCGCCGCCATCGCTCTCACCCGGTTTCCCGGACGTGAGGCGGCCATCGTCGTGCTCAACGCGCTGATGGGTTTGCCGCCCGTCGTGGTCGGACTTGCGGTCTATCTCCTGCTGTCGCGCTCCGGTCCGCTTGGCTCCTGGGGCATCCTGTTCACCCCCGCCGCCATGATCGTTGCCCAGGCCATCCTGATCACGCCGATCATCGCGGCGCTGGCGCGGCAGACCATCGAGGATCTGTGGGTCGAGTACCGCGACGAGCTCGCGGCCATGAACGTCGGCCCGCTCGGCCGCGTCACGACGCTGCTCTGGGATGCGCGTTTCAGTCTCGTCACCGCGCTGCTCGCCGGGTTTGGGCGCGCCGCCGCCGAGGTCGGCGCGGTCATCATCGTCGGCGGCAACATCGACGGCTTCACGCGCACCATGACGACTGCGATCGCGCTCGAGACCTCGAAGGGCGATCTGCCGCTTGCCATCGGGCTCGGTGCCGTGCTGCTCGCCATCGTCGTCGCGATCAACGCGCTGGCGTGGGGCGTTCGCCGCGCCGGTGAGCGGTTGGCGGGGTGATGGCGATGCGGGCGCCGGACTCCGACCTGCCGGTCGTGCTCGACAACGTCCGCTACGGCGTGCGCGCGCTCACCATCATCGATGGTGTGTCGCTTGTCATTTCGGCCGGCGCGCCGACCGTTCTGATCGGACCCAACGGCTCCGGCAAGACCACGCTGCTGCGCCTTGTGATGGGTCTGCTCGAGCCGGTCTCCGGCGCGGTCATCTGGGGTGGACGGCTCCACGTGCCTCCGGTGCGCCGTGCCGTCGTGTTCCAGCGCCCGGCGATGCTGCGCCGTTCGGCGGCCGCCAACATCGCCTATGCGCTGTCGAGCACCGGTGTGCCGCGCGCGGGCTGGGGCGCGCGCATCGACGAACTGCTGGCGCTGGTCGGGCTCGCAGGGCTGGGAGAACGCGCGGCGCGCCGGCTGTCCGGGGGAGAGCAGCAGCGGCTTGCGCTGGCCCGCGCGCTGGCGCGGGAGCCGGAGTTGCTGTTGCTCGACGAGCCGACCGCGAGTCTCGATCCGGCCGCGACCAAGGCGGTCGAGGATGTGATCCGAGCGGTGGCGGCGCGCGGCATCAAGGTCGTCTTTTCAACCCACGATCTCGGCGAGGCGCGCCGCCTCGCCGGCGAGGTCGTCCTGCTCAACGGCGGCCGCATTGTCGAGAAGGCGCCCGCCGCGGAGTTCTTCACAAGTCCGAAGACGGAGGAGGCTCGCCGGTTTGCGGCCGGCGAGCTTCTGATTTGACACGAGAGAAGAGGAGAAGGGAGAGTCCAATGTTCAACCGACGCAGCAATATGATGCTGTTCGCTGCCGCCGCCATGCTCGCCGTAAGCGGCATGGCTTCGGCCCAGGAAAAATCCATCGTCGTATCGTCGACCACCTCGACGCAGGACTCCGGCCTGTTCGGTCACATCCTGCCGATGTTCAAGGCGAAGACCGGCATCGACGTGAAGGTCGTGTCGCAGGGCACCGGGCAGGCGCTCGACACCGGACGCCGCGGCGACGCCGACGTGGTGTTTGTCCATGCCAAAGGACAGGAGGAGAAGTTCGTGGCCGAAGGCCACGGCGTGAAGCGCCATCCGGTGATGTACAACGACTTCATTCTGATCGGGCCGAAGGGCGATCCGGCCGGGGTGAAGGGAAACGACATCGTCGCGGCGCTGAAAGCCATCAAGGACAAGGGCGCATCCTTCATCTCGCGCGGCGACCGCTCCGGCACGCACTCGGCGGAGCTGCGCATGTGGAAGAACGCCGGCATCGACATCGGCAAGGACAAGGGTGCCTGGTACAAGGAGATCGGTCAGGGCATGGGCGCTGCGCTCAACACCGCGTCGGCCTCCAACGCCTATGTGCTGGCCGATCGCGGCACCTGGCTGTCCTTCAAGAACCGCGGCGACCTCGCCGTCATCGTCGAAGGCGACAAGCGGCTGTTCAACCAGTACGGGGTGATCCTGGTCAGTCCGGAGAAGCACAAGCACGTGAAGAAGCAGGCCGGTCAGGCGTTTATCGACTGGCTGATTTCCCCGGAGGGCCAGAAGGCCATCAACGAGTACAAGATCAACGGCCAGCAGCTCTTCTTCGCCAACGCGAGCGCGCCCGGGGCGTGATCGCTCATGGTTGCGGGGCTTTGAGCTGCATGTTGCGGTCTTCGTCGCCCGTGTCGCACCCGGTGTCATCGTCCGCATTCCGCCTACGCTTCAGCGCAGGTGGAAAGCGGACGATCCAGCAGCCGCCGGCTTTGCAATATCGCGCCCGTGGTGGTTACTGGGTACCCGCTGGAGTTTACCCCCGACCTGATCGGGGGCGGGGCATGACAGCCATTGTGTGATCGGAGTCTTTGACATGGCCACTCCTGTCTTCGCTGCCGATACCGTTCTCCTCCATGCCGCCGGCAGCCTCCGGGGAGCGCTCACCGAAGTCGGCAACGCGTTCGTGGCCGTCGGCGGACCGAAGGTCGAGGCGAGGTTCGGCCCGTCCGGGCTGCTCAAAACCGCGATCGAGGGCGGCGAGAGGGCGGAGGTTTTCGCCTCCGCCAACATGGAGCATCCGCAGGCGCTCGCCGCGACCGGCAAGAGCGGACCGGTCGTGCTGTTCGCGCGCAACCGGCTCTGCGCGCTGGTGCGGGCCGGATTCGCGCTCGACAGCGACTCGCTGCTCGAGCGCATGCTCGATCCCGCCGTGAAGGTCGGCACCTCGACGCCAAAGGCGGACCCGTCCGGCGACTACGCGTTCGAGGTGTTCGCCCGCGCCGACAAGGTCAGGCCGGGCAGCCGCGCGGCGCTGGAGAACAAGGCTCATGTGCTGACCGGCGGCCCGTCCAGTCAGCCCGGTCCGTCGGGCCGCAACATTTACGGCTGGCATGTGGCCGAAGGCCGTGCTGATATCTTTCTCACCTACTGTACGGGTGCGCTTGTGGCGCAGAAGGAAAACGCCGGCCAGCAGATCGTAAGTCTGCCGGATGCGTTGGACGTGAGTGCGGACTACGGGCTGACGGTGGTGGCAGGCGCCACGCCGGCGGCCTACCGGTTCGCCATGTTCATTCTGTCGTCGGATGGCCAGCGCATTCTTGCCAGTCATGGATTCGCGGCTCCGACGCTCACGCGATAGGAGCACGTCATGAAGATCAGCGCGCGCAACAGACTCAAGGGCACCATCACCGAAGTCACCAAGGGTGCCACCACCGCCCATGTGAAGATCGACGTGGGTGGAACCATCGTCACCGCCTCCATCACCAATGCTGCGGTCGACGAGCTCGAGCTTGCCAAGGGCAAGACGGCCTACGCGGTGATCAAGGCCAGCAACGTCATGGTGGCGGTGGATTAGGACTTGCCATCAGAGAAAGGTGATTCACGG
>CAZGSW010000268.1:0-4720 GCA_964528635.1 uncultured Rhodoplanes sp. | reverse complement strand
GGCTTCCGCGCCTCGCTGTTCATCGGCATCGCGATCCCGGCCTCGTTCCTCGCCGGCGTGCTGGGCCTGCACATCGCCGGCATGACCATCAACATCGTGGTGCTGTTCTCGCTGATCCTGGCGGTCGGCATGCTGGTGGACGACGCCATCATCGTCTCGGAGTTCGCCGAGCGCCGGATGGCGGAAGGCATGCCGCCGAAGGAGGCCTATTCGCTGGCGGCCAAGCGGATGTCCGGCCCGGTCATCGCGGCCACCGCAACGCGCATCGCCGCCTTCTCGCCCCTGCTGTTCTGGCCGGGACTGGTCGGCGAATTCATGAAATATCTGCCGATCACGCTGATCGCCACGTTGTCGGCATCACTGGTGGTCGCGCTGTTCTTCACGCCCACGCTCGGCGCCCTGCTCGGCAACGCCGCGAAGGTGCCGCACGACGAGCGCGTTGCCGACCGCGGCCCCTACATGCGCACGGTGCACGCCGCGCTGCGCAATCCCGGCACCACACTGGCCCTGGTGGCGGTCCTGCTGGTGGCGGTTCCCGTCGCCTACGGCAAGTTCGGCCGGGGGGTGGAGTTCTTCCCGAACGTCGAGCCCGATTTCGGCCAGGTCATCGTGCACGGCCGCGGCAATCTCTCGCTCGAGGAAAAGAACCGCATCATGCTCGACGTCGAGAAGCACGTTCTCGGCATGGATGGGCTGTCGACGGTGTACACCCGGGTCGGCGAACAGCCGCGCGGCTCGAGCGAGATCAGCGAGGACACCATCGGCGTGATCCAGTTCGAGTTCTCGGACTGGAAGCAGCGCGCTCCCGCCCACGAGATCATGACCAGGATCCGCGACGCGACCGCCGGGATTCCCGGCGTGCTGGTCGAGGTCGCGGCACCGCGGGCCGGCCCGCCGACCGGCAAGGCGATCCAGGTGCAGGTCGGCGCGCTCAATCCGGACCTGGTTCCGGAGGCGGCCAAGAAGATCGCCGCGATCGTCGGCAAGCACCCCGACGTTCGCGACCTCGACGACGGCCAGCCGCTGCCGGGCATCGACTGGAAGATCGAGGTGAACCGCTCGGAGGCGGCGCGCTACGGCGCCGGTCCGGCAACGGTCGGCGCCGCGATCCAGCTCGTCACCAACGGCGTCAAGGTCACCGAATACCGTCCCAACGACAACGACAAGTCGCTCGATATCCTTGTGCGTTTCCCGGAGAACCGCCGCAGCCTCGACCAGATCGACGAACTCCGCGTCCAGACCGCGAACGGCTACGTCCCGATCGGCAACTTCGTCGAGCGCGTCGCGGTGCCCAGGGTCGGCCACATCAACCGCATCGCCGGCAATCGCGTCATGACGGTGTCGGCCAACGTCGCCTCCGGCGTGCAGACCGCCAAGGTTCAACAGGACATCGCCGATGAACTGGCGAAGGCCGACCTCGGCCCGGGCGTGAACTGGCGCCTCAAGGGAGAGGACGAGGAGCGCGCCAAGGCCTCCGCGTTCCTGATGAAGGCATTCGCGGTCGCGCTGTTCCTGATCTTTGCCATCCTGCTCGCACAGTTCAACCGGCTGACCTCGGTCATGCTGGTGCTGAGCGCCGTCGTGCTGTCCACCATCGGCGTGCTGCTCGGTTTGCTGATCATGGGCCAGCCGTTCGGCGTGGTGATGACCGGCATCGGCGTCATCGCCAACGCGGGCGTGATCGTGAACAACAATATCATCCTGATCGATACGTACGACCGGCTGCGGCGCGAAGGCTCCGAAGCCTATGACGCCATCGTCCAGACCTGCCGGGAGCGCGCCCGGCCGGTGGTGCTGACGGCGGTGGCCGCGGTCCTCGGCGTGCTGCCGATCGCTTTCGGCATGAACGTCGAATTCGCGGCACGCGAGATCACGCTCGGCGCGCCGGCCACGCAATGGTGGATCCAGCTTTCGACCGCAATCGTGTTCGGGCTGTCGTTTGCGACGGTTCTGACCCTCATCGTCACGCCGGCGTCGCTGATGCTGATCGAGCGGATGCGCCAGCGGCGCATCCGCGTGGTCAATGCCATGGCGGCCCGGTTCGGCCGCGGTTCAGCCCCGCGGCCAACCTAATTAGCTCTCGGGCCGGGCTAACTCTTGGCGAGACCGATCGCCTTGACGATCGGCCCCCAGCGGTTGGTCTCCTCCACGATGTACGCCCTGGCGCGTTCCGGCGTGTCGCTGACCGGCTCCAGCCCCGACGCGATCAGGATTCTCTGGAACTCCGGATCGCTCATGACCTTGGCGTTGGCGGCCGCGAGCTGGTCGAGCACCGGCTTCGGCGTTGCCGCCGGCACCAGCACGCCGACAAAGAGCTGCCCGACCGTGTCGGGGTAGCCCAGCTCGATGACCGTCGGCACGTCGGGCGCGCCTTTGAGGCGTTCGTTCGACATCACCGCGAGGATGCGGAGCTTCCCGGTGTTGTGCAGCTCGAGCACCTGGTTGGTGATGTTCGGCGTGGCAACCTGAACATGACCGCTGACCACATCGGCGATCGCGGGGCCCGCGCCCTTGTACGGCACGTGATTGAGATCGGGCAGCCCGGCCTTCTGCTTGAACAGTTCGGCTGCCAGATGAGTCATCGTCCCGGTGCCGGCCGAACCGTAGGACACCTTGCCCTTGTTCGTCTTTATGTACTCGACGAGTTCCTTCAGCGTTTTGATCGGCAGGCCCGCGTTGACCACGATCGCGACGGAGGCCACGCACAGGATCGAGATCGGCGCGAAGTCCTTGGCCGGATCGTACGACAGCTTCGGCCGTGTCATCGGATTGAGCACCACCACGCTGGTGTTGCCCAGCACGATGGTGTGCCCGTCGGGAGCGGAGCGGGCGACGTCCGCGGCGCCGATCGAGCCGGCCGCGCCGCCCATGTTCTCGACATAGACGGTGCCGAGCGGAGCCTTCATGCGCTCCGCCCAGTGGCGCCCGACGATGTCGGTCACGCCGCCGGGGGCAAACGGAATCACCAGCTTGACCGGACGCTCGGGAAACTTGGCCTGGGCCGCGGCCCCGAACGGGAGCATCGCCGTCATCGAAACGGCACCCGCGCCGGCTTTGAGAATTTCGCGTCTGTTCATCGTTCACTCCCTCTCGACGAATTATTCGAAAAGCATGCCGCTAGGCTAAGGCAGCCGACCCAAAACGGCCAGCCCACCGGTGGTACAATACCGTCGCAGGCCGCGCTTTCAGCCGTGTCGCAGTGACCGTATTGCCGTTTCCGTCGCGCGGCAGCCGGCATCATCGTCATTCGTGGACGACCGGGACAATCCGTCCAGGCCCCGCACCGGAGGGAAGAGCGCCATGAGCGACCGCACAACGTGACGATCGGCGTGTACCTCATGTGGGACTGGCTTCCCGATGTACTGAAGCCGGGCACTTAAGCGTTCGTTTTCTCTCGGGTGTCATGCCCCGCGAAGGCGGGGCATCCAGTCAGCCGGTGTGTTACTGGATCGCCCGCCTTCGCGGGCGATGACAGCCGCTGACTCAATGAAAATTCCTGCCCTTCGGCATCACGCGCGCCACATGCTCGACCTCCGCGACCTGCCCGACGGCAGGCTTGAGCTTTGTGAGCCGCGCAAACGAATCGCCCGAGCGCGGATGGCGGAAACGGTCCGGCGTGTCGGGGCGCGCCATGTCGACCGGCGAAAGCGTCCTGCGCGGATGACGCCATGAGCCCTGCACCGGCCGCTCAAGCTCGTCAGCCGGGCTGCCCGGATCGATCTGCGCACCATGCTCCGAAAGCCGGCGCAGCAGCGGCGTCAGGTCCTCGAACCGGTCGCCGACGATGTGGATGACGTTCTTCTCGTTCTGAAGAATGCCGGTCACCGCGACCAGCCGCGAACCGAGGATGATCGGCCGGAACCGCTCGAAGGTGCGCGGCCACAGGATGGTGTTGGCGATGCCGGTCTCGTCCTCCAGCGTCATGAAGATGGCGTTGCCGGTCCCCGGCCGTTGCCGCACCAGCACGAGGCCGGCGATGGTGACGCGGCGACCGGGCGCGATCTCCGGCAACCGGCCATTGCTCATAATGTTGCGTGCATCGAGATCGCCACGCAGGAACGACAGCGGATGCGCCTTCAATGAGAGGCCGAGATGGCGATAGTCCTCGACAACCTGCTCGCCCGGCGGCATCGGCGGCAGACCGGCGTCGGGCTCCAGCTCCGGCATCGAGACGCGCGCGAACAGCGGCAGGTTGTCCTTGTCGCCAGTTCGCTGCAGCGCCTTTACCGCCCAAAGAGCATCGCGGCGATTGAGGCCCAGCGAGTTGAAAGCATCGGCATGCGCGAGCTTTTCTAATGCTTTTGCTGGAAGGCCGGTGCGCAGCCAGAGATCGCGCACCGAGTCGAAACCGGCGTTACGGACGCGCTCGATTGTCCTGGCCCACTGTTCGGAGAATCCGTCAATTTCGCGCAAGCCGAGTCGTAACGCGTGAGTGGTTCGGATGTCATCGCTCATCTCTGCGTGACGGGCATGCAAAGTCCCGCAGGGAGGCGGCGCCGTTTCCAGCGTGCAATCCCAGTCCGACCGGTTCACGTCGACCGGCCGCACCTCGACGCCGTGCTCCTGCGCGTCACGCACCAACTGCGATGTTGCATAGAAGCCCATCGGCTGGCTGTTCAGCAGCGCCGCTGCAAACACGTCGGGATAATGACACTTGATCCAGGCCGAGGCGTAAACGAGGAGTGCGAAACTGGCAGCGTGGCTCTCGGGAAAGCCGTAG
>CAZGSW010000267.1:0-4744 GCA_964528635.1 uncultured Rhodoplanes sp. | reverse complement strand
GAGAGCAATGTGATCCCGCTCGCGCCGCGGCTGGCCACGGCCGGCGCCCGCTAGACCAGGCTCGGCTAAGGCTTCAGCACGATCTTGCCCATGGCGCCGCGCGACTCGACGAGGTCGTGCGCCTTGCGCGCCTCCGCGAGCGGAAGGCTCGCGGCGATCGCGGGCCGCACGCCCGCGGCGAGCAGATCCACCGCGGCCTGCATGGCCTCGTGCCGCCGCTCCGGCATGTGATCGTAGGTGTGCATGGTGAAGCAACGCACCGCGGGACTTGCTTCGATGTTGCCGCGCATCGCCTTGAACAGATCGCTGTCCGGGATGCCGCCCAGCACGGCGTAGGACACGATCATGCCGAGCGGCGCCAACATCTTCACGCCTTCGGCAAAGTTCTTGCCGGCGACGTGATCGAACACGATGTCGGCGCCGTGCTCGGTCACCGCGTTGACGCGCTCGACGATGTTCTGCGTGTTGTAGTCGAAGGCGTGCGCGGCGCCGCGCCTTCGCACGAACTCGCATTTCTCCGCCGAGCCGGCGGTGCCGATCACGGTGGCTCCGGCCTTGCGCGCCACGTCGATCAGCGCGGTGCCGACGCCGCCTGCGGCGCCGTACACCACCACGGTCTCCGCTTTCACTCCGGCCGCGGCGTGGTGCATCAGGATGTGCGCGAGCTGGTAGTTCGTGAGTGCGGTGGCTTCGTCGTCGCCGATGGAATCCGGCAGAACCACGGGGGCCGCTTCGGGCACGGCGGCGAACTGCGCGTAGAGTCCGCCGCGGTTCTCGATCTCGTATCCGGCGATGAACACGCGCTGGCCGGTCGTCAGCGCCGTGACGCCGGGGCCTGTCTCCACCACACGTCCGGTCATCTCGTTGCCGAGGATGAAGGGCAGGCCGGGCATCCAGCGGTAGCGGCCGGTCCGGATCAGCAGATCGAAATAGTTCACGCCGATCGAGGTCGCCTCGACCAGAACCTCGCCGGGGCCGGGGCGGGGGGTGGGGACGTCGACCAGCTCCAGCACGTCGCTGCCGCCGGTGCGGCTGATCTGGACTGCCTTCATTCCCGTGTCCCCTCCCGAATTCCAATCAAACCGGCGCCGCCCTTCGACAGCGCCCAGCATAAAGGCGAACCCGGAGGCGGGGATAACTTATTCCGCGGCCTCGGCGCCGCTTACATCGCCGCAGGCAAAGCAGATCTGCTGCACATGCCGGTGGTCGGTGCCGCAACAGCCGCCGAGCACCGCAAACTGCGGGAAGCGCCGCCGCAGGTCGCGGTACTGCTGGCCCAGTTCGACCGGGTTGCCGGCGTCGAGGTCCGGCGCCTCGTCGAGTTCGGCATGGCTGCGCCGCGATGCGTTGGCGCGGATGCCGCGCAGCCGGCCGATCCAGCTCTCGCCGGCAGCGAGCGCGTCCTCGAAATGGGTGGGGTGGGCACAGTTGATCATGTAGTAGGCCGGCGCGTTGCCGGTCTCGCGGTCGACCGTTTCGATCGCTTCCTTCAGGGTCTGGCCGGTCGGCAGCCTGCCGTCGGTTTCGACCGTGAACGAGACCACCACCGGCATTCCTGCCTTCGTGGCAGCACGGGTGACGCCGATCGCCTCCTCCACGTTGGTCATGGTGAAGGCGCTGACCAGATCGGCCTCGGTGGCGGCGAAGCTCCGCACCTGCGGAGCATGCAGCCGCTCCGCGTCCTCCGCGGTCGTCTTGCCGGCCATGTAGCCGTCGCCCAGCGGCCCGATGTTGCCGCTGATCGGCATCGGCGAGTCCGGGGTTTCCAATTCGTCGCGCACCTGCACCAGCAGGTCGATGGACTGCCGGTTCAGCGCGTCGAGTTCTGCTGCGGAATAGCCGAGCTTGCCGCCCCAGTCGGCGTTGCTGCGCCAGGTCGGGGCCTCCAGCACGAAGCCCATGCCGGCATCGACGGCGGTGACGGCGTGCTCGCGGAAGTAATCGGCGAGACGGTGGCGGCCATGCTCGGACTTGAGCAGTTCGAACGAGGCGAACTGGTTCAGCTCGATGCCGTCCTTGAAGATCAGCGTGGTCTCAAGCCCGCTGTCGGTCAGGAACAGGCGGCCGGAAAGCTGGGGCAATTGGCTGCGATATTTCGGCATGAAATCGATCCATCTGTCTGGGGAATTGCGCGGGACCATACCGCCGCAATGCGACAGGACTAGCCTACCCGTGGTGCAGCAGACGGCGGTTTCTCAAGCCGCCAGCAAAATCAGCGGGTTGGCCGAAAACTCGCGTCCGGACCGGCAGCGGCTATGCCGCCACGAGTCAGCAACTGGACTCGTGGTACAGTGCGCCATGCTGCAGGCCCCGCGCAAAGACACCCGCGAGCGCATCCTCGAGGTCGCCGAAATGGCCGTGCTGGCCAAGGGCTTTGCGGCGACCTCCATCGAGGAGATCATCGCGGAGGTCGGCATCACCAAGAGCGGCTTCTTCTATCACTTTAAGGACAAGGGCGAACTCGCCAAGGGGCTGATGCTGCGCTACCTGGAGCATGATCGTCAGGTCCTCGATGACATTTTCCGGCGCGGCGACGAACTGCACGAGGATCCGCTGCACGGCTTTCTGGTCGGTCTCAAGCTGTTCGCCGAGATGATGGGGAATCTGCCGGAGGCGCACCCCGGTTGCCTCGCGGCGTCGTTCGCCTATCAGGACCAGCTCTTCAACCGGGACATTCGCAAGCTCAACTCCGACGGCATCCTGGCGTGGCGCAAGCGTTTCCGTGAACGGCTCGACCTGATCGCGGCGCGCTATCCGCCGCGTTTCGAGGTGGATTTCGATGCGCTCGCCGACATGGCGTCCACGATGGTGGAGGGCGCGCTGATCCTCGGGCGGATGATGAACGACGCGACGATCCCGCCACGGCAGGTGCTGCTGTATCGCGACTTCATGCGCTCGATTTTTGTCGGGCCGTAGACTCGAGGCCGCTCGCTCCGCTGTCGTCCCCGCGAAGGCGGGGACGACAGCGAGTTTGTTGTCTGCGATGGCATCTCTGCTTACAGCCGCCACTGGCCCTTTGCGAACAGGTACATGTCCTGAATGCGCTTCCAGCGCTGGGTGTGCGGCGGCGTCACGCCCCACTGGTCGAGCCGGCCGGGCGGCCACTTCCAGTATTCCGGTCCGTGAAACTGGTACGTCTCGTCGATCTGCATGACGTCGGCGGTGTATTCGATCGGGAGTTCCTCCGGTCCCGCGAAGTAGGCGAACACGTTGTTGCCGGCGCCGTGGCGGCCGACGCCCCATTCGATCGGATAGCCGGCGTCGCGCATGCGGCCCGCACCCCGCATGGTGGAGTCGGTATCCGGCATCTCGAACGACACGTGGTTGAGGGTCGGCGTCGCGGTCCGGCCGGTGACGAGGGAGCAGTGATCGCCGCTGTCGGCGTTGAAGAAGAACAGCGGACCGCTGTTGTCGACCAGCCGGAAGCCCAGCACGTCGGTGAGGAATGTGTTGGTGCCGTCGAGGTCGGCGGCGTTGAGATTGACGTGCGCCACCTTGCGCGGCCGGTCGCGCACGTCGGCTGAGTCGGCGTGCTCCTTCGCGTCGCAGACCACCGCGAGGTTGCGGCCCTCCGGATCGGCGAAGCCGAAGCCGTAGCCGCCGCCGGGAATGCTCAGCGCATGCGGTTCCTCCGTCTGGCAGCCCGCGGCCTTCACCTTGCCGTGCAGCGCGTCGACGATGTCCCTGTTCGCCGCGTCGAAGGTGATGCGGCGGATCGCAAAGCCCTCCGGCGCCGGATGGATCGCAAGCACATGGTGATGCTTGCCGGTGCCGCGCAGCCAGATCGAGCGGCCTTGCCGCTCCACCTCGGTCAGATGCCACACGCCGGTGTAGAACGCGGCGGCGCGCTCCGGCTGGCTCATGTCGATATCCACGCTGCGGACACCGCGTACGGTCGTTCTCATGTCTTGCTCCGGCCAGTTCTGCGCACGGACGTGCGTCATCGTTATGCGGGCAGGGGGCCCGCGCGGTTTTTACCTGTTTCCTCCGCTTCACCGAAGTGAGGGAGGCGGAGCGCCGGGAGGCGTTCCTTGGTCTTCATCGCCTTTTGGGCGACGCGTCCCTGGTGCGAGGGACGCCCGCCTGCCGGCGCTCCACCGCGGTCTTTTTCAGCTCCGGGCCCCGCTTTTCGTCGAGTGCGCCAGGCGCCTCTCGTCCGTCAGCCAACCTGTGGCAGGGGATCGTAGTATCCCCGGGGGGTACCCCGGACCCACCCCGGGACCCGGTCTTGCGAGGACCGGGTCCGGAGGGACCGCACCCTGCTCCGCCTGCATGACGCCTCATGAAACGCCCTCGGTCGAGCAAAGCAGAAGGAAAATAAACCTAGTTAAGCCGCCCGTCAAGTGCTTCTTTTTAGACCGGTGTGCTCCTCGCGCATCTGGCGCGAATAACGGGTTTGGCTACGATGCGGGCGCCCGGCTCCGCATCGTGGGCCGGTATTTTTGGGGGCAGTACATGAGAATGTTTGCGAGCGTTGTGGCGCTGGCTTTGGTTGCCGGCGCGATTCCGGCGTCCGCGCAGAGCATGAATGCGGATGACCTCAAGTGGGTCAACCAGTGCATCAGCGACAACAAGGGCGAGGCGGGAGGCACGCCCAAGGTCGTGCGTGCCTATTGCGTCTGCATGAACGAGAAGATGGACAGCAACGAGACCCGGTCCATCACGCAGTGGGAAAAGGCCAACCCGAACGCGCGCCGCGCCTGCGAGCGCCAGGCCGGCTGGAAGTAGCCTCGACCTGAGGCGG
>CAZGSW010000266.1:0-4816 GCA_964528635.1 uncultured Rhodoplanes sp. | reverse complement strand
ACGCTCGACGGCGCCGGCCGGCCAACCTCCATCGAGGAAAAGCCGAAGGCGCCGAAGTCCAACTGGGCCGTCACCGGACTCTACTTCTACGACGGGCGGGTCAGCGACATCGCGGCGAAGGTCAAGCCGTCGCCGCGCGGCGAGCTGGAAATCACCGACGTGATCCAGGCCTATCTCGATCTCGGCGAACTTCACGTCGAGCGCATGGGCCGCGGCTTCGCCTGGCTCGATGCTGGAACCTACGACGCACTGCTCGATGCATCGAACCTCGTGCAGGTGGTGGAGCGCCGCCAGCGGCTCAGCATCGCTGCGGTCGAGGAGATCGCGTTCCGCAGCGGCTGGATCGGCGAGGCAGCGTTACGCGAGCACGCCCGCAGGCTCGGCAACACGCCGTATGCGGCCTACCTCAACCGCGTCGCCGACGAATCCCGCCCGCGGTAGACCGTCCGGCCGCGCGTGATATAAGCCCGCTGCCATGGCAATGGGCGGACGCGCTTTCTCCGAATATTCGCTGGACGACTGGAAACGGTTGCGCCCGATCACCGAGGGCATCAAGACCGTCCGCTATCACGTCGTCGATCATCGCTACCGCAGGCGCACCGCACGCGCCGGCGATGCCGCCGCGATCGCGCGCGCGCTGCACGACCGCAACGTGCTGTTCACCATCGCCTTCGAGGACCCGCAGGCGATCGCGTGGCAGGCCGCGCTGGTCCGGCATTTCGTTCCCGGCGCGCTGCACGTCATCGTCGACAACTCGCAGGACGATACGGCCGCAGCCGGCATCGAGAGCGCGTGCCGCGAGAGCGGCGTCGCCTATCTGCGCACGCCGTTCAACCCGTGGCCCGCGCCGAGCCGCTCCCACGGCATCGCGCTCAACTGGGTGTGGCACAACCTGGTGCGGCCCGGCCAGCCACGCGCGTTCGGATTTCTCGACGACGACCTGTTCCCGATGCAGCCGGACGATCCGTTCGAGCCGCTGGCGCGCCAGAAGGTCTATGGCTTCGTCCGTTACGGCACGCAGGCGGACTCGGGCCGCTGGTTCCTGTGGGCGGGTTACTGCACGATACGATTCGACGCAGTGCGCAGCCTCGATCTCGATTTCGGGCAGGACTGGTTTCTCGGTCTCGACACCGGCGGCGGCAACTGGCGTTCGCTGTACCGGCAGATCGACCTTGAGGCGCTCGAAAGGCCGCCGGCGCGCGAAGTGCCCTACCGCGACGGCATCGACGCCAAACAGGGCCCGTTCCAGTGGATCGGCACCTGGCTTCACGAGGTCGGCCAGATGGGGCAGCCGGAGCTGATGGCCGACAAGCGCCGCGTTCTGGGCGCCATGCTTGCGCCCCATCTCGAAGCCGCAGGGGCTTCGCGCCGTTAACGCTTTGGGCCTGTTTCCGGCGTGCGCTTCCGGCTCGATCGCGTTTCGTGCTACCTCAGGGCCGTTCAGGACAGGAATTATGGCGGAACCCCGCGCAACGACCGGCCACGACAGCGCCGCGCCCGGCAGCGAGCGCGTCGAATCGGCGTTGCGCACGCTCAAATCGGGCAGCGACGGCGTCGCCGCTCTTGCCGCCGCCATGCGCGGCCCGCTGGGACCGGCGTTCACCGCCGCGGTGGAACTGATTCGCGGCATGCGCGGCCGCGTGATCGTGACGGGGATCGGCAAGTCCGGGCACATCGGCCGCAAGATTTCCTCCACGCTCGCCTCCACCGGCACGCCCTCCTCTTTCGTGCACGCCGGCGAGGCGGGCCACGGCGACCTCGGCATGATCGCGCCCGACGACGTGATCGTGGCGCTGTCGTGGTCCGGCGAGACCGCCGAGCTGAAAAACCTGATCGACCACTCGCGCCGCTTCCGCAGTCCGCTGATCGCCATCACCGGCGAGGCGGACAGCACGCTGGGCCGCGCCGCCGATGTCGCGCTGGTGCTGCCGCCGGTGCGCGAGGCGTGCCCGCACAATCTCGCGCCGACCACATCCACGCTGATCCAGCTTGCGCTCGGCGATGCGCTCGCCATCGCGCTTCTGGAGAGCCGCGGCTTCACCGCGCTCGAATTCGGCATGCTGCACCCGGGCGGACGTCTCGGCGCGCTCCTGAAGTTCGTCCGCGACGTCATGCACTCGGGCGCCGAGATGCCGCTCTCGCCGGCGGGCGCGCGGATGTCGGAAGCCATCGTCGAGATGTCGGCCAAGGGGTTCGGCTGCGTCGGCATCGTCGACCGCGACGGCCGGCTCACCGGCATCATCACCGACGGCGACCTGCGCCGCCACATGCGGCCGGGGCTGCTCGACGCGCCGGTGGAAAGCGTGATGACCCGTGCGCCCAGAACGGTGCGCGCCGACCAGCTCGTCAGCGAGGCGATCGAACTGCTCAACGCGTCGAAGATCACCACATTGTTCGTGGTCGAGGCGGACCGGCCGAAGGGCATCGTGCACCTGCACGACCTGTTGCGGCTTGGCGCGGCCTGAGGGCCGCGGACGGCGATGCGCGACCTGTCGACGCTGAAGTTCGTTGAAATCGGCATACCCTGGATCAAGACCGTCTTCCCGGAGCAGACGGTCTGCTTCTCGCCCTATCACACCGGCAGGACCGCAAGTCCCGGCGAGGGCATCCACGCCATCACGCCCGCCACGCTGCCGAGGCTGAACGCGCTGCTCAACGATCCGGCCACGTCGCTGGTGATCTGCCGGCCGATGTTCTATCCGCCCTGGCACTGGCAATGGATCGCCCGCGAGATGTTCTCGCGGCGGATGCTGCGCGGGCAGTCGCGGCTGATCGCGCCATGGGCGACGCAATTGCTGCGGCGGCCGATCGCGGCGCCCATCGCGGTGCTCGACTCCGAGGATTTCCCCGGCATCAAGCCCGATCGCTATTTCCTGCTGGACCGCTGCTGCCGCTACTTCAAGCGCGAGCTGCCGCCGGACCGCTGGCGGCTGTTCATGGGCACCGGCCACGCCGACCTGCCGAGCCGGCGCTTCCGCGGCGGCGCGCATATGCAGCGCCGGATCGGCAAGGTCAGCCCGATCTCGCTCGGCCTGCCCGCATCCGCGCTCAAGCTGCTGCCGCTGCCGCCCGGCGAGAAGACCGCCGACGTGTTCTTCGTCGGCGACGTCGAGCGCTCATCCACCGTGCGCTCGTCCGGCATCGGGGAACTGCTGGCGCTGCGCGACTCCGGCCTGAAGGTCGACATTCCCGAAACGCGATTGCCGCCCGAGGAGTTCTACCGGCGCGCGGCCGCCGCCTGGCTGGTGTGGTCGCCGGAGGGGCTGGGCTGGGACTGCTTCCGCCACTACGAGGCGCCGGCCTGCGGCTCGGTGCCGGTGATCAACCGGCCCACCATCGAGCGCCACCGGCCGCTCGAGGACGGCCGGCATGCGGTCTACTACGATCCCGAACCCGGCCATCTGACGAATGCGATCCGCACCGCGCTCGCCGACAAGGACCGGCTGCTCGCGATGGCGCGGGACGGCCAGGCCCACGTCATGGCCAACCACACCCCGGAGGCGCTGGTCCGCTACGTGATCGAATCGAGCCTCGATGCCGAAGCCGGCGGACAACCGACGGCGCACGGGACACCGGACGCATCCTTGCGATAGATTGGAATCATGCACCTGCAATCCCGAATCCTGGTCAGCGGCGGCGCCGGCTTCATCGGCTCGCATCTTTGCGAGCGGCTCTTGTCGAGCGGCGCCGACGTGCTCTGCGTCGATAACTTCTTCACCGGCTCGCGCCGCAACATCGAGACGCTGCTGGACAACAGCCGGTTCGAGCTGGCCCGTCACGACGTGACGTTCCCGCTCTATGTCGAGGTCGACCAGATCTACAACCTCGCCTGCCCGGCCTCGCCGGTGCACTACCAGCACGATCCGGTGCAGACCACCAAGACCAGCGTGCACGGCGCGATCAACATGCTCGGCCTCGCCAAGCGGCTGCGCGCGAAGATCCTGCAGGCCTCCACATCCGAGGTGTACGGCGACCCGTCGGTGCATCCGCAGACCGAGGACTACTGGGGCAACGTCAACCCGATCGGGGTGCGGTCCTGCTACGACGAGGGCAAGCGTTGCGCGGAGACGCTGTTCTTCGATTACTGGCGGCAGCACAAGCTGCGCATCAAGGTGGCGCGCATCTTCAACACCTACGGCCCGCGCATGCATCCGAACGACGGCCGCGTGGTGTCGAACTTCATCGTGCAGGCGCTGCTCGGCAAGGACATCACGGTGTACGGCGACGGCGAGCAGACCCGCTCGTTCTGCTACGTCGACGACCTGGTCGACGCGCTGGTCCGTCTGATGGATACGCAAGACAAAGTGACCGGGCCGATCAACGTCGGCAATCCGGACGAGTTCTCCATGCTGGAGCTTGCCACGCTGGTGATCGAGCTGACCGGATCGCGCTCGCGCCTCGTGCACCGGCCGAAGCCGGAGGACGATCCGCGGCAGCGCCGCCCGGACATCTCGCAGGCGCGTTCGGTGCTCGACTGGCGGCCGCACACGCCGCTGCGCGAAGGGCTGAAGCTGACCATCGGCTATTTCGACCGGCTGCTGGCGGATTCAGGCGTCCGCGCCCAGTTGCTTGCGGAGTGACGCCGCGCGTCCGTGCGACTCCCGCCTGCGGCGGCGGGACCAACGGCTGAGAACCCTTGCAAGGAGCCTGGCAGAGGATCTGGCATGACCGGACGCATCCTGGTCACGGGCGCTTCGGGCTTCATCGGGCGGGCGCTGGTCAACGATCTCGCCGCCGCCGGACGTTCCGTGCGCGCCGCCATGCGCCATCCCGCCGACGTGTTTCCCCGCGGCGTCGAGGTGGTGGCGGTGTCCGA
>CAZGSW010000265.1:0-4835 GCA_964528635.1 uncultured Rhodoplanes sp. | reverse complement strand
CCGTGCTCCGCCAGCATGACGCCTCATGACAGCGCCCTCGGATGAACACGGCGCGGTCAATATGGGGGCGTTTGCAAGGGCGGGGATAAGTTTATTTTTGCGGGAAGACACCCGGGGATAGTCCGGATCTTGCTTCTATTCCCGGGGCGCGGAATTCGGCCGGGTTCGCATCCCGCTCCGTTCGGATCGGGACCGGCGTGAACAAGCTGGAGAACAACGCAACCCTGTCCCTCAATGCTGGCCCGGCGACGGTTGCGAAAGTGCGCTAAGTTGGCGCGTCCATGCACAAAGCCCTCCTGATCGCACTGTTCTTCTTCGGCGGCCTGATCGTCACGTATCTTGCCGTGACGGCCGGCCTGCTCTGGCACATGCAGGCAAGCGGCATTACCGACCGCGACGGCGGCATGACGATGGGAATCATCTTCATCATCGGCCCGATCGCGGCGGTGCACGGCGGCATCATCGCGGCGCTGCTGCTGCCGTTCTGGCTGCGCCGCCGCCACCGCTGGCCGCCCGCAGCGCGCGCGACGGGTCAACCGCGCTGGCCGGCCGGCAAACGCGCCGCATTCGCCGCCGCCATCAGTGGGGTCGCCGCCTTCACGCTGGTGATGGCCGCGACCCGGCTTCCCGACATGGCGTTTCGAACCTACGAAGCGGCGCTGCTCGTGGCGTGGTCGCCGTATGCGTTCGGACTCGCGGCCGCCGGGATTGCCGCGCTCCTGGTGCTGCGCAACGCGCAGCGGCAGCACCACTGACGAGGACGCCCGCAGGTGCCCCTGACCCCCGCTTTCCTGCGCGAGCACTGGCAGTCGCTGAGCGTGGTCTCGCGGGCGATCATGCTCGTCTCCACCGGATCGATGATGCTGGTGGCGATGGCGATCGTCATCAAGCATCTCGGCACGCGCATCCCGGCGACCGAGACGCTGTTCTTCCGCTCCGCGATCGGCTTCCTGTTCGTGCTGCCGTTCTTCTTCCGCGATCCATTCGAGGCGCTGCGCACCAGGCGGCACGGCGCGCATTTCATCCGCGGCATCTTCGGCACGCTCGGCAACCTGTGCTTCTTCTGGACGGTGACGCACCTGCTGCTGGCCGACGCCGTGGCGCTGCAGTTCTCCCGTCCCCTGTTCATGCTGCCGCTGGCGGTGCTGTTCCTCGGCGAGCGCCCCGATCTGCGCCGCTCGCTGATCGTGCTGGTCGGCTTTCTCGGTATCGTGATCTATGCGCGGCCCTTCACGGCAGGCTTCGATCCGGGCGTGCTGGTCGGCGCGGTCGGCGCGGTGTTCTCGTGCTGCGTGGTGATCTGCATCAAATGGCTGGCACGAACGGAGCCGACCCGCGTCATCATGTTCTACTATTCGTTCTGGAGCGCGGTGTTCGCCGCCATCCCGGCGATCTACTGGTGGGTGACGCCGACGCCGTTCGAGCTGCTGCTGCTCACCGCGGTCGGAATCTTCGGCATCTACGGGCAGGGACTCGTCACGCACGGCTACGCGCTTGCCGAAGCGGGCGTGCTGGTCGCACTGGACTATTCGCGCGTGGTCTATGCCGCGATCCTGGGCTACCTGCTGTTCGCGGAAATTCCCGGCCCGTGGAACTTCGTCGGCATGGCGCTGATCATCGCCGCCTCGATCCATCTCGTGCGCACCGAACGCAAGCCGAAGCGCGACGTGCCGCCAGCGATCCCGCCCGACGTGCCGACGCGGTGACCGCGCCGCCCACTTGAGCGGAGCGAAGCGCGAGCCTGCGCTTTTCCGATAAGGCCCGGCCCGCGCCGACCTAGTGCGTGTGGGCCTGCTCGATCTTCTTCGCCATGCCGGCCGACCATTCCGCCCGCGAGACGAACCCGGGCTGCGTGCGCACGCTCTCCTCAACGAAAGTCAGAAGCTCCTCGTCGGTACGGCCCATCTCGAGCGGAATGCGGAACGGCTGCGGCACGTGCCAGGGCATGTCGATGAAGACCTCGAGCCGGTTGCCTTCCGGATCGCGGAAATAGGCCGAGATGGCGTTGCCGTGCGTCACCGGCCCGAGCTCGATGATCGGCTCCTTGCGCAAGCTGTCGTAGGCCGCGCGCAGCTTGGTCAGCGAATCCGCCCGGAACGAGATTTGCTGGATCATGTTGTATTGCAGATCGGCCGGACGCCCCGACGCGAACACGACCTGATGATGCTCCCGCGGGTCGCTGGTCATGAACGCGATCTCCACGCCGTCCGCGCGCGTTTCGCGATCGGAGACAACCAGGCCGAGATGCTTGGTGTAGAATTTGACCATCTTGTCCAGATCGGTCACGAACAGTCCAACGTGGCTGAATGAAAGGCTCATAATCCGTCTCGTTTTCTGCCTGCGAAATGTTGCCTGGCGGCAGTGTCCGAATTTTCCGGTCCGTTTCCAAGCGCAAAATTTCGATCGGGTCATCGCCACCCGGCGCAAGCGTCCGCCACGAATGTTGCGTTGGAAGAGCCCTCCCCCTACCCTAGACACGTTCAAAGCCGGGATATGAGTCCGGCAATAATCTCGGGGGAGAAAACACCGTGCTTGTGACACGACGCCAGACCCTTGCCATGTCCGCGGCGCTGGCTGCGGGCTCGCCGCTTGCAGCCTTCGCCCAGCAGAATTGGCCCAATCGGGCGCTTCGCATCCTGGTCGGCACAACTCCCGGCGGCAGCCCGGACATCATCAGCCGGATGCTGGCGGACAAGATGACGGGGCCGCTCGGCCAGTCGATCACGGTCGAGAACAACACCGGCGGCGGTGGCGGCATCGCCGCAGGCATCGTGGCGAACAGCCCGCCCGACGGCTACACCATGACGCTGCTGACCGCCGGTTACGCCAGCGGCGCGGCGGTCGGGAAGTTTCCGTTCGACGGCGACAAGACCTTCGCCCTGATTACAATGGTCTGTTCCTACCCGTTCGTGTTCTCGGTGCCGAAGGACTCGCCGATCAAGTCGTTCCCCGACATGCTCGCGCGCGCCAAGGCCAACCCCGGCAAGCTCAGCTATGTCATCACCTCGCTCGGCGCGGTGTACCACCTGATCGGCACCTGGGCCGGGATGAAAGCCGGCGTGGAGATGCTGCCGGTGTCCTACCGCGGCTCGCCCGCCGCGGTCGCCGACGTGCAGGCCGGTCGCGTCGACGTGATGCTGGAGCCCGCCACGTCCGGCTTCCCCCGCATCGCCAGCGGCCAGTTCCGCGTCCTCGCCGTGACCTCGCCGACCCGCTACGCGCTGATGCCCGATGCGCCGACGGTGGCCGAAACGCTGCCCGGCGTGCACTACATGTCATGGCTCGGCATGGCGACGGCGCCGGGCACGCCGCGGCCGATCGTCCAGCGGCTGAACGCCGAGATCCACAAGGCGCTCAACCTGCCCGACGTCCAGAAGCGGCTCAAGGAAGGCGGCAACGTCGGAACCCCCACCACACCCGAGGCGATGCGCGAACAGATGGAAAGCGAGATCGCGCACTGGAAACACCTCGTCGAGGCCAACAACATCAAGGTAAAATAAGCGGCTCCGGCGCTGCGCCTGTCCGGCATCCGGACCCACCTGCCGTTGCGATGCGATCGTGCGGCACGATGGGACGCCTGAAACACGGCACGAGGGGGGCAACATGTTGAAGTGCTTTCTGGTGGCGCTCGCGATCGGCGTCGCTGCGGGCTCGGCTCCTGCGTTCGCGCAGAAGAAACCGCGGCAGTCCTGCGAGGAGTATTGCAACAAGCGTTGCAGCGTGGTCGGCGGCGGTGGCGCCGCCGGTGCGAACTGCACCGCGCAGTGCATCCCGGCCTGCTATCAGGCCCGAGCCAAGAAGAAGTAGATCGCGTTCGCGGCCGACACGACCCGCAGGCCGGTGGACCGGCGGATCGTGACCGGCGCCCGTTGTCATCCTGCGGCACCGCCGTTAGGGTTCGCCCAAAATCAGGGAGGGATTGCCTCATGATCCGCAAAATCGCGCCGGCCATTCTTGGATTTCTCGCATCCGTCGTGCTGCTTGCAGCGCCGGTCCAGGCGCAAAGCTGGCCGAACCGGCCGGTGCGCTTCATCATCCCGTTCGGTCCGGGCGCGGGCGCCGACATCGGCGCGCGGCTGATCCAGGAAAAACTGCAGAAGCTGTGGGGCCAGCCGATCGTCATCGAGAACCGGCCGGGCGGCGACAGCATCATCGCCATCCAGGGCATGCTGAGCGCCAACGACGACCACACCTTCCTGTGGTCGCCGAGCGGCAACTTCATCGCCCATCCGCACATCTACAAGAAGGTGCCCTACGATCCGGCCGGCATCATCCCGATCGCTCAGTACTCGCAGACGATCCTCGCGATCGGCGTTCCGTCGTCGATGAACATCAAGGACGTGGCGGACTTCGTGAGCCGCGCCAAAGCACAGCCCGGCAAGTTCAACTCTGCCGCGGTGCCGGGCGTGACCGAGTTCGCGTTCGACTACTTCCTGAAGGCCGCCGGCGTCCAGATGGCGCGGGTGCCCTACAAGAACATCGTGCAGTCGGCGACCGACCTGGGCGAGGGCCGGCTGCAGATGGCGGCATCGTCCTACGCGATCCTGCGGCCGCAGCATCAGGCCGGCCGGGTGAAGATCCTTTCGCTGATGAGCACCAAGCGCGCACCGAGCCTGCCCGACATTCCGAGTGCGATCGAGGTCGGCTATCCGTCGCTGGTGATGGAAGGGCTGATCGGCCTGTTCGGCAGCAAGGCGGTCTCGCCAACGCTGCGCGAGAAGATCGGCAAGGACATCGTCGCCGTCTCGGACGACAGGGCGATCGAGGACAAGCTCAACGCCTCTGCGCAGGTCCCGAGCCGCGGCGACGCCGCGACGTTCGAGAAGACGATCGCG
>CAZGSW010000264.1:0-4872 GCA_964528635.1 uncultured Rhodoplanes sp. | reverse complement strand
ACCTCTCCCCGCTTGCGGGGAGAGGTCGACCGCGAAGCGGTCGGGTGAGGGGGGGCTCTCGATGGAGTTCGTTTCCGGAGATTCCCCCTCATCCCCACCTTCTCCCCGCAAGCGGGGAGAAGGAGCGCGCTGCCTTCGTGGAAACAGTTCGGCACTGTATCGGACCCTCAATCCAGCTTGATGTTCAGCCGCTTGATGACCGGCGCGAGATCGTCGCCGGTCTTCTTCATGATGGTCGCCACCTCGTCTCCGGATAGCGGCGTGGCGTCGAAGCCGATCGCCACGAAGCGCTCCTTGAGTTTCGGATCGGCGATGATCTTGCGAAGCTCGTCACCGAGTTTCGTCACCACGGGCTTCGGCGTCTTGGCCGGCGCGAACAGCATGAAGTGCACGCCGTGCGAGTTCATGCCGGGCAGGCCCTGTTCGGCGGTGGTCGGGATTTCCGGCACCAGCGGCGAGCGCTTGTCGGAGACGATGGCGATGCCCTTGAGCTTGCCGTCGGCGAGCAGCGGCTTGGTGGTGCCGGCGAGGAAGGTGCCGAAGTCGAGCCGCGCCGCGATCAGGTCGGTCATCGCGGTGCCGCCGCCGCGGTAGGCGACGTGGGTGAACCTGGCGCCGGTGCGCTGCGCGATCTCCTCGGTGGCGAGGTGCTGCTGCAGGCCGTAGCCGGCGGTGGAGTAGTTGAGCCCGTCGGGCTTCGACTTCGACCACTCGACCAGCCCCTTGATGTCCCTGGCCGGCACCGAGGCTGCCGCCACGATCAGCGACGGCGTCACGCCGAGCCCGCCGACCGGGACGATGTCCTTGAACGGATCGTAGGCGAGCTTCGAGAAGCTGTGCGGGAAGGTGGCGATCACGGTGGCGTTGACCAGCAGCGTGCAGCCGTCCGGCGGCGCGCCGATCGCCGCCATGGTGCCGATGTTGCCGGCGGCGCCGCCGCGGTTCTCGACCACCGCCGTCACGCCCAGCGCCGGTGTAAGCCGCTCCGCCACCACGCGGGTGGCGACGTCTGTGGCCCCGCCCGCCGGATACGGCACGATGATCCGCAACTGCGAGCACTTGAGCTCCTGCGCTGCGGCGGCGCCGGTTGTGACTGCGAGCGCGAGTATGATCGCTGGAATACGCATTGTGTTTCCTCCCCTGAATCCTTTGGTCGTTGTCTTGGATGGTCATTCCGGGGCGCGAGCGAAGCGAGCGAACCCGGAATCCAGAGCTTTACGGTGCGGCCCCTGGATTCCGGGTTCGCGCCTTGCGGCGCGCCCCGGAATGACAGTCGCGATCTTCAATCCTTCAAATGCGGCATCACCTCCGACACGAACAGCTCCATGTTCCGCCGCGTCAGATCGTCCGGCAGCACGCCGAACTGCAGCATGGTGACCAGATTGTTGGCGCCGGTCTTGTCGCGCAGCGCGGACAGCTCGTCGCGGACGGTCTTCGGCGAGCCGACCACCACGGTGCCGCTTTCCATCAGCTCCTCCAGCGAGTGCCGCTTCTGGGCGCCGAGCTGCTTGCGCATCCGCATGGTGTTCTTCATCGACGGCAGCGAGGTGTAGCCCGGCGGCAGCAGCATCTGGAACGGCACCGCGAGGAAGTCGTTGAACAGGCTTTCCATCCCGGCGCGCGCCTCCTCCCTGGCGCGTTCGTCGGTGTCGGCCACATAGACCGGCGAGGCCCAGCCGAGCTGGCCGGGCGAGGCCTCGTAGCCGTACTCCCTGGCCTGCTCGCGGTACAGGTTGAGATAGCGCGCCACCAGGTCGCGGCCGGAGAACGTCACCAGGAACGGATACTTGCGCTCCGGCGCCGCCGCCCACTTGATGGTTTCCGACGAGCCCATCGACGGAATCCAGATCGGCGGATGCGGGTTCTGGTAGGGGCGGGGCCACAGGTTCACGTAGCGGAAATTGTAATGCTCGCCCTCGAAGGCGAACGGCCCGGGTTTCGTCCAGGCCTGCACGATCAGGTCGTGCGCCTCCTGGAAGCGCTCGTGCGACCAGTACGGGTTGATGCCGGTGGCGTGGTACTCGTTGCCGATGCCGCGCACAAAGCCGGTGATGATGCGGCCCTTCGACAGGTTGTCGAGCATCGCGAACTCCTCCGCGATGTTGACCGGGTTGTTCACCAGCGGCAGCGCGCGTCCGACGATCGCGATCTTGGCCCGCGAGGTTCGCGCGATCAGGTTCGCCGCGATCAGGTTCGGCGCCGGCATCATGCCGTAGGCGGTCTGGTGATGCTCGTTGACCGCGATCACGTCGAAGCCGAGCTTCTCTGCATAGACGAGCTGGTCGATGTAGGACTGGTACTCCTCGGCGCCCTTGACCGGGTCGTACATCGTGTTCGGCAGCACCACCCAGGCGGCGCGGTGCTTGTGACGCTCGACCATATCGAGCGGGCGGTACGGCATCAGGTGAAAGAAGGTGAACTGCATCAGCGCGTCTCCGCGTACTGGCGGATGATTTCCTTGGCGGTGACGTCCGGCTTTTCCACCGCCGGCACATGGCCGCAGTTCGGCACCGTCACCACGCGGCTGCCGGCGATCCGCTCGCCCCAGCGTTTGGCATATTCGACCGGGAACAGCTTGTCGTTCTCGCCCCACACAACCAGCGTGCGCACGGTGATGCGGTGCAGCCAGCGTTCCAGCGACGGGTTGAACCAGCGCGGCTCCCAGCCGAACTTGGTGGCGGCATAGCGGCTGGTCAGCGCGTTGTCGGCCTCCTCGTCGGACACCGGCATGGCGAGGATGCGGTCGGCGATCGCCTGGTCGTGGTAGAGGTTGCGGATGCCTTCCTCGGGTCCCCAGATGAAGTTGTCGCCGGGCAGCACGCCCTTGATGCGGATGCCGGCGGGGGCGAGCAGGGTGAGGCTCTTGAGCCGCGTGCAGTTGCGCACTGCGAGTTCCGCCGCCGCCCAGCCGCCCAGCGACTGGCCCACCAGGTGAACCGGGGGATGACCCATCGTGTCGATGAAATCGAGATAGTACATGGCGAGGTCGCCGATGTTGCGCATCCACGGCGGACTGTCGGAGGCGCCGAAGCCCGGATGCTCCGGCACGAACACCTCGAAGTGCCTGGACAACTGCTCGAACACCGGCAGCCACACCGGGAGCCCGTTGGCGCCGTGCAGGAACAACAGCGGCTCGCCGGAGCCGGCCCGTCGCATCCGCACCGTGACGCCCCGCACCGTGTGGCGCGACAACTCGCCGGCCATGCCTTGCCCTCCCTGTTTCGGTCGCGCAATCTAGCCCGCGACCGGGAGCAAACGCCAGCGAATGGCCTTATGAGAAAAATGCAATGACAGCCGTCGATACCGAACGATTCCGTCTGCGACGCTTTGTCGAGCGGCTTGTGCAGCTCGGCGAGTGCGAGGTGCACGACAGGCCCATCGATCTGGTGGATGTGGGCGAGGTGCTGGAAGCCAACCCGCGCGCGGTGTGGTTCAAGTCGGTGGGTCCGGAAAAGGCGGAACTGACCGGCAACGTGATGGGCTCGCGCAAGCGGCTGGCGCTGGCGCTCGACACCGACGAGGCCGGTCTGATGCCGGAACTCGCGAAGCGGCTCGCGCAACCGGTCAAGCCCGTGAAGGTCGATCGCAAGGACGCGCCCTGCCAGCAGGTGGTGATGACCGGTGAGGAGGCCGACCTTTGCACTCTGCCCGTGCATCTGCAGCACGGCGAGGACGGCGCGCCCTATATCTCCGCGGGCCTCGACCTTGCGCTGTTTCCCGACACCGGCTGGACCAACGTGGGCTGTCGCCGGCTCATGCTGCGCGGCCCGCGCGCGGCCGGCGTCGACATGATCGCCCCGAGCGATGTGCGCGCGATCTATCTCGCGGCGGTGGAGCGCGGCGAGACGCTGCCGGTGGCGTTCGCGGTGGGTTCGTATCCCACCGACTTCATGGCCGCGGTCTCCGGCACGCCGCCGATGGATGAACTCGACGTGCTCGGCGCGCTGCGTCAGTCGCCGGTTCCCGTGGTGAAGTGCATCACCAACGACATCTACGTTCCGGCGGACGCCGAGTACGTGCTGGAGGGTTATCTCGACAACAAGGGTCATGTGGAGCCGGAGGGGCCGTTCGGCGAATACGTCGGCTACTACGGCGTGGTGAAGCGCAATCCGGTGTTCCATGTCACCGCGATCACCCGCCGCAAGGAGGCGCTGTTCCAGACCGTCACCATCGGCGGCAAGTCGCTGGGCCGCACCGACACCGCGCAGCTCACCACGGTGAAGACCGAGACCGCGGCGTGGGCCGGGCTCGTCACCGCGGTGCGCGAGCCGGTCGCGGTGTTCGCCACGCCCTCGTCGGGCGGCATGTACAACGTGCGGGTCTCGCTGCGTCAGCGCGTGCCGGGCGAGGCGAGGAACGCCATCGCAGCGGTGTTCGGCTCGATGGCAGAGGCGAAGCAGGTGTTCGTGTTCGACGACGACATCGACGTGTTCAACGACGAGCAGTGCGACTGGGCGCTGGCGACGCGCTATCAGGCCAGCCGCGACACCATCATGGCGGACGGCTTCCGCGTGGTGCCGCTCGATCCGTCGCTCGCGGGCCAGCGGGTCGGCGCCAAGGTCGGGTTCGACTGCACCATTCCTTTCGGCAAGCGGCAGTCGCTGGAGTGGGGCATTCCCACGCCGCCCGTGCTGGCGAAGTCGAACGGCAACGGTGCGGCAAAGCGCTCCGCCGCCGAGGTGCTGGCGGAGGGGCCGGCCAGCTTCCTCGATCTGATGAAGGCGGCCGGCACCCGCGACGGGCGCGAGATCGTGCGCGAACTGGACAAGCTCTATGCAGCGGGCACGCTGACACGTAACGAGGCGGGAAAGTACGTGATGAAGGGATAGGCCCATACACCAAGCCGATCTCTCCCGGCCTTATGCCGAGGGG
>CAZGSW010000263.1:0-4907 GCA_964528635.1 uncultured Rhodoplanes sp. | reverse complement strand
CCCCACCGCACGGTCTGCTTCTTGATTTCGTCGCGCAGCTTGTCCGGTCCGGTCAGGCCGGACACTTCGAAGCCTTGCGACTCCAGCTTCGCTTTCACGGCAGGATCGTTGTGCGCCTTGACGGCCGCGTCGGTGTAGCGCTTGACGATCTCGGGCGGCGTGTCCTTCTTCACCAGCAGCCCGAACCAGACCTTGGCGGTGAACTCCGGATAGCCGAGTTCGGCGAAGGTCGGCACATCCGGCATGGAGCGGTCGCGCACCGGCCCGGTGGTGGCCAGCGCCTTGAGCTTGCCGGAGCGAACGTGCGGCAACGACGAGTTGACCTGCGCGAAGCCGAACTGCGAATGGCCGCCGAGAAGTCCCGTCACCTGCAGGCCCGAGCCGCGGTAGGGGACGTGCGTCAGATCGAGATCGAACTTCTCGTTCAACTGGTAGCCGAGGAAGTGCGACGGCGTTCCGGACTGATACGACGAATAGCTCAGCTTGCCCTTGTTGTCCTTCGCCCACTTGACGAATTCGGCAAGATTGCTGGCCGGCACGCTGGGATTGATGATGAAGACCAGCGGCGCCTCGACGCCGCGGACGATCGGCGAGAACTGGTCGATCGACCAGCGCGAATTGGGGAAGAGGTTCGGCAGGATCTCGGTGAACGCCTGGGTGCCGAGCCAGATCAGGCTGCCGTCCGCCGGCGCATCCGCGATGTATTGCGCCGCGATGTTGCCGCTGGCGCCCGGCTTGTTTTCCAAGATGATCGTCTGACCGAGCGATTTCGCCATCTGCTCGGCGATCATCCGGGCGTAAGGGTCGATGGCGCCGCCGGCCGCGGTCCCGACCACCAGGCGGATCGTGCCGGTCTGTGCCGTTGCGGGCTGCGGTGCGATGGCCGCGAGTGCGAGTGTGGCGAGGCCGGCCCCCAGCCATGCTGCGAAGCGTCGGGTCATGAAACTCCTCCCTTGTTCCGGAGCATGTTAGCCTCCGGGCTGGCCGGTGTTGAGGCGGCAATTTGCCTTGTAGCGTGTATCTGACACCGGCCCGGCGGCCGTGTCATGGGCGCCTTCCGGGAATGGCCGATCCGTTCCGGCGCGCCGGGGCGCTCCGATCAGTGCCGGCCGCCTTCGAGATATGCGGCGCGCACCTCGGGCCGCGTCAGCAGGTCCTTGCCGCTGCCCGACATGGTGATCGCGCCGTTGACGATGACGTAGCCGCGATGCGCGAGCTTGAGCGCGTGGAAGGCGTTCTGCTCGACCAGAAAGACCGTGAGCTTCTCGCGGCGGTTCAGCTCGCGGATGGTTCTGAAGATGTGCTTGGCGATCAGCGGGGCGAGCCCGAGCGAAGGCTCGTCGAGCAGAAGGAGGCGCGGGCGGCTCATCAGCGCGCGTCCGATCGCCAGCATCTGCTGTTCGCCGCCCGACAGGGTGCCGCCGCGCTGGCCGATGCGTTTCTCCAGGATCGGGAAGAACGTGAACACGCGCCTGAGGTCGGCGTCGAAATGCTGCGGCTCCGAGACGGTGGCGCCCATCTGCAGATTTTCCAGCACAGTCATGCGCGGGAAGATGCGGCGGCCCTCCGGCGATTGCGCGATGCGAAGCCGCGCGATCTCGTGGGTCGGCATATCCGTGATGTCGCGGCCCTCGAACACGATCGAGCCCTCGCGGGCGCGCGGATTGCCGAACGTCGTCATCATCAGCGTCGACTTGCCGGCGCCGTTGGCGCCGATCAGCGTGACGATCTCGCCTTCGTTGACGTCGATGTCGATGCCCTTCAGGGCCTGAATGTTGCCGTAGAAGGTCTGCAGCCCGCGGATGGTGAGGAGCGCGGTCATGGTGCGCTCCCCCGCTCGCAGCGGCTCGATGTGGTCTCTCCCCATGTGTCCCGGGCGCAGTGCAGCACCAGTTGGTGGTGCGCTGCAGACCCGGGACCCCGGTTCGCCGGCAAGAAAGGCAACCGGGGTCCCGGATCGGCACCGCAGCGTTGCCCGCTGCGGTGCGTCCGGGACACGCGCGGTGAGAACGGCACCCTCACAGCCCCACCTCCGCTTCGGCTTCCTCCACCTCGTCGTCCTCGACGCCGAGATAGGCCGCGATCACCTTCGGATCGTCGCGGATCTGCGCGGGCGTGCCGTCGGCGATCTTCACGCCGTAGTCCAGCACCACGATGTGATCGGAAATCTCCATCACCACCGACATGTCGTGCTCGATCAGCAGGATCGAGGTGCCGTGCTCCTTGCGGATGAACAGCAGCAGTTCGTTGAGCTCCGCGCTCTCGCGCGCATTGAGGCCGGCCGCCGGTTCGTCGAGGCAGAGCAGCACCGGGTCGGTGCACATGGCGCGCGCGATCTCCAGCCGCCGCTGCTCGCCGTAGGCCAGCGCGCCCGCCATGTCGTCGGCGCGCTGCGAGAGCTGGGTGCGATCCAGCCAGTAGCGCGCCCTGTCGACCGCCTGCCGCTCCGCCGTGCGGTAGGTGGGCAGGCCGAGCAGGCCGCCGATCGTGAACGAGGAGGCGCGCATCATGGTGTTGTGCTGCGCCACGATCAGGTTCTCCAGCGTGGTCATGCCGGCGAACAGGCGGATGTTCTGGAAGGTGCGGGCGACGCGGGCGAGCTTGGCGATCCGGAAGTCGAGCAGGCGCTCGAGCAGGTACGATTGCCCATCGGGATGTTCGAGCCGGATCATGCCGGTGGTCGGCTTGTAGAATCCGGTGATGCAGTTGAACACCGTGGTCTTGCCGGCGCCGTTCGGGCCGATCAGCGCGGTGATGTCGCCGCGCCTGGCCGCGAAGCTCAGCGCGTCGACCGCGACCAAGCCGCCGAACCGCATGGTGAGATGATCGACCTGCAGGACGGCCGCGCTCATGGCTTCCCCGTGCCGCCGGGGCCGCTCTTGCCGAAGTCGGAGAGGTAGAGCGACGGCTCCCGCGTCGCCACCAGGCCGCGCGGCCGCCAGATCATGATCGTGACCATGGCGGCGCCGAACACCAGCATGCGGAACTGCTCGAACTCGCGGAACAGCTCGAAGCCGCCGAGCATCACCAGCGCGGCCACCGCGATGCCGATCTGCGAGCCCATGCCGCCCAGCACGACGATCGCCAGCACCAGCGCGGATTCGTGGAAGGTGAAGCTCTCCGGGCTGATGAAGCCCTGGCGCGTGGCGAAGAACGCGCCGGCGAACCCGCCGAACATGGCGCCGATCGAGAACGCGGTGAGCTTGGTGTTGGTTGTATTGATTCCCAGCGAACGACACGCGATCTCGTCCTCGCGCATCGCCTCCCAGGCGCGGCCGACCGGCAGGCGGCGCAGCCGCAGCGTCACCCAGTTGGTGAGCAGCGCCAGTGCCAGGATGACGTAGTAGAGGAACACGATGCGGTGGGTGGAGGAAAACTCCAGCCCGAAGGTCGCCGCAAAGCCATCCTCCTCGTAGGTGAAGGGAATGCCGAAGAAGGACGGCCGCGGGATCGACGAAATGCCGTTCGGCCCGCCGGTGAAGTCCTGCCAGTTCAGCAGCACCAGGCGGATGATCTCGCCGAACGCCATGGTGACGATGGCGAGATAGTCGCCGCGCAGCCGCAGCACCGGGAAACCGAGCAGGATGCCCCAGAACGCCGCGAGAATGCCGGCGAGCGGCAGGCAGATCCAGAACGACAGGCCGAAATAGGTGGCGAGCAGCGCGTAGGAATAGGCGCCGACCGCGTAGAACGCCACGTAGCCGAGGTCGAGCAGTCCGGCGAGGCCGACCACGATGTTGAGTCCCCAGCCCAGCATGACGTAGGTCAGCACCAGGATGCTGAGGTCGAGCAGATAGCGGTCCTGGTAGAACAGCACCGGCGAGATCAGAGCGAAGCCGAGCAGCGCGGGCCCGAGCCACCGGCCGACGGCGGGCGTGACCCGCTCCTTCAACTCCGCCAGCGGGGCGAACAGCCGGCCGGGCGGCAGCACGGGATTGCGGCCGAACAGCAGCGCGCGCGCGAACGCGCCGGCGAACACCACGGCCACCAGAACGAACAGCGTCTCGCCGCGTGTCGTCACGGTCAGCGCGCCGGTCGGCCCCTGCACCGCATGCAGGCCGATCATCACCGCGAACAGGCCGAGCGCCGCGAGCGCCGCCAGCGTTGCGTCCTTCAGCGCGGCGGCAAGCGGATGGCGGCGTGGCGGCGAGGAGGGGTGGTCGAGCGTGGTCACCGGCCGCTCACACCTTCTCCACTTCCGGCCGGCCGAGGATGCCGGTCGGCAGGAAGATCAGCACCAGGATCAGGATCGAGAACGCGGCCACATCCTTGTATTCGATCGAGAAGTAGGCCGACCAGAAGGTCTCGATCAGTCCGATCAGGAGCCCGCCGAGCATCGCGCCGGGCAGCGAGCCGATGCCGCCGAGCACCGCCGCGGTGAACGCCTTAACCCCGGCGACGAAGCCGATGTAGAAGTCGACCACTCCGTAATAGAGCAGGTACATGATGCCGGCGACCGCGGCGAGCGCGGCGCCGGTCACGAACGTCAGCGAGATGGTGCGGTCGACATTGACGCCCAGCACCGAGGCCATCTTAAGGTCCTGTTCGCAGGCCCGCATGTCGCGGCCGAGCCTTGTCTTCGCCACCATCAGCGAGAACGCCGCCATCAGCGCCAGGGTGGTCGCGATCACGATGATCTGCACATTGGAAATCTGGACCGGGAACGTCTCGCTCTCGATCAGCCGGTGGCCGCCGGTAATAAGCGGCGGCAGCGGCAGCACCCGCGCGCCCTGCGCGATCTGCACGTAGTTCTGCAGCAGGATCGACATGCCGATCGCCGAGATCAGCGGCGCGAGCCGGAACGAGCCGCGCAGCGGCCGGTAGGCGAACCGCTCCACCGTCCAGCCGTACAGCGCGGTCAGCGCCATCGCGATCAGCAGCACCAGGAACAGCGCCAGCGGGATCGC
>CAZGSW010000262.1:0-4917 GCA_964528635.1 uncultured Rhodoplanes sp. | reverse complement strand
CTGCATTTCCTGGAGCGCGCGGAGCGGATACGCACGGCCGCCGAGATCCGCCGCCGCCTCAAGCCCGGCGCGCCGTTCGTGGCGGCGCATTCCAGCTTTCCGCAGGACGCACATGAGCGAAAGCGCTGGCTGTCGCGCTACGCGGCGTTCGCGGTCGCCTCGGGCGCCGATCCCGAAATGGCGGAGAACGCACGAGCCGCGGTCGAGTCGCATCTCAACCTGCTGGCTCCCGACGACGACGCCGCGGTGCTGCGGGAGGCCGGATTCTCGGATGTCACGCTGTTCTACGCCGCTTTCACCTGGCGCGGCTGGGTGGCTTACGCGTGAGAACGAGTTGGCGTCGACCCATCCTCAACGTCGATCCATCCCCCAACAAGGAAAGATTCTATATCACGCCCAGCGCTTCCATGGCCTCGGCAACACGGACAAAACTGGCAATGTTCGCGCCCAGCACGTAGTCGCCCGGCGCACCATAATCGCTGGCGGTCTCGGCGCAGCGGTCGTGAATGTCGCGCATGATGTTGGCGAGGCGCGCCTCGGTCTGCTCGAACGTCCAACTGTCCCGCGAGGCGTTCTGCTGCATCTCCAGCGCGGACGTGGCCACGCCGCCGGCGTTGGCGGCCTTGCCCGGCCCGAACAGCACGCCGGCCTCCTGAAAGATGCGCACCGCTTCGGGCGTGCACGGCATGTTGGCGCCCTCGCCGACGGCGACGACGCCGTTGCGGACCATCGTGCGCGCATCTTTCCCGGTCAATTCGTTTTGCGTGGCGGAGGGCATCGCGACGTCGCACGGAACGTCCCAGATCGATCCGCTTTCGATGTAGTGCGCACCAGAGCCCTTGAGACGCACGTATTCGGCAATCCGTCCGCGCCGGACCTCCTTGATCTCCTTGACCAGCGCGAGGTCGATGCCCTGCTCGTCAACGACATATCCGTTCGAGTCCGAGCAGGCCACGACCTTGCCGCCGAACGCGGCAATCTTTTCCATGGCGTAGATGGCGACGTTGCCCGAGCCTGACACCACCACGCGGCGGCCGTCGAACGCCTGCCGTTTCGTGCTCAACATGCTCTGCACGAAATACGTCGCGCCATAGCCGGTTGCTTCGGTGCGGGCGCGCGATCCGCCATAGACCAGCCCTTTTCCCGTCAGAACGGCCGCTTCATAACGGTTGGTCAGCCGCTTGTACTGACCGAACATGAATCCGATCTCACGGCTGCCCACGCCGATGTCACCCGCCGGCACATCGATATACTCGCCAATATGGCGATGGAGCTCGGTCATGAAGGACTGACAGAACCGCATGATCTCGCCCTCGGAGCGGTCGCGCGGGTTGAAGTCGGAGCCGCCCTTCCCGCCTCCGATCGGCATGCCGGTCAGCGCGTTCTTGAAGGTCTGCTCGAAGCCGAGAAACTTGATGATACCGACATTGACGGAAGGATGGAAACGCAAGCCGCCTTTGTAGGGTCCGAGGGCGGAGTTGAACTGCACCCGAAATCCGCGGTTGATCCGGACCTGCCCGGTGTCGTCCACCCACGGCACGCGGAAGATGATCTGACGCTCCGGCTCGCAGAGCCGCTCGATCAAAGCATGATCGGCGTAGTGCGGATGCTTGGCCACCACGCGGCCGAGACTTTCGAGCACTTCCTTGACGGCCTGGTGGAACTCTTCTTCGCCCGCGTTCCTGCGCAGAACCTCCGCGAGGATGGGCTGCAGCTTCTCATCGATATGAACCACGATATGCGCATTCCTGCCTGGGAACAGTAGCGCGGTCGTAGCCTAGTCTTCGGGCAAACTGAACAATTTTCTGGCAGATCCCGGCCGTCGGCGTCTCCGCGCGCCGATCGGCTGCGGCATACGATCCTCTCAACTCAGCGTGGCCGACGTGGACCGCGCCGCCGGTGCGAGGCGAGGTACTGGCGAAGGGCCTCCGCATTGTTCCGTTCAACGTCATGCGCCGCGAAAAGCAATGTGCCTCCGCCCTTCAGCAGGGTTCGAAGCCCGGCCACCGCCTCGGGATTGCCGTCCAGTTCGTGCCCGTAGCGCGTCCTGAACTCATCCCACCGCTCCGGTCTGTGACCGAACCACTTTCGAAGTTCGGCACTCGGGGCGACATCCTTGACCCAGTGATCGAGCGCCGCGTCAGCCTTGCTGACTCCGCGCGGCCATATCCGATCGACGAGGATACGCATGCCATCGTCCGGGGATGGCGGTTCATAGATCCGCTTCGTTCGAATGCCCTGTTTCATGAACTCTTCTCCGCCTTGTCCGCCGCGGCAATGCTGCGCAACCCCTCGATGGCAAGTGCGACCACTTCATCGTCCGCCTGCGTCGAGCACACTGCATAGATCGGATAGAAGAAGCTCGGAGCGCCGGCGACGAGATGAAGCTTTCCGGCGGCGACGTAGGGCGCAACGACGCGCTGGCGAAAATACCCCGATCCTCCGGCCTCGAGAACGTAGGTCAACGCCAGCGGGCCGAGGCCGACAAACAAGCCGGGATTGTTGTCGTCGGGAAAGCTGAGCTCGTGGTGGTGCGCGAAATCCGGACCCCAATCGACATAGACATAACTGTCCGGATCAATCGCTTTGGCATCCGCGTCGGTCGTGACAAGAACCAGTTTCTCCTCCAGCAGCAATTCGACGCGCGCTCCCGGCCGGTACTGCGGCGCATACATGATCGCAACATCGAGCGTGCCTGTGGACACCTGACTGGTCAGGCTCTCCGGTACACCGACCTGGACGCGGAGCGCGACATCGGGTGCGGACCGGCGCATCCAGTGCAGCCATTCGACAAGCCAGGGGTGCCAAAGGCTCAGTTCACCGCCGATGGTCAGGACGGCCCGCCGGCCGGGCGGCACGGCGACCTGATGGCGCGCTCTCTGCCATAGCTGCATGAACATCGGCGCATAACGCAAAAACTGCTCGCCCGCCGCAGTGAGCGAGGCTCCCTTCTTGTTGCGGACGAACAAGGAGCGCCCGAGTCGCTCTTCAAGGGCACGGACGCGGGCGCTAACCGCTGTCTGGCTGACGTTGAGCTGCTCGGCCGCGCGCACGAAGCTGCGCGTTCTGACGATCTCCAGAAAGGTCCGCGCGAGTTCGGTGTCCATCGCGAAGCTCCTTGATGTCTTTCGTAGCATTTTTATTGCATTAAATCACCTGTTTAATTCGTTTGATTGCATCAAATATATGCGCAAGATCAGCGGGCGGCTGTTCAAAGCCATTGTCCGTCGCAGAGCGCATTCCGTCGCTTGTCCCCGGCCCGTGGCGCGCCAGCCAACGGTGACCGCGATGAGCAAGGACGCTTCCCACATCTCCGGGACTGACATTCTGGGTATTGCCGCCGACCTCGCGGCCGCCAGGCGCCCCTTCGCGCTTGCCCTTGTCATCGAAGCGAATGGCTCGACGTCCGCGCGTGCCGGCGCGAAGGCTGTGTTCGATATCGAAGGCACCGTGCTGGCCGGATGGGTCGGCGGGGGATGCGCCGAGTCGACGATCGCCCATGCGGCGGTCGAATGTCTCGAAACCGAACTGCCTCAAGTCGTCAATGTCGATCTCGACGACGAAGTGCTCGGCGCCGGCATGCCGTGCGGCGGCAACATGCGGGTCTATGTCGAACCCGTCCTTCCACGCCCGACACTCTGGATCCTCGGACACGGCCGCGTGGCGGAATGCCTGTGCCACCTCGGCGCACTCATGTCGTTCCGCGTCGTGGTCGACGATGTCATGGCATCGGCCGAGCGCTATCCCGACGCATCGCAGGTGATTGTCGACGACAGCGATTACGGCGCCCTCGCACCGGCTTCCTCGGACTTCGTGGTCATCGCGACCCAGCATCGCGGCGACCATGAGTCGCTGCGTCGCCTGCTCAAGACCGATGTCGGCTACATCGCGTTGATCGCGAGCCGCAAGCGAACCGGTCTCGTGATCGACTATCTGCGCGACGCAGGCTTTCAGCAGAACGATATCGGGCGCATTCGCGCTCCGGCCGGCATCGAGCTTGGTGCACGCACGGCGGAGGAGATCGCTTTGTCGGTCATCAGCGAGGTCGTCCTCATTCGCCGCAGTCGTATGGCGCCACACCGGCGCGAGACCGCGCCGGACAAGGAGACTGTCGCTCCCACGAGTGCAGACCGGGATCCCGTCGCGTTGTCCATGGTTGGGCAGCGCGCGTTACGAGCGGTGAGCAGGTGACATGGCAACTGCAACTCTGAACAACGCGGCTCATCGACCGTCCCCCTGGGTGCGGTGGCTGTGTTCGACGAACCACAAAGACATCGGCACGCTGTATCTGATTTTCGCAACACTCGCCGGGATCGTCGGGACGGCGCTGTCGGTCGTCATCCGGATGGAGTTGCAGGAGCCCGGACTGCAGTTCTTCGCCAATCCGGCCCTCTACAACGTCATCGTCAGCGCGCACGGCCTGGTGATGATCTTCTTCGTGATCATGCCGGCGCTGATCGGCGGTTTCGGAAACTGGCTGGTGCCGCTGATGATCGGAGCGCCGGACATGGCGTTTCCGCGGATGAACAACATCTCCTTCTGGCTTCTGGTCGCCTCCTTCATCCTCTTCATGATTTCCTTCTTCGTTGAAGGCGCTCCCGGCGATCTCGGCCATGGCGGCGGCTGGACGCTCTACCCGCCGTTGTCGACAGCGGGTCAACCGGGGCCCGCCGTCGATTTCGTGATCCTTTCGATCCACCTGTCCGGCGCCTCGTCGATCCTCGGCGCGATCAATTTCATCACCACGATCTTCAACATGCGCGCGCCCGGCATGACCATGCACAAGATGCCGCTGTTCGTCTGGTCGATCCTGGTCACCGTGTTCCTGCTGCTGCTGTCGCTGCCGGTGCTGGCGGGCGCGATCACCATGCTCCTGACCGACCGTAACTTCGGCCGCAAAGAACGTGGTGCCGAAGT
>CAZGSW010000261.1:0-4967 GCA_964528635.1 uncultured Rhodoplanes sp. | reverse complement strand
TGCGGTTTTGTCTCGCAAACGAAACCCCGGGAGGCCACGGGTCACCGCCCGTCCTGACTACGCAGGACTGCCTTCGATGGCTGGGAGGGACCGGGAGAAGGCGGGATGAAAGTCCAGCCAATCTCAAAGGGGGGCGCTCCGCGCCAACGGAAACGTCCCCATCCGGTCCTGTAAGCGCGGTCCCGGAGGCCCAAAATCGCCGCGGTGGAGCGCCGGCAGGCGGGCGTCCTTTCGCAGAGGACGCATCGCCGAAAGGCGAAGACCTGAGAAGGAACGCCTCCCGGCGCTCCGCCTCCCTCAATCGGAAAGAGGGAGGAGACGACAAGGAAGGCCTCGCGAGCCTCAAATGCGCGGGCAAAGTCGCATGCCCGGCATCCCGGACGGGGCCTCGCCAAACGTGATAGAACCTGAGAAATCATCGTTCTGAGCATAAGTAACGGACGACATGACCGCGCCGGATACCAGCAAGGGACAGGACGTCGCCGCCGCCATGGCCGCCATCGGCCAGCGCGCGAAGGCGGCGTCGCGCGTCGTCGCGCATGCCTCCACCGAGCAGAAGGACCGGGCGCTCACCGCCATGGCGCGGGCGATCCGCGACGCCAGGGCCGACATTATCGAGGCCAATGCCCAGGACCTCGCCGCGGCGAAAACCGCAGGGCTCGCCGCGTCGTTCCTCGACCGGCTGGCACTCGACGACAAGCGCATCGCCGCCATGGCCGACGGCATCGAGGTGGTGCGGGAGCAGCCCGATCCGGTCGGCAAGGTCACCGAGTCCTGGACCCGGCCGAACGGCATGACGATCGAGCGCGTCCGTGTCCCGATCGGCGTGATCGGCGTGATCTACGAGAGCCGCCCGAACGTCACCGCCGATGCCGGCTCGCTCGCACTCAAGGCCGGCAACGCCGTGATCCTGCGCGGCGGCTCCGACAGCCACCGCTCGTCCGCCGCCATCCATGCCGCGATGGCCAGAGGCCTGCGCGACGCCAACCTGCCGGAGGACGCGATCTCGCTGGTGCCGACCCGCGACCGCGCCGCGGTCGGCATGATGCTGAAGGGGCTGGACGGCGCGATCGACGTGATCGTGCCGCGTGGCGGCAAGAGCCTGGTCGCCCGCGTGCAGGACGAAGCGCGCGTGCCGGTGTTCGCGCACCTGGAAGGCGTCTGCCACGTCTATGTCGACAAGGCCGCCAATCTCGATATGGCGAAGTCGATCGTGCTCAACGCCAAGATGCGCCGCACCGGCGTCTGCGGCGCCGCCGAGACGCTGCTGGTCGACCGTGCCGCCGAGACGACGCATCTCAGGCCGCTGGTGACGATGCTGCTGGACGCCGGCTGCGAGGTGCGCGGCGACGCCGCCGTGCAGAAATCCGATCCGCGGGTGAAGCCCGTGAGCGAACAGGACTGGTCCACCGAGTATCTCGACTCGATCATCGCCGCCGGCGTGGTCGACGGTATCGACGGCGCGATCCGCCACGTCGAACGCTACGGCTCGCACCACACCGATGCGATCGTCACCGACGACACGGCCGCGGCCGAGAAATTCCTCGGCGAGGTCGATTCCGCGATCGTGCTGCACAACGCCTCGACACAGTTCGCCGACGGCGGCGAATTCGGGTTCGGCGCAGAGATCGGCATCGCCACAGGCAAGCTGCATGCGCGCGGCCCGGTCGGCGTCGAGCAGCTTACGACCTTCAAGTATCGCATCCACGGCTCGGGGCAGATCAGGCCGTGACACTTCCGCCGCGACTTGTGCTGCCCCCGCATGCGCCGGGGATGCGAATCGGGCTGTTCGGCGGCACCTTCGATCCGCCTCATCAGGCGCATCTCGGCGCCAGCCTGCTGGCTCTGAAGAAGCTCAATCTCGACCGGGTCTGGTGGCTGGTCACGCCAGGCAATCCGCTGAAGGACACGCGGGGCCTGCAACCGCTGGAACAGCGCATCGCGGCTGCGCAGAAACTCACAAATCATCCACGGATCGACATTTCGGGTCTCGAAGCTGTCATCAACACGCGCTATACTTACGACACGTTGCAGTTCCTGGTGCGCCGTTGCCGAGGCGTGCGGTTCGTCTGGGTAATGGGCGCAGACAACTTGCGGAGCTTCTCACGCTGGCAAAACTGGCGGGGCATCGCGTCTCTCATGCCGATGGCGGTCATCGACCGCATGGGCTCGAGTCTGTACGCCACCGGCGCCCGTGCGCCGCAGGCTCTCGCGCCCTACCGATTGCCCGAAGAATTCGCTTCCGTGCTGGCCGAGCAGAAGCCGCCTGCATGGATTTACCTCCACGGCCTGAAATCGCCGCTGTCGTCCACCGCGCTGCGCGCGAAGCGCGGGCGGCCCTGAGCTTGAAATCCGTAGAGTGCAGTTCCTATCTTGAGTTGGTGGGTCCCGGACGTCCGGGACGCAAGGCAAATTGAAAGGACGGACACCCCTGCCGACCACAGCACCCCGGGTTCGCGCCCGCCGCGCAGCACCCGCCCCGGTTTCCAGGCGCTCCGACGCCGCCGAAACCCTCCGCATGATCCTCGCGAGCCTCGACGACATGAAGGCCGAGGACACCGTCACCATCGACCTTGCCGGAAAATCGTCGATTGCCGATGCGATGGTCGTGACCAGCGGCCGCTCCAACCGTCACGTCACGTCGATTGCCGACAACGCCATCGAGGCGCTCGAAAAGGCCGGCATGAAGGGCATCCGCGTCGAAGGCAAACGCAACGGCGACTGGGTGCTGATCGACGCCGGCGACGTGATCGTCCACGTGTTCCGGCCAGAGGTTCGCGAGTTCTACGATCTCGAAAAGATGTGGGCCGGCACCCGCAGCCGCAAACCGGACTGAGCCGCCATGCGGCTCATCGTTGCCGCAATCGGCCGGCTCAAGGCCGGACCCGAGCGCGACCTGACCGAGCGCTATTGCAAGCGGGCGGACCAGCTCGGCCGCCGCATCGGGTTCCGTGAAACTGCGGTCGTCGAGCTTCGCGAGAGCCGGGCGCAGGAGCCCGGCAAGCGAATGATCGAGGAGGCCGAGGCACTCGGCGATCTCGTTCCCGACCGGGCAGCCCTGGCGATCCTGGACGAGCGCGGCAAAAGCCTGACCAGCGCGGCGCTGGCGCAGCAGCTCGGCCGGTGGCGTGACGCCGGCCGTCCCGCGGCCGTGTTCGCAATCGGTGGCGATGACGGCCTTGCACCGGCGCTGCGGGAGCGCGCCACCCTGACGCTGGCGTTCGGAGCCGCCACCTGGCCGCATCCGCTGGTGCGGGCGATGCTGCTGGAGCAGCTTTACCGCGCCACCACGATCCTGGCCGGGCACCCCTATCACCGCGCCTAGAAAATGGCCGAAAGCCCGGCTGGACTTGCCATGATCGGAGGTCTACTCCCGAGCCGATGACCGGCAAGCGGCCGCAGATCGATTCGCTTCTCGCGCTGATCCTCCTGATGGCGCCGGCGCTGCCGCTGACCGTCCCGACGCCCTCCCATGCGCAGTCGGTGCTCGAGAAGCTGCGCGAGCACGACCGCGAACTCGAGGCGATCCGTCAGAAGCAGCGGCAGATCGCGGAGACCGAGGCGCGGCTCAAACGCGAGATCGGATCGATCGGCGACGATCGCCGCAAGCTCAACCAGTCGCTGATCGACTCCGCCGCCCGGCTTCGCGCCGGCGAGGCAAAGGTCACCGCGGCGGAGGCGCGCCTGAAGCCGCTCGACGAGAGCGAGCGCGGCATCCGGCAATCGCTCGACGGCCGGCGGGCCGCCATCGCGGAGGTGCTGGCGTCGCTGCAGCGGATCGGCCGCAATCCGCCGCCGGCCATGATGGTGCGGCCGGAGGATGCGCTCGCCTCGATCCGGACTGCCATCATGCTCGGTGCGGTGCTGCCGGACATGCGCGTGCAGGCCGAATCGCTCGCCGCCGATCTTGCCGACCTGGTGCGTATCCGCCGCGATATCCTGGACGAGAAGGCGCGGCTCAAGCGCGACGCAGACGCCCTGTCGGAGGAACGGCAGCGCACCGCGCTGCTGATCGAGGAGCGCCAGAAAAAGCAGATCGAGACCGAAAAGGCGATCGCCGCCGAGCGCCGGAAGTCTGCCGAACTGGCCAGGCAGGCGGACGATCTCAAAGATTTGATCGGCAAGCTCGAACAGAACCTCGACAAAAAAACCCGCGCCGCGCGCGCCGCGGATCGGGGCACCGGCGACAAAAGCGGCAATGGACGGATCGATCTGGCGGCGCTGAAGGACCCCGGCCGCCTTAATCCTGCGGTTGCATTCGCCTCCGCCCGGGGCCATTTACCTCTTCCGGTTAACGGGGTCAGGATTCGCGAATTCGGCGCCTCCGACGGCACGGGAACCTCCGAAAAAGGCCTCAGCATCGCGACCCGGGCCGGGGCACAGGTCACGTCACCGTGTGACGGCTGGGTCGTTTACGCTGGTTCTTTCCGCAATTACGGCCAAGTCTTGATCCTCAATGCTGGCGGCGGGTATCATGTGGTGCTTGCCGGGATGGAACAGATTTCAGTCGATGTTGGCCAGTTCGTGCTGACCGGGGAGCCCGTAGCAGTCATGGGATCCGGTCGGGTGGCCGCAACCCTGTCATCCGGCTCCAGCCAGCCGGTTCTTTACGTAGAGTTTCGCAGGGACGGCACCCCCGTCGATCCCAGCCCATGGTGGGCAGCAGGCGAAGGCGAGAAGGTTCGCGGATAATGCGCAAGACAGTTCTGATGCTCCTCAGTGCGGCCTCCGGCGCAGCGTTGGCGCTGCTGCTGACGCAGCCGCAGCTCTTCACCAGCGCCAAGGCCGCGGCCGCCGACACCTACCGGCAGCTCAACCTGTTCGGCGACGTGTTCGAGCGGGTCCGGTCGGACTACGTGGAGAAGCCCGACGACGGCAAGCTCGTCGAGTCCGCCATCAATGGCATGCTCGCCGGCCTCGATCCGCACTCCAGCTACATGGACGCCAAGAGCTTCCGCGACATGCAG
>CAZGSW010000260.1:0-4999 GCA_964528635.1 uncultured Rhodoplanes sp. | reverse complement strand
AGGACGGGCGGTGACCCGTGGCCTCCCGGGGTTTCGTTTGCGAGACAAAACCGCAGGCGCCGCACCCCGCTCCACCATCAGATCGCCTCTAGATGACGCCCTCGATCGAGCAAGGTGTTAGGAATTTAGTCAGCTTAAGCGCCTTTGTCAAGCGCCGGCGTTACCGCTGCGGATTATCCATTTTCGCGATTTTCGCCGGCGGCCAAACCCGGCAGACGTGGCGGGTTTATTCAATTTGAACGAATATGCGACTCATTGCTCACGCGAGGGTCCCGTGCACGCGCGGTTCATGGCATTTGCAGTGCTGGCTTGCGCCACCTTGCCCGCGGCGGCGTGGGCGCAGCAGGCATCGCCGCAGGCCGTGGCCTGTCATGACCAGGCGACGAGGAAATACATCGCGGATTTTCGTCAGGTTGGGCCCCGCCGGATCGCTTACGAAGGCCTCGGCACGAATATCGTGACGGTCTTCCAGAACGAAAATCCGAAGTACGAGGATTATTTCGCCGACTGCATGAAGCGCGGCGATCGCGACAAGGTGCGCTAAAGCGGGATGACTTGCCCTTGAATCGTCAGCCCGCTTTAGCTCTTTGTTTGAGCATGATCTTTTCCGGAAACCGGTTCCCACTTTTCAGGATCATGCGCTAGACTGTGCTGTCAATCACAGCCTCCTGCCGCGCCACGGACCGGGTTCAGGAAACGATCACCGTGACGGCCGGACCTCGCCCCTTTTTAGCGGCGGCGCGAGCGCGCGTAACGATGTCGCGGACATCGGGTTCAGTTCGACCCGGATTCTGTCGTGGGGATACATCGCCACGATCGCCGTCATGCAGTCCGCCTCGGTGGCGTGGCCGCACACGAACCTGGACAGGCCCGCGACCTCCGCCAGCACGGTCACGGCAAATCCCTTGCTGGCAAACTCCTCGGTCATCGGCTTCCTTCGGGCACGAAGCAGGGCGGAGCCCGTCTATTGCCAGCAATCCGGCCGGCCGGAAAGCCTGCCGCCAGAGGCGGCGGAGGTCTTCAAGCCGGTACGCACCCGGCGCAGGTGTGCCCTGTCTTGGCGCGCCGGGTCTGCCGTGTTGCAATCGCCGCCCGCGACGCTCCAGCCGGAAGAGAGTTTCCATGATCCTGATCGATCTTTCCCGCGACATCGAACACAAGATGCAGGTCCTGCCCAACCATCCGCAGGTCGTCATCACTTCGTTTGCCACCCACGACGAGGTTCGCGAGGCCGAGGGATACAAGTTCTCGTCGGCCACCATGGCGATGGTGATGGGCGATCATGCCGGCACCCATGTCGATGCGCCGAAGCATTTCGATCAGCGGCCCGGCGCCAGATCGATCGACGAACTTCCTCTCGAGATGTTCTTCACCGAGGCGGTCTGTCTCGATCTGTCGCACAAGCCGCTGAAGTCCGACATCTCGATCGAGGATCTGCAGGCCGCCGAGAAGGCCGCCGGAATAGAGATCAGGCCGAAGGACACCGTGCTCCTGCACATGGACTTCTTCCGCCGCACCCACGGCACGCCGGCGTTCATCACGGATTTTCCGGGGCTGACGAAGGAGAGCGCCACCTGGCTCGGCCGCGACAGGAAGATCGGCATGTTCGGCGTCGAGGCGGTGAGCCCGGGCCGCACCGGCCGCAGCAATTTCGAGGTGCACCACGTCTGCCGCGATCTCGGCTTCACCCACATGGAGGGGCTGGTCAATCTGGAGAAGCTGATCGGCAAGGGCCGCTTCAAGTTCATCGGGTTCCCGCTCAAGATCAAGGGCGGCACCGGCAGCCCGATCCGCGCGGTGGCGTGGCTGGACGGGTGATGTCATTCCTGGCCGAACTCCTCTCCGCCTCATCCAGAGGAGCCGCCAAAGGCGGCGTCTCGAAGGATGGGGCGGCCCCATGCTTCGAGACGCATTGCCATGGTGCGTCGCAGACACGCGTGAACGCGCTTAAGGCAATGCTCCTCAGCATGAGGCCGGGAAGGAGCATGCTAATAGTGACGATATGATTCGCATTCTCGCCGCAGCGATTCTCATGGTCTCAACCACCCTTCCGGCCTCGCCCCAGACGACGAGACCGGGCCGCTTCGTCGATGTCTCGAAAGTGGTGCCGAACCTCGTGGTCGAGATGCGCTATCTCGATCGCAACAACTTCGTCGGCCGTCCCATCGATGGATACGAAAAGCCGGTCTGTTACCTGACGCGGGAGGCGGCTGCGGCGCTCGCTGCCGTGGCGCGGGATATCGAGGGGCAGGGGCTCGCCCTCAAGGTGTTCGACTGCTATCGCCCGGTCCGCGCGGTGGCGCACTTCATTCGCTGGGCGCGCGATCTGCGCGACGTGGCGCGCAAGGCCGACTACTACCCGAATGTCGACAAGCGCAATCTGTTCCGCGACGGCTACATCGCCGCGCGCTCGGGCCATTCGCGCGGCTCGACGCTCGACCTGACGCTGGTGCGCCGCGACACCGGCCGCGAACTGGATATGGGGACGCCGTTCGACCACTTCAGCCCGCGTTCGGCGCCGGGAAACCGCACCGTGAGCGTGCAGGCCCATGCCAACCGCCAGATTCTGGCCAGGGCGATGCGCCAGCGCGGCTTCATTCCATACAACAAGGAATGGTGGCACTTCACGCTGCGCAATGAGCCGTATCCGAACACGTATTTCGATTTCCCGGTGCGGTAGGGGTGTTTTGGACTGCACAAGCGGAAACCCCGGCCAACCGGGCCGGGGTTTTCCGGGCGGCCGGTCAGCCGCCTCTGGGTCTCATGAGAATGTCGCGTCGCTTCTGAATAACGCGCTGCCGTGCGACCGGTTCCATCCGGCCTTCATGCGCCGCCGAGCACCAGGTCGTCGCGGTGCACCATCTCGGCGCGCCCCTCGACGCCGAGGATCATCACGATATCGCCCGACGATTTCCGCACGATCCTGGCGGCGTCCTCGGCGTCGTAGGCGACAAGGCCGCGACCGATCTCCGCGCCGTCGGGGCCGCGAATAACGACCGCATCGCCGCGACCGAATGTGCCGTCGACCCGCACCACCCCGGCGGGAAGCAGGCTCTTGCCACGGCGCAGCGCCGCGGCGGCGCCTGCGTCGATGGTCAGCGTGCCCCTGGGCTCCAGCGAACCTGCGATCCACCTCTTGCGCGCTGTCACCGGATTGGCCGGAGTGAGGAACCAGGTGCAGCGCGCGCCGGAAGCGATCGCCTGCAGCGGATGATCGACATGCCCGGACGCGATCACCATGTGGGTGCCGGCGGTGGTGACGATCTTGCCGGCTTCGATCTTGGTGACCATGCCGCCGCGCGACAGTTCGGAGCCGGACGCACCGGCCATGCCTTCGATCTCGGCGGTGATGCGCGGCACCACAGGGATGTGGTTGGCCTTGACGCTGCTGGCGGGCGGCGCGTCGTACAGTCCGTCGACATCGGACAGCAGCACCAGCAGGTCGGAACTCGCCATGGCGGCAACGCGGGCCGCGAGGCGATCGTTGTCGCCGTAGCGGATCTCGTTGGTGGCGACGGTGTCGTTCTCGTTGATCACCGGCACGCTGCGCCATTCCAGCAGCTTCGCGATGGTGGAGCGTGCGTTCAGGTAGCGGCGGCGCTCCTCGGTGTCGGTCAGCGTGACCAGCACCTGGCCTGCCGTGATGCCGTGCTTGCCCAGCGCTTCGGCCCAGGTGCGCGCCAGCGCGATCTGGCCGACCGCTGCGGCCGCCTGGCTATCCTCCAGCCGGAGCGGGCCCTTGGGCAGCCTGAGCACGGCACGCCCAAGCGCGATAGCGCCGGAGGACACCACAATCACGTCGCGGCCGTCCTTGTGCAGGCCGGCGATGTCCTCCACCAGCGAAGTGAGCCAGGTCTCCTTGAGGCGGCCCGCCGCGGAATCCACCAGGAGCGACGAACCGACCTTCACCACGATGCGGCGAAAATCGGACAGGACGGGGATCCTGGAGGGAACCCTTGCTGCCGCCTTGGCGGCGGCTTTGGTGGCGGATTCGCTGGTGATCATGGGGTAAGCGGCCGGTTCGGGCGCCTCTCTAGCATGCCCGGTCGGCGCCAGTCATGGCCGGATGCTTCGCGGATGGACCGTGGCCCGCTTCTTGCTCGAATTTGAGGGTTACGGTGAACCGGACCGCAGCCCGGCCGTTATCCGGGAGGCCGCGCGGTTCGTGGTGCAAACGTTGGGGAGGGGTGGCGACGACGACAGATGAGGCAACCGATGGTCAATCCGATGGAAATCATGCCGGTCCTGGCGATGGCTGCAATGATCGCCTGCATCCCGATCCTGAGTGACGGACCCGCCTGGCAGGAAAAGCCGGCCAAACGAAAGCCGATTCGGCTGCCGCATCCGCGCCGCTGATCTCAGAACAACACCACCGAGCGGATCGACTTGCCTTCGTGCATCAGGTCGAAGGCGTCGTTGATCTTCTCGAGCGGCATCGTGTGGGTGATCAGGTCGTCGATGTTGATCTTGCCGTCCATGTACCAGTCGACGATCTTCGGCACTTCGGTGCGGCCTCTCGCGCCGCCGAACGCGGTGCCTTTCCACACCCGGCCGGTGACGAGCTGGAACGGCCGGGTCGAGATTTCCTGACCCGACGCCGCGACGCCGATGATGATGCTTTCGCCCCAGCCGCGGTGGCAGCACTCCAGCGCCTGTCGCATGGTCTGCGTCAGCCCGATGCATTCGAACGAGAAGTCGGCGCCGCCAGCGGTGACGTCGACGATCGCCTGAACCACCTTGTCGTGGCCGACCTCGTCCGGGTTGATGAAGTCGGTCATGCCGAACTTCTCGGCCATGGCGCGCTTGTCCGGGTTGGTGTCGATGCCGACGATCTTGTCGGCGCCGGCCATCCGTGCGCCCTGAATGACGTTGAGTCCGATGCCGCCCAGACCGAACACGGCGACGTTGGCGCCGGGCCAGACCTTCGCCGTGTTGATGACGGCGCCGATCCCGGTGGTGACGCCGCAGCCGATGTAGCAGATCTTGTCGAACGGCGCGT
>CAZGSW010000259.1:0-5039 GCA_964528635.1 uncultured Rhodoplanes sp. | reverse complement strand
CCGCGGCCGCGCCATGGTGGAGAAGCTGAAGGAGCTGATCCCGCCGCACATGTTCCAGATCCCGATCCAGGCGGCGATCGGCGGCAAGATCATCGCCCGCGAGACCGTGCGTGCCCTCCGCAAGGACGTGACCGCCAAGTGCTACGGCGGCGACGTCACCCGCAAGCGCAAGCTTCTGGACAAGCAGAAGGAGGGCAAGAAGAAGATGCGCCAGTACGGCAAGGTCGACATCCCGCAGGAAGCGTTCATTGCGGCGCTCAAGGTGGATGTGTAACGCCTTCCTTGCACCGCTGTTCCAGCCTGCGTCGGGGATGAACTCGGCTGGGCGCGGCGAAGCGCGGACCGCTCCGGCTCACCCCCCGACCACTGCCACGCCCTGAATCTCGATCAGCATGCCCGGCCGCGCCAGATGCGCGATGGTGATGAGCGCACTCGCCGGAAAGTTGCCGTCCGGGAAGAAGCCGGCACGCATCTCGACGAACTTGTCGCCGAAGCGCGGGTCGGTGATGAACACCGTCATCGTCACAAGGTTGGCGAGGCTGCCGCCGCAGCGCTTGAGCGTCTTGTCCATCAGGCTGAACAGGGTGCGGACCTGCGCCTCGAAGTTGCCGGAGATGTCGTTGCCCTGCTCGTCCTTCGTGGCCGTCTGCCCCGCCAGCCAAACGGTTTTGCCGCCCTGCGTGATGACGGCGGGCGAGAACGCCCGGGACTTCTGAAACTCGGTCTTCTCCAGATATTCGGCCATTTCGATCTCCTGCTTGATCCGCCGTGCGCATGGGGCAGATCATATGCAAGTTCACAGACAATAGCCGGACTGAATTTTCCGCAGCAGGTCCTAACGCCAGCGCCGGTATGGCTCGTACACCACGACGGGCCCACGGGGACCGTATGGCGCATACACATAGGGCGGATATCCGCGCGGCCGCATCGGCGGGCGGGCGCGATGGTGCGGAGGGTAGCGAACCGCATGCCGGGGAGCCGGCCGGGCTTGCGTTCGTGTTTGACGATCGGTCCGGGGCGCGGCCGCGCGGCGCGCGCCGGTCGATCCTGTCACGATTTCCTCGCGCGGCTTGGCCGCCACGGCCCGCTCCACGTCCGGCCGGGCAGAGGCCGACGCCTTGCCTGTGCTTTCCGGCAACGGCACGCGTGCCGCCACATGCGTCGTCGTGCTGATGACGATGGTGGTGCTGGCCCGCTCGCGCCTGACCAGATCGAACAGCACCGCGGCATCGCGCGGATGCAGCCGCACGCAGCCCTTGGAAGCGCGGCGGCCGAGGTGCCGCGTCTGGTCGGTACCGTGGATCGCGTACGGCCCCTCGAAGAAGATCGAGTACGGCATCGGCGCGTTATTGTAGGTGCGCGAGAACCAGTGGCGGTGCATGCGCTCGACCCCGAACGTGCCGTTGGGCGGTCCGCCGCCGGTGCCGGTCGAGACCGTCCACCTGTACTTTTCAGCGCCGTCGACCAGCACCGACATCGACTGGGTCGCCTTGTTCACGCTGATCACGACCTCGGCGGCACCGGCGCGATCGCCGGATGCCAGAGCCGCCAGCAGAAACCACAGACCGACAATTCCCGTTACGCTGCGACCCACCATGACAATTCCCGTCCAAACTCCCCAACCCGAAGGATTCCGGCCGGGCGCCGTCTTGTAAAGGCGGCGGCCGGTCACAACCCGCGAATCAGCTTGCGGCTCAGCGCCTCACCATCCGCGGCATCGAGTCGGAGATCACGATGGTCGTGGACTTCATGCCGCGGCTCTTCACCAGACTGAACAGCGTTGCGGCGTTGGCGGGATGCAGACGCACGCAGCCGTGCGACGCCCGACGACCCAGCCGGGAGAGGTAGTTGGTGCCGTGAATGGCGAAGCCGTGGTGGAAGAAGATGGAGTGCGGCATCGGCGACCAGTCGTAGGTGCGCGAATGCCACATGCGCTCGAGCCGCTGCGGGCGGAACGTGCCCGACGGCGGGCCGCCGCGCAGCCCGGTCGAAACCGACCAACTGTAGCGGGGCTTGCCGTCGACCATGACGGACATGCGCTGCGTGCTCTTGTCGACGGAAATGAAAATGGAGGCCTGGGCAGGGTCTGCGGCGAACGCAAAAACCACCGCAAAAACGACAAAAGCAGCCGCTGCCCGGGAAATGGCGAGACGAACCATGAGACCCTCTGGCCCCGTTTCACTCGCCGCATCTGTGGTTAATGTGGCAAAATCGGCTGGCCGTGTCAAAGGGTTGGCTGGTTAAGATGGTCGCACCGGCCAGAACCCGCGCACTTTGCCTGCGGATACGCTATGTTCGGACCGCCATGCTTCGCCTGACGATCCCCGCCCTCGCGCTCGTCATCGCCGCCGGCACTGCCGCCGCGCAGGACCGTGGCACGCTCAATCCCAAGCCGCTGCCACCGCTGGCCAAGCCCAACGATCCCAACACGCCTGCCAAGGAGTTGTTCGGCCGCAAGACAACTGGAGCGCCGCTCGAAGCACGCGCCATCGGCTACTACACCGGCGGCTGCCTCGCCGGCGGCGTCATGCTGCCGATCAACGGCAAAAACTGGCAGGTGATGCGGCTGTCGCGCAACCGCAACTGGGGCCATCCGAATCTGATCAAGTTTCTCGAACGGCTCGCGGAGCAGGGACCCAAGGTGGGCTGGAACGGACTTCTGGTCGGCGACCTGGCGCAGCCGCGCGGCGGGCCGATGATGAACGGACACTGGAGCCATCAGGTCGGGCTCGATGCCGATCTGTGGCTGACGCCGATGCCGGACCGCGAACTCACCCGCCTCGAGCGCGAGGAGATGATGGCGACCAACGTCGTCGCGGACAACTGGAAGGACATCAATCCGAAGACTTGGACTCCCGCTCACCTCGCCATCATCAAGGCGGCGGCGACGGACAAGGAGGTGGAGCGCGTCCTCGTCAATCCGGCGATCAAGAAGGCGATCTGCCGCGAGGCCAAGGGCGACCGCTCGTGGCTCAGCAAGGTGCGCCCGGTGCTGGGGCACAATTACCATTTCCATATCCGGATCGGCTGTCCGGACGGACAGGCAGGTTGCAAATCGCAGCCGGCGGTGCCGTCCGACGACGGATGCGGCAAGGACCTCGACTGGTGGTTCTCCAAAAAAATGCTCGCTCCCAGATCAGGCGGACCGGGACGCGCGCCACTGAAAATGTCGGCGCTCCCCGCCGCATGCCGGCAGGTGCTGCTGGCCGAATAGCCGTTGCGCCGGCTACCTCGCATCCTCCCGGATCATCGCTGCACCCTTCTCCGCAACCATGATGGTCGGCGAGTTGGTGTTGCCTGACGTGATGGTCGGCATCACCGAGGCGTCGATCACGCGGATGCCGTCGAGCCCGATAATGCGAAGCCGTTCGTCCACCACCGCCATCGGGTCGCTCGGCAACCCCATCTTCGCGGTGCCGACCGGATGGAAGATCGTGGTGCCGATCTCGCCGGCCGCCCTGATCAGCCCGTCCTCATCGTGGTCCGCCACCGTTCCGGGCAGATACTCCTCCGGCCTGAAGCGGGCGAGCGCGGGCTGGCGCACGATGTTGCGGGTGACCCGGATCGAATCCGCCGCGATATGGCGGTCCTCGTCGGTCGCAAGATAGTTCGGCTGGATCGCCGGCTTGTCGGCCGGGTCGGCGGACCTGAGCCGTACATGGCCGCGGCTGGTCGGATGCAGGTTGGCGACGCTCGCGGTGAACGCCGGGAACGTGTGCAGCGGCTCGCCGAACCTGTCGAGCGACAACGGCTGCACGTGATACTGGATGTTCGCGCGCTCGCGCTTCGGGTCGGAGCGCGTGACGATGCCGAGCTGCGACGGCGCCATGGTCAGCGGCCCGCGCCGGAACAGAGCGTAGTTCATCATCATCTGCGCGAAACCGAATTTCGAGTGGTAGTCCGCGTTCAGGGTCTTCGCGCCGGTCACCTTGTAGATCAGCCGAAGCTGCAGATGATCCTGCAGGTTCTCGCCGACGCCCGGCCTGTCGAGCACCACCGGAATGCCGTGCTCCTGCAGGTGCGCGCCCGGCCCCACGCCGGACAACTGCAGCACCTGGATCGATCCGATCGAACCGGCCGCCATGATCACCTCGCCGCGGCAGCGCGCCAGCTTCGTCTCGCCGTTCTGCCGGAATCGCACGCCGCTTGCGCGCTTGCCATGGAAGGTCACCGCTTCAACCAGACAGCCCGTTTCGAGGCGCAGGTTCTGCCGGTTCAGAACCGGCTTGAGGAAGCCGCGCGCCGCCGACCAGCGGCGCCCGAACTTCTGGTTGACGTGATAGGCGCAGGAGCCCTCGTTGTCGCCGGTGTTGAAATCGTCGATGCGGCGGATGCCGGCCTGCTCGGCGGCGGTGCGAAATGCATCGAGCAGATCCCAGCGCACCCGCGGATGCTCGATCCGCCATTCGCCGCCGACCGCGTGATGCTCGCCGGCACCGAGGAAGTGGCTCTCGTGTTTCTTGAAATAGGGCAGCACGTCGTCCCAGCCCCAGCCGGTGAGCCCGAGCTGGCGCCAGTGGTCATAATCCGCGGCCTGGCCGCGCATGTAGATCATGGCGTTGATCGACGACGAGCCGCCGATCACCTTGCCGCGCGGATAGTTCAGCGCACGGCCGTTGAGCCCCGGCACCGCCTCGGTCTTGAACATCCAGTCCGAGCGCGGATTGCCGATCGCAAACAGGTAGCCGACCGGAATATGGAACCAGATCCAGTTGTCGCGGCCGCCGGCCTCGAGGATCAACACGCGCTTGTTCGGATCGGCGCTGAGCCGGTTTGCCAGCACGCACCCGGCCGAGCCCGCGCCGACGATGATGTAGTCGTAATCGCCTTCGATGGGTTTCAAGTCCGTCATGCGATCTCCCGTCGGGGCGCAGTGTGCGAGGCGGGAGCACCTCTTGCAATCAGCCAACGCTCCGCCCGCCGGATTTGATGCGGGCATCCGGCGGCCCGTCGTCCACTTTGTTCCCCCTCGGAAAACCCGAGAGGATGGAGCGCCGATCGGCGCCTTTCCTTGGAATGCCGCGCCTTGCGGACACGGC
>CAZGSW010000258.1:0-5072 GCA_964528635.1 uncultured Rhodoplanes sp. | reverse complement strand
CCTTCGCACCCATCTCCACCGCCGAACAGGTCAGCCCCGCGGCGCCCATGTCCTTGATCGCGATGACGCAACCCTTGGCCATGATCTCGAGGCACGCCTCGAGCAGAAGCTTCTCGGAGAACGGATCGCCGACCTGCACGGTCGGGCGCTTCTCCTCGGAATTCTCGCCGAACTCCGCCGACGCCATGCTGGCGCCGTGGATGCCGTCGCGCCCGGTCTTCGATCCGAGATAGACGATCGGCATGCCGACGCCAGACGCCGCCGCGTAGAAGATCTTGTCGGTCTCGGCGAGACCGACCGCCATGGCGTTGACGAGGTTGTTGCCGTTGTAGCGCGCGTGAAACCGCACCTGACCGCCGACGGTGGGAACGCCGAAGCTGTTGCCGTAGCCGCCGACGCCGGCAACCACACCCGACACCAGATGGCGGGTCTTCGGATGGGCCGGATCGCCGAAGCTCAGCGCGTTGAGGCAGGCGATCGGGCGCGCGCCCATGGTGAACACGTCGCGCAGGATGCCGCCCACGCCGGTCGCCGCGCCCTGATAGGGCTCGATGAAGCTCGGGTGGTTGTGGCTCTCCATCTTGAACACGACGGCGAGCCCGTCGCCGATGTCGATCACGCCGGCGTTCTCGCCCGGCCCCTGGATCACCCACGGCGCCTTGGTCGGCAGCCCGCGCAGATGCACCTTGGACGACTTGTACGAGCAATGCTCGTTCCACATCGCCGAGAAGATGCCGAGTTCGGTGAAGCTCGGTGTGCGGCCGATCAGCTTGAGGATGCGCTCGTACTCGTCGGGCCTGAGCCCGTGCTCGGCGACCAGTTCGGGCGTGATGGGGGGTTCGTTACGGATCACGGGACTCATCTAACGCGCGCATTGTTGCAATTCATCCGTCGCGGCCAGACCGGCCCCGGCCATCCACCCTTATTTTCCAGCAAGTCATGGCGCGCCGCGCCGCAGGGGCGTGCCACGGCCGGCCAGCTCACGCCGCCTGCCTGAAATGATCCGTCAGCCCGGCGAACAGGCCGCGGCCGTCGGTCGGGCCCATCGAGGCTTCCACATGGTTTTCCGGATGCGGCATCATGCCGAGCACATTGCCGCGCTCGTTCACAACGCCGGCGATGGAATTGATGGCGCCGTTGACGTTCCACGCCGGATCGAGGCTGCCGTCCGGAGCGGCGTAGCGGTAAAGCACCCGCCCCTCGCCTTCGAGCCGCCGGACGGTCTCCTCGTCGGCGACGTAATTGCCCTCGCCGTGCGCCACCGGTACGCGAACCACTTGGCCCGCGTTGTAGCCGCGAGTGAACGGCGTGTCGGAGCGTTCGACTCGCAGGTACACGTCCTTGCAGATGAACTTCAGCGCCTTGTTGCGCATCAGCACGCCGGGCAGGAGCCCGGACTCGCACAGGATCTGGAAGCCGTTGCAGACACCGAGTACCAGGCCGCCCGCGGCCGCGTGCGTGCGGACCGCATCCATGATCGGAGCCCGCGCCGCGATCGCGCCGCAGCGCAGATAGTCGCCGTAGGAGAACCCGCCCGGGAGCACAACCAGATCGGTGCCGTCGGGCAGAGCCGTTTCGGCGTGCCACACCATCGCGGGCTCCCGGCCCGAAACCATTTTGAGCGTGCGCGCCATGTCGCGCTCGCGGTTGATTCCCGGAAAGACAAGAACGGCGGATTTCATGCGGCCCTCAAGCTACGCCCTCATCTAGGAAGGGACACGCGCCAACTCAACGACAGCAACGCACCGGCACCCGACTTTCCGAACGCGCCGGCATCGGACGTCAGACGACCTCGATCCGGTAATTCTCGATCACGGTGTTGGCGAGGAGCTTCTCCGCGGCCTCTTTCAAGGCCGCCTCGGCCCGCCCGCGGTCTGCCGCATCCAGTTCGATATCGAACACCTTGCCCTGGCGGACGCTGGCAACGCCCGCGACGCCGAGCGACTTCAGCGCACCCTCGATCGCCTTGCCTTGCGGGTCGAGAACGCCGGACTTCAGCGTGACGGTGACACGGGCTTTCATGTTGCTGGCATAGGGCGGTTTTCCGGCCCCCGCAACCGCCCGGCGGCGCGGTCCAGAACATTAATCGCGCAGGAAATCGTCAGGAATCTGGCGTCAGGCCGGCGCCGGTTCGCCCTGCCCGAGCATCCGGCCGCGATCCGGCACATGGCCGCTGTCGCCGGCGAGCCGCAGCGCCTTCCAGAACGCGGACTGTGTGGAGGTGACGACCGGAATGCCGTGCCGGCCCTCGATCGGTACCGCGCAGCCGAGCGTCATCAGCCCGCCGCACGAGATCAGCACCGCGTCGGCGGCTTTCGCCTCCCCGATTGCCTGGCCGCTCAGATCGATGATGTCCTGCTCGGACTTGCGGCCCGCTCCGCCGAATTCGGTGATGCCGAAGCCCTTGAGCGCCACCACCTCGAAACCGGAGCGGCGCAGGAAATCGGCGAGCCGCTCGTTGACCACATCCGAATACGCCGTCGCCACCGCCACGCGCCTCGCGCCGACGCTGCGAAGGCCGTCCACCACCGCCTCGGTCATGGTGGAGACCGGAAGGCCGGTTTCCTTGCGAAGCTGTTCGAGCAATTGCTGGTGCGCCTCATAACCACGGTAGAAGGTCAGCGAGGTGCCGATCACCATGATGGCGTCGAGGTCGCCGCGCGCGGCCAGTTCCTTCGCCGCCGGCAGGATCGCCTCGAACGCCGCGTCGTAGCCCGCCGGCGTCAGCTCGCGCACCCCGACGCCACGCGCGATGAAGATGACGTCCGGGTACATCATCGGCCCTTCATCCGGGACCTTGTCGGTGGCGAAGGGCACGACCAGCCCGATCTTCAGATGCTTGCGCATGCGTTGCCTTCCGTTTGCTTTCAGCTTCAATCGATGCTGATCCCGATCTTCCTGATGAGCGCGGTCCAGCGTTCGGACTCCTTGCGCACGTGCTCAACGGCTTCCGCCGGCGTACCGGTCGCGATCTGCATACCGAGGTTGGTGAAATAGCGATCCGCCTCGGGAGTTCGCATCACCTCCGTGAGCGCGGCGTTCAGGCGCGTCACGACCGGGCCCGGCATCCGCGCCGGTCCCGCCATCAGTTGCCAAGTGTTGGCCTCGTATCCGGTCACGCCGGCCTCATGAAGCGTCGGCACATCGGGCATGTGGCTGGCCCGCGTCGCGGTCGTCACGCCAAGCGCGATCAGTTTGCCCGACTTGATGAGCGTCGCGGCAGGCCCGGCGTCGGCAAAATAGACCGGCACGTGTCCGGCAACCACGTCGTTGAGCGCCGGACCGCCGCCGCGATAGGGCACGTGCTTCATGCGGATGCCGGTCATCGACATGAACATCTCGCAGAAGATGTGGTGGACCGCGCCGACGCCCGCCGAGGCGTAGGTCAGTTCGCCGTTCCTGCTTTTGGCCAGCGCCACCAGCTCCGGAACGGTGCGGACGCCCAGCGACGGATGCACCACCAGCACGAACGGCACGCTGGCGAACATCATCACCGGCGAGAAATCCTTGTTGGGATCGTACGCCAGGCGCTTGTACAAGCCGGGCGCCGCCGCGAATGTCGAGGCGGTCCCCACCATGATGGTGTAACCGTCCGGCTCGGCGCGGGCGACCGCGGTGGCACCGATCGTGGTGCCGGCGCCGCTGCGGTTCTCGATCACGAACGGCTGACCGAGCCGCTGTTCAAGGCCCTTGGTGATGAAACGGGTCAACGCATCGGTGCCGCCACCCGCGGGAAACGGCACCACCACCTTGACCGGGCGGTTGGGATAATCCTGCGCCGGCGCTCCGCCCACGCCGAGCACAAGCAACGCAGCAGCGACGGCGGCGCGACGAGTCACGTGTTTCCTCCCGCGGCAAGCGATGGTCGTGTTGCTTATCCGGCAATTGTAATGCCGCGCCGACCCGGCACAAGGCGGTGGCCCCGGTTACTTCACGTCGTCTTCCCAGCGCTTGCGCGCATCGCCGAGCGGGAAATGGATCGCCGGCGAAAGCTCGTGCCGCACCGGCTGGTACTTCAGGATGCTCAACGAATTGCCGGTCTTGAGCAGATCGGCAACCGAGACCGTGCGCTCGTCCTTGCGCAGGAAAATGCCGAACATCGCAAAGCATCGCTCCTCCAGGGCGAATGCGACGCTGGGCACCGTTCGTCCGGCAGTCGTCACCTCGACCATACGGGCGCGTCCCTGCATGCCCCACAGTTCGATCGGCTCTATCCCGGACAGCGCGTCGACCTTGCTCGGCAGCAGCGTGGTGATGCGCCACAACGCCATCGCGATCGCGCGTGGATGCAACGCGAATTCCATCGGACCGGAATCCTTCTGCCCGGTCTCACCGCGCAGATCGCCCTCCTGCACCGGACTCAGGAACGGCGCGCGGCCGAACCGGAACAGGCCCTTGGCCACCTCGTGATCCTGGCAACTCGGACACATCGCAATCACGCCCGACGGCGCGCGCTGCCAGACCCAGCGGCCGTCCTTGACGATCAACTGCACTCCGAACGTGTTGGGTCCGTCGAAGCCCTCGATCCGCACCGGACCGCCACGCACGTACTGGCACTCGGGCTGCCCGACCGGATTCGCCTGCTCAGCGGGCGCCTCTGCGGCCGGTTCCGCGAGGGCAGCGCTCCCGGCCAGCAGCAACGCCGCCAACGCCCATGCTCCAAAGCGAAGCGGGGGCCTTGCGGCCCCCGTCACGATTTCGTTCGACGCAGACATCGATGCGCCCGTTCATCCCTTCACGAGCACCGGCCCCGAGCCCTGGGGGCGCTCGTTCTCGCCCATGATGCCGAGACGGCGCGCCACGTCGGTGTAGGCCTCGATCAGGCCGCCCAGATCGCGGCGGAAACGGTCCTTGTCGAGCTTCTCGCTCGACTTGAGATCCCACAACCGGCAGGAATCGGGCGAGATCTCGTCGCTCACGACGATCCGCATCATGTCGTTTTCCCACAGCCGGCCGCACTCCATCTTGAAGTCGACCAGGCGGATGCCGACGCCGAGAAACAGGCCGCACAGGAAGTCGTTGACGCGGATCGCCAGCGCCATCACGTCGTCGATTTCCTGTGGCGTGGCCCA
>CAZGSW010000257.1:0-5096 GCA_964528635.1 uncultured Rhodoplanes sp. | reverse complement strand
GCCGCACCGCCGGAGCGCGCTGCTGCGCCGACACGTCGGTCGCCCGGGCGGCGGCTCGCTCGCCGGCGTGCACCGTGTCGCCGGCACAAATCACGCCGCCGGCACAGGCGGCGGCGAACACGGCAATGCCAAGGGCGGCGAGTCGCGACATGGCGATACGCTCCCCCATCGCCGCCAAACCGTCAACCTTGCCGTCAACCGCGCAATGGCACCGCCCGCGGCGACGCCTTATGCTTGCGCCATAACCGACAACACGACCGACAGCATGACCGATAATCCGGATGCAGACTCGCTTCCCGACCCGCTGGCCTGGCGCCCGCTGAAGGCGCCCTCGCTCGCCGAATTCGAGGCGATCGCGGACGAGGCGTACCGGCGGCTGCCGGAGCATTTCCGCAGGCGCTGCGAGGGCATGGTGCTGCGCGTCGAGGACTACGCCACCGACGAGGTGCTCGACGCCATGAAGATTCCGAGCGAGCTGGACCTGCTCGGATTGTTCCAGGGCGTCGGCCTGCCGTTCCGCTCCGACAGCGCGCCGGACCAGATGCCGAACATGGTGTGGCTGTACCGCGTGCCGATCCTGCTGTACTGGGCCGAGCACGACGAGACGCTGGGCCACATCATCGCGCATGTGCTGATCCACGAGATCGGCCACCACTTCGGACTGTCGGACGATGATATGATGGCGATCGAGGATGCGGCCGGCTAAACTGGATCTGGTTGGAGGCGCACCCGGACCTCTCCGTTCATTTCCCGCGCACGCGGGAATCCAGTTCTGAAGGACGTTCGTGGGGGTGAGCTTTCAACCTCTTTGCGCTGGGTCCCCGCTTTCGCGGGGACGAACGGGAGGAAGGATTACGATGAAAGTCACCGGCGGCTGCCACTGCGGATACATCAAGGTCGAGGCCGAGGCGGACCCGGAGAAGGTCGGCATCTGCCATTGCACCGATTGCCAGACCGGCACCGGGTCGGCGTTTCGCGTGTCGGTGCCGGTTTCCGGCGCCACCTTCAACATGACCGGCGAGCCGACCGGCTACGTCAAGACCACGGCCGACAGCGGCAATCCGCGCGTGCAGGCGTTCTGCCCGAAGTGCGGCTCGCCGATCTATTCGACCACGCCGGGCGAGGGCAAGCAGGGCTTCTACATGCTCCGCGTTGGCATCCTCGACCAGCGCGACCAGCTCCCGCCCAAGGTGCAGAACTGGGCCCGCTCGGCGCGCGGCTGGGTCGGCGGCATCGGCGGCCTGCCGAAGAACGAGAAGGGCGCCCCGGTGCCAAGGTGAGAGAGGCGGCTTCGCGGTGGCTCAGGTCGGCTCGGCATACTCGGTTCACCTCTCCCGCTTGCGGGGGAGGTCGGCGAGCGAAGCTCGCCGGGAGGGGGCGCTTTACCGACTGCGCCAGCCGTTGCCCCCACCCCAACCCTCCCCCGCTTGCGGGGGAGGGAGCACACCGCCGATGCCGCAGGACTCCGCGCGTTGAATTGACTGGTGTCAGTCTCACCCGCATTAGACCCACTCCACGACAGGCTTGACCGCTTCCGCGCAAGCCGCCATGACCTTCCCCTGAGCAAGCCCGAAACGCCGAGTGCGAACCCGAGTGCGCCATGGAAAAGTTCACCAAGCTTGAAGGCGTCGCCGCGCCGTTGAAGATCCTCAACGTCGACACCGACATGATCATCCCCAAGCAGTACCTGAAGACCATCAAGCGCACCGGGCTTGGCGTCGGGCTGTTCTCCGAGCTGCGCTACAAGGAAGACGGCAGCGAGAACCCGGACTTCGTGCTCAACAAGCCGGCCTACAGGAGCGCGAAGATTCTCGTGGCCGACGACAACTTCGGCTGCGGCTCCTCGCGCGAGCACGCGCCGTGGGCGCTGATGGACTACGGGATCAAGTGCGTGATCTCCACGCAGTTCGGCGACATCTTCTACAACAACTGCTTCAAGAACGGCCTGCTGCCGATCAAGGTCAGCAAGGAGGACCTCGACAAGCTGTTCGACGACGCCGAGCGCGGCGCCAACGCCACGCTGTCGATCGATCTGGAGAAGCAGGAGATCCGCGGCCCCGACGGCGGCGTGGTGAAGTTCGAGATCGATCCGCACCGCAAGCATCTGATGCTGAACGGGCTCGACGACATCGGGCTCACGCAGCAGAAGAAGGACCGGATCGACAGCTTCGAGGAAAAGTCGAAGTCGGCGCGCCCGTGGGCGTAACCGTTGCGGCGTGAGGCCGCCGGGTCAGCGCGCCACCGGATCGCTGCTGTCGGGGTTCTTGAACGAAAACGCCGTTCGATAGGCCGGGCGCGCCTGGATGCGCTCCCACCAGCCGGCGACCTTCGGGCGGCGCGCCGCCGCGATCATTTCGGGCCGCGCCAGCACTTCGATGCGGTTGATCATCGGCGCCATCGCGATGTCGGCCAGGGTGAACATCCCGCCGGCGAGCCAGGGGCCGGCGGCGAGCCGGCCTTCCATCTGGTCGAGCAGGTAATCGAGCTTGGCGTAGGCCTCCTCCTCCTCCACGACCGACACGCCGGACTCCAGCCGGCGCTTGAGGCGAAGCGCGATCATCGGATTGGGACAACGCAGCGCCGCCTGCATCTGCTCCTCGGGCGTGTACCTCTGGTTCATGCGCCTGGCGTGGCGCAGATTGTGCGAGCAGACGTTGACGTTCCAATGCGCAAGCTCCTCGGAATTGTAGATCCAAAGCCGCATCAGCGACCGCGCGAAATGATCCTCCGGGCGCAGCGGCGTCTGCTCCGGGAACACGTCTTCGAGATACTCCAGGATGATGTTCGATTCGATCAGGATGTTGCCGTCGTGATCGAGCGTCGGCACCACCGCCTTCGGGTTGAGCGACGTGTAGGCGGGCTCGTAGTTCTCGAAGGTGAAGATGTCGACATGCCGGCTCTCCCAAGGCAGCGCCTTTTCCGCGAGGCACATGCGGACCTTCTGGGAGCAGACCGAACTCCAGTAATGATACAGCGTGAGCATTCTTTTCCGTCCCATCGCGTTTCGCCGCCCTCTCATGCGGCAGAGGCGGCTTCGCATCTTCGCAAAATCGTGCGACGCTTGAGAATAATAAGGCGAAGGTCGATCAGGGAGGAAGCATCAAATGCGGATTCGATTCGCGCTCACAACCTTAGGGATGCTTGCGTTCGGCTGCCATCTTGCGGCGTCCGTCGCCGGCGCGCAGGAGAGCTTTCCAAGCCGTCCGGTGCTGCTGACGATCGGCTTCGCCGCCGGCGGCAACGGCGACGTGGTTTCACGCATCGTCGCCGAAGGCCTGAGCCCGCGCCTGGGCCAGCCGGTGATCGTCGAGCCGCGCCCCGGCGCAGGCGGCAACACCGCGTCCGGCCGTCTCGCCAAGTCGGATCCCGACGGCTACACGCTGATCTCGCTGACCGGCGGTCATGCGGTGTCCGGCGCGCTTTACAAGTCGCTGCCGTTCGACCCGGTCGACGACTTCCAGATGATCTCCGTCTACGGCTATCAGTCCTTCATGATCGCGGTGCGGGCCGGCAGCCCGATCAAGACCGTGGCCGACCTGATCGCCGCCGCCAAGGCCGCGCCCGGCAAGCTCACGTTCTCGTCGGTCGGCGTCGGCTCGACGCAGCATCTGGCGGGCGAACTGTTCTGCGCGCTCGCGGGCGTGCAGATGACCCACGTACCCTATCGCGGCGGCAGCGCGCCCATGACCGACCTGCTCGGCGGACAGATCGACGTCTCCTTCGACACCATCACGGTGATCGACCCGCAGTTCCGCGCCGGCAAGGTCCACGCGCTCGGCGTCACCAGCGGAACGCGCTGGTGGAGCGCGCCGGACGTCGCGCCGGTCGCGGACACCGTGCCGGGCTACGACGTGCGGACCTGGCTCGGCATGGCCGGGCCGAAAGGACTGCCGGCCCCGGTCCTCAAGCGGCTCAGCGAGGCGGTGCATTCCGCGCTCGCCGACCCTGCGGTGGTGGAGCGCCTGCGCAAGGCCGCCGGCATGGACGTGCGGCCGAGTTCGCCGGAGGAGATGCGGACGATGGTCGCTTCGCAGATCGCGCAGTGGAAGAAGGTGATCGCCTCCGCGAACATCCCGCTGCGGTAGCGGCAGCCGGGCCGGCGCACTACACGCCTTGCGCCGCGATCGCCTCCGCGATGGTCACGATGCGGCGCGCCATCTCGGCGTGCATGCGCTCCACCATCCGGCCCTCGATCTGCACCACGCCCTTGTCGCGGTTCTCCGGCAGGTCGAACGCCGCTATCGTCTTGCGCGCCTCCGCCACCTCCGCATCGGTCGGCGTGAACGCCGCGTTGCAGGGTCCGATCTGGCTCGGGTGGATCAGCGTCTTGCCGTCGAACCCCATGTCGCGCGCCTGCTCGCACTCCTTCGCGAAGCCGTCGGCGTCGGCGATATTGTTGTAGACGCCGTCGAGCGCCTCGATGCCGTAGATGCGCGCCGCCGCGATGGCGTCCATCAGCCAGCCGATCATCGGCCAGCGCCCCGGCACGATGCGCGCCCGGGTGTCCTTGGCGATGTCGTTGGTGCCCATCACGAAACCGGCCAGCCGGCTCTCGGAATCCCGCGCGCAGGCGGCGATGGCCTGCACGTTGAACACCGCGAGCGGCGATTCGATCATGGCCCAGACCCGGATCTTCGGATCGGCCCGCATGTCGAGCAGCCGCTTGCCGATCTGCTCGAGCTGCGACGGCAGCGAAATCTTCGGCACCACGACGCCATCCGGCGCGGCCTGCGCGGCGGCTGTGAGATCGTCGGAGAACCACGGCGTGTCGAACCCGTTGGTGCGGATGAACACCTCGCGGCTGCCGAACCCGCCGGCCTTCACCGCCTCGGCCGCCTGACGGCGCGCATCGGCCTTGGCGTCCGGCGCCACCGCGTCCTCCAGGTCGAGGACCACGCCGTCGACCGGCAGCGTGCGCGCCTTCTCGATCGCGCGGGCGTTGGAGCCCGGCATGTAGAGCACGCTGCGGCGCGGACGGACGGTGATGGCTGCGGTCATGGTTTGGTCTCCGTTGCCAAACCCTAGCGGCGGCGCAAGGCGCGTGCCAGCGTTGCGGACATGAGCAACGACATCTGGCTTGCCGGCGTGGACGGCTG
>CAZGSW010000256.1:0-5190 GCA_964528635.1 uncultured Rhodoplanes sp. | reverse complement strand
TGGCTCCCCGGGCCGGATTCGAACCAGCGACCTACCGGTTAACAGCCGGTTGCTCTACCGCTGAGCTACCGGGGAACAGCACGGCAGCAAGAATGGGTCCGGCCTATAACAAATGGATTAAGGCCTTGCAAAGCGCGAGGTGAGGTTTCGATCGCAGGAAAGGCCGGGATGGGACCTGGAAAGCACTTGGAGGCGAAAACATTTGAAGGCAAAAGCGTTGGAGGCCACGCCCGGAATTGAACCGGGGTACGCGGATTTGCAGTCCGCTGCGTCACCACTCCGCCACGTGGCCGTCCGCCCCGCGTAATATAGGAGCGGCCCGGCCCCGACAACTCGAAAGGCCCGGCAGCCTGCCTTGCGTTTTGCCAAACCATGGCTCAAAAGTCGCAGGCCTCCTTGCTTTTCGGGTTATCAATCATGTCCGACTTTGCTGCGGCGCGCCGCATGATGGTGGACGGCCAGGTCCGCACCGCCGACGTGACCGACCTGCGCATTCTGGCGGCGATGGAGGAGGTCGCGCGCGAGCGCTTCGTTCCCGCCGACCGGGCCGGGCTGGCCTATCTCGACCGTGATGTGGCGGTTTCCGGCGGGGACTCCCGGCCGTCCCGGTATCTGCTCAAGCCGATGGTGTTTGCAAAGCTGATCCACGAGGCGGGAATCGCAGAAACCGACCGCGTGCTCGATGTCGGCTGCGCCACCGGCTATTCGTCCGCGGTGCTGGCCCGGCTTGCCGCTTCGGTGGTGGCGCTGGAGGAGGACCGTGCACTCGCGGCATCCGCCGAAAAGGCGCTTTCCGGAGTTGCGAACGTCAAGGTTGTGAGCGGACCGCTGGTCACCGGCTGGCCGCTCGAAGAGCCCTACGACGTGATTGTGATGGAGGGTGCGATCGAGGTCGCTCCCGACGCGCTGCTGCGCCAGTTGAAGGACGGCGGCCGGCTGGTCTGCATCTTCGGGGCGGGGCCTCAGCGCAAGGCAACCCTCTACCGTCGCGACGGCGATGACGCCGGCGGAAGGCCTGTCTTCGACGCTTCCGGTCCGCTTCTTCCGGGCTTTTCGCGCAAGCCGGCCTTCGTCTTCTAGCGTCCCGATTCCGAAGCTCGCCCCGTTGTGCGGCACCCTTGGAACGTGGTGTGTGCCCGGCGCCACGCTGCAATCTTTACTGTGCAAAGATGAGCCGTGCGGGGTTCCCAATGTGCGCCGCAAGCCCATAGTCTTGCCCGGGTAGCCCGCGAAGCCAGTTCCTGTGCGGGTTCGGTTGAGTTTTGTCGCGTTGCGGCGTTGGTGCGGAGCGCGTTGCGTGCAGTTGCGTATAGTGACCAGTCGGCTGCCCGGTCGGTGGCGAGGGCCGCGTGTGGGCGCGGTTTTCGCCGCAGCGTTGTGCATTGCGCCGTCTGCTGCTTCCGCCGACACGCTGCCCTGGGCGCTGATCCAGGCCTATCAGAACAACCCTCAGCTCAGTGCGCAGCGCGCCGCCGTGCGCGCAACCGACGAGTCGGTTCCGACCGCGTTGTCGGGCTATCGCCCGCGCATCAGCGCCACCGCGAGTTGGTCGGAGCAATATCTCGACGTCACGGCCCGGGCGACCACGGGCACCGGCTCGGTGCGCAGCTCCGGCGAGAACTTCGTGCAGTCCTACGGTGGAACCATCACCCAGACCCTGTTCAACGGGTTCCAGACCACCAACCGCACCCGGCAGGCCGAGAGCCAGGTTTCGGCCGCGCGGGAGAACCTGCGGCTGACCGAGCAGAACGTGCTGCTGTCGGCGGCGACCGCCTACATGAATCTTCTGCGCGACGTCGCCATCCTCGATCTGCAACGCAGCAACGTCGAGGTCCTGCAGGAGCAGCTTCGCCAGGTTCGCGACCGCTTCAACGTCGGCGAGGTTACGCGGACGGACGTGGCGCAATCGGAGTCGCGCCTTGCGGCAGGGCGGTCGTCGATGCTGACCGCCGAGTCCAACGTGACGACATCGCGCGCGACCTACCGGCAGGTCATCGGCATCGAGCCCGGCCGGCTTGCGCCCGGCACGCCGGTCGATCGTCTGTCGCCGCCGACGTTGCCCGCTGCAGTGTCGCACGCGCGGGCGCGCCATCCGTCGGTCGGCATTGCGATGTTCAACATCGACGCGGCGCTGTTGCAGGTGAAGATCAACGAGGGCTCGCTCTATCCGACGCTCAACGCGGTCGGCAGCGTGCAGAAGCAGTTCGGCTCGACCTCGTCGCTGAACGCGCTGGAGACGTTCTCCGCATCGGCCGGCGCCCAGCTTGCGATCCCGATCTACCAGGGCGGCGCGGAGTATTCGGCCATCCGCCAAGCCAAGGAGACACTCGGTCAGCGCCGGATCGATCTCGACAACTCCCGCGACCAGGTCCAGCAGGCGCTGGTGCAGGCCTGGGGACAGTTGCAGGCCGCCAAGGCGCAGATCGAGTCCACGAGGGCGCAGGTCGAGGCCTCCGAGATCGCACTCAACGGCGTGCGGGAGGAGGCGCGGGTCGGTCAGCGCACCACGCTCGATGTCCTCAACGCGCAGCAGGAACTGGTCAACGCCCGGGTCTCCGTTGTGACGGCGCAGCGCGACCGGGTGGTCGCGTCGTACACCCTGCTGGCTGCCTCCGGGCGTCTGTCGGCCCAGGTGCTGCAGCTCGGCGTGCCGATCTACGATCCCGCCGTGCACTATCATCAGGTGCGCGATGCGTGGGCGGGCGTGCGAACGCCGGACGGCCGATAGTTCCGGCGTCGGCTATCCACATTTCTGCGGGAAGTTTGCCGGGCCTCGTGGCCATCGTTGTGCCGATCCTGTTAGATACGCATTGCTGAGCGATTCGATGCGGCGCAGCGATTCCGCAAGCGTCGTGAGGGAACGGGGACGGATCGGCAGATGAGTCAGTCAGCGAAGGCGCAAGAACCTTCGATGGAGGAGATTCTCGCCTCCATCCGGAGGATCATCGCTGACGACGAGACCGCGAAACCCGCCGTCAGGCCCGCCGCCGCAGCAGCCGTGGCTCCCGCACCACCGCCGCCACGTCCTGTGCCCCTGCCTCCCGTCGCGCCACCTCGCGCTGCGGCTCCGCCGCCTGCACCGGCAGCGCCCGCCGGCGTGCCGATGAGCCAGTCGGAAATCGATGCGGTGATGGCCAGCGAGCCGGAACAGCCGCAGGACGACATTCTGGAACTGACCGAGGCAATGGCGGAAACGGGCGGGGATGGATCTGATTTCCAGACCATCGACGGCCAGCCCGACGTCGTGTTCGCCGACGCTCCGAGTCCGGAGCCGCCGCCGCGCTTCGAGGAGCCGCGCCGCGCGCCGCCTCCACCTCCGCCGCAACCGCCGTTCGACAGGTCGCTGATTTCAAATTCCACCACGGCTGCGGTCGATTCAGCATTCAACTCGCTGGCGCACACCGTGCTGGTGCAGAACGCCCGCACGCTCGAGGATCTGGTGCGCGAGATGCTGCGCCCGATGCTCAAGGCCTGGCTCGACGACAACCTGCCGGGCATGGTGGAGCGCATCGTCCGCGCCGAGATCGAGCGGGTCTCTCGCGGCCGCTGAAGCGGGATTAGCCGCGCGCCTTCAGCCTTGCGGCAAACCACACCGCCAGCAGTGGCAGCAGCATCGCGCTGATGACGAACAGCGGCGGCCCGCCGAACCGGTCCATCACCGGGGCCGCCAGCACCACGCCTGCGGTCTGGCCCAGGAAGTACACCGAGGCGAACAGCGCGACCGACGTGCCGCGCGCCTCCGGAGTCATCTGGGTTCCGACCGTCTGCAGGGTGTTGTGCAGCATGTAGAAGCCCAGCCCGATCAGCGTCACGGCGATGGGCGCCGGCCACCATGCCGGCTGCAGGGCGAGGGTGAGGAACGCGGCCCCCATCACGAGGCCGCCGCCGATCGCGATTCCCCGCTGCCCAAGTCTGCGGATCATGCGGGTGACGGTCGCCGCGTAGATCAGGCCGCCGATGCCGAACACACCGACGATCAGCCCGATCGCCGTGTAGCTCAGTCCGAACCGCAGATGCAGGTCGGCGCCGACGAACGGAAAGACGCCCTGCAGGAGGACCGCTTCGAGGAACACCACCAGCAGGACGAACCGCGCCCACGGATTGGAGAACACGCTGGCGTAGTCGGCGCGCAGGCCGCGTGATGGCGCTGTTCCGCGCATGCGGGTGATCGGGTTGGCGGAGAGCTCGTACGCGAGCGCGGCCGCCGCGAGCGCAAACAGCGCGGCAAGGACGAAGAACATGGCGCGCCAGCCGAACAGGTCTCCGACGATGCCGCCGGCCGCCTGTCCGAACAGTTGCCCCATCACCTGTCCGGCAAGGAACCGCCCCAGGACGTGCTGGCGCTGCTCGTAGGGCACAACGTCGCCGATGTAGGCCAGTCCGAGCGGCAGGATCCACGCCGCCGTCAGCGCCGAGCCGAACCGGGCCAGCGTCAGGGTCTGCAGGTCGTCGGCCAGTCCGCACAGTCCGACCGTCACCGCCGAGAGCGCGCAGGCGACGGTGATCGCCCGGTACTTGCCGAACCGGTCGCCGATCGGCCCCACCACGAGCTGGAACGAGCCGTGGGTCAGCGCATAGACCGTCACGATGATCGAGGCGGCGCCGACCGAAATCTGCAGGTCGGTGGCGATCTGCGGCAGCAGGGTGTCGGCGGCGCGGACCATGCCCTGGCTGGCGAAGCTTGCGATCGCAAGGAAGGCGATGGAGCGCCCCGGCGAGGGATATCTGGTCGGGGGCGGCGACATTGACAGCACCGGTGGGGCGGGCTTTCTAACGCATGATCCCGAAAATTGGGAACCGGTTTTCGGAAAAGATCATGCTCAAACAAGGAGCTGATGCGAGATGACGATTCGAGGAAAAGTCATCCCGGATTAGCGCGCGACACGGGCCAGGCAAGACCCATGCTGGACAAGACCTATCAGCCGAACGAGGTCGAAGGGCGCATCTATGCGGCCTGGGAAGACGCGGGCGCGTTCCGCGCCGGCCGGCCGGAGCGCGCGGGCGTTCAACCCTACTGCATCGTGATCCCGCCGCCCAACGTGACCGGCTCGCTGCATATGGGCCATGCGCTCAACAACACGCTGCAGGATATTTTGTGCCGGTTCGAGCGGATGCGCGGCAAGGACGTGCTGTGGCAGCCGGGCACCGACCACGCCGGCATCGCCACCCAGATGGTGGTGGAGCGTCAGC
>CAZGSW010000255.1:0-5204 GCA_964528635.1 uncultured Rhodoplanes sp. | reverse complement strand
GAGCACAACGGCTCGAAGCTGCTCGCCCGCGGCGGCCAGTACGAGGTGATGGAAGGCAAGGCGCGGTCGCGCAACGTGCTGCGCGAATTCGATTCATACGACGTTGCGCTCGCGGCCTACGATTCGCCGGACTACTCGCGGGCGCGGCCGCTCCGCGCGGGACACGCAGCCTGCGATTTCATGATCGTGGAAGGTTACGAGGGACCGCAGCCGCCTCCGATCGGCACGCCGCCTGCGCAGGGCGCCCGCAAGGGCTACTGGATCGCGCATATCGATATCACCGACGCTGAGGGCTACAAGCCGTACCAATCCGCCAACGCCAGGCCGTTCGGCATGTACGGCGGCCGCTTTCTGGTGCGCGGCGGCCGCCAGGCCGTCAAGGAAGGCAGCGTGCGCTCGCGCTGCGTCGTGATGGAATTCCCGAGCTACGAGGTGGCGCTCGCCTGCTATCGCTCGCCGGAGTATCAGGCCGCCAAGGCGATGCGGCTGGGCAAGGGCGACCTCGACCTTATCGTGCAGGACGGCTACAGCGGCAGTTGATCGCTTTTGTTGCAGCATCCAGACGGGAGTACGGCGATGTCCGATATGCGGCTTGTGGTGGCCGGGGCCGGCGGGCGCATGGGGCGCACGCTGATCAGGGCCATCGCCGAAACGCCCGGTCTCGCGCTCGCCGGCGCCATCGAGGACGGCAAGTCGCCCCTGCTCGGACAGGACTCCGGTCAGCTTTCGGGGCTGGGCAACAACGGTGTCGCACTTACCGCCGACGCGAAGGATGCGCTCGTGCGGGCCGATGGGGTGATCGATTTCACCGTGCCGAAGGCGACAGTCGCGCTGTCCGCGCTCACCGCCGGCAAGGTGCATGTAATCGGCACCACCGGTCTGTCGGCCGACGAGGAAGCTCGCCTCAAGGAGGCGGCGAAGAGCGCGGTCATCGTCAAGTCCGGCAACATGAGCCTCGGCGTCAACCTGCTGGCGGCGCTGACGCGGCGGGTCGCGAAAACGCTCGGCGAGGAATTCGACATCGAGATCGTCGAGATGCATCACAACAGGAAGATCGACGCGCCGTCAGGGACCGCGCTGATGTTCGGCCGTGCGGCGGCGGAGGGCCGCGGCATCGAGCTTGGCGCACGGTCGGATCGCGGCCGCGACGGCGAGACCGGCGCGCGGACCATCGGCAACATCGGGTTTGCGTCGCTGCGCGGCGGCACCGTGGTCGGCGATCACAGCGTGATATTCGCCGGCCCTGCCGAGCGCATCGAACTGGTGCACCGCGCCGAGGACCGGATGATCTTCGCGCGCGGCGCGCTCAAGGCTGCATTGTGGGCGCGCGGCCAGAAGCCCGGGCTCTACTCGATGGCCGACGTGCTCGGTCTCGGCGACATGTGATGAATGAGGGAGACCATCCGCCGCGCTGGCGCGGCTGGTTGATCCAGGCGGCGTTTGCGCTCGGCGGAGCCGCCATCATCGGTTTCGTGTTTGTGCCGGCGCTGTCGCCGTCCACCGATCCCGTCAACGCGTTTCTGGGCGCGTTCGTCTTCATGGTCCTGACCGTCGCGGCCGCGCACGCGGTGAAGCGGCGGTAGGTTCAGCCAGGCACCCGTAGCGACCGCCCGGTCATTTCCTTGGGCTGCGGCAGTTCCATCAGGTCGAGCAGCGTCGGTGCTATATCGGCAAGCCGGCCGTCGCGCAGCGTGACGTTGCCGCCGCCCACCAGCAGCACAGGCACCGGGTTGGTGGTGTGCGCCGTATGCGGGCCGCCTGTGTCCGGATCGCGCATCAGTTCGCAGTTGCCGTGATCGGCAGTGACCAGCAGCGCGCCGCCGAGCTTGTTGACCTCTGCGGCGAGACGGCCCAGTCCCGCGTCCACCGTCTCGACGGCGATGATGGCGGCAGGCAGGCTGCCGGTGTGGCCGACCATGTCGGGATTGGCGTAGTTGAGCACGATCAGGTCGAACTGCTGCGACTTGATCGCGATCACCGCCTTGTCGGTCAGCTCCGGCGCCGACATCTCCGGCTTCATGTCGTAGGTCGCAACCTTTGGCGAAGGCACCATGATGCGTGCCTCGTCGTCATACGGCTGTTCGCGGCCGCCGTTGAGGAAGTAGGTGACGTGGGGATACTTCTCGGTCTCCGCCATGCGCAATTGGGTGCGGCCCGCCGCCGACACAACCTCACCGAGGATGTTCGGGAAGGTTTGCGGCGGAAAGATCGTCTGCATCAGGCGGTTCAGCTCGTCGCTGTATTCCGTCATGCCGACCGCTGCAGCGAACTGAATCGACGACCGGCGAGCGAAGCCGGAGCCGGGCGGTGGATCCAGCAGCACGCCGAGGATTTCGCGTACGCGGTCGGCGCGGAAATTGAAGCACAGCACGCCGTCGCCGCTCTTCATGCCGCGATAGTCGCCGATCACCGCCGGGACGATGAACTCGTCGAACACGCCCTGCGAGTAGGCATCGGCCACGGCGGATTGCGCATCGGGGAAGCATTGGCCCTGCGCGTCCATGATCACGTTGTAGGCCTTGGCCACACGCTCCCAGCGGGCATCGCGGTCCATGGCATAGTAGCGCCCGCTGACGGTCGCGATTTTCACGTCGCGCGGCAGTTCGCGCACCAGTTCGTCGACGTCGTTCGCAGCCGATTGGGGTGGCGTATCGCGGCCGTCGGTGAAGACGTGCACCACGGTCGGAATCCTTGCCGCCGACAGCGCCTTGGCCAGCGCGACCGCATGATCCTGATGCGAGTGCACGCCGCCGTGCGAAACCAGACCCATCAGATGGCAGGCTCCACCGCTCTGGCGAAGCTGCTGGATCAGGCCGATGAATGCGGGGGTGCGGGCGATATCTCCGCTTGCCACCGCCTTGTTGATGCGTGGCAGGTCCTGCATCACCACGCGGCCGGCACCGATGTTGAGGTGACCGACCTCGGAGTTCCCCATCTGCCCTTCGGGCAGGCCGACATCCTCTCCGGAGGTGCGCAGGAAAGCGTGGGGACAACTGCCCCACAGCTGGTCGAACGTCGGGGTTTTTGCCTGGCGGACGGCGTTGTCCGCGGCCTCCTCCCGCCAGCCCCAGCCGTCCAGGATCACGAGCATGACCGGACGGCGCTTTTGCATTGCGGATGTTCCTCACCGGGTTCGATGGTGAGGCATATGAGGGATCGGCAAAGACCCGTCAATCGGCTCCGGCGCTGTCGGCCGAGGTCCGGCCTGCCTCCCAGCCGAGCATCGCGCGCTTGCGGGTGAGGCCCCAGTGGTAACCGGTCAATTCGCCGGACCGGCCGATGACGCGATGACAGGGCACCACAAAGGAGATCGGATTTTTTCCCACTGCAGCCCCGACGGCACGGGCGGCCTTCGGCGAGCCGATCGAGCAGGCGATGTCGGAATACGTGGTCGCGCGGCCGACCGGGATGCGCAGCAGCGTCTCCCAGACCCGAACCTCGAAATCCGTCCCGATCAGGACCACGCGCAAAGGCCGGTCCTGCCGCCACTGAGCCGGATCGAAAATGCGGTGGGCCAGGGCGGCGGTGCGTGCGGACTGTTCGATGTACGCAGCTCTGGGCCAGCGCGAGCGCATGTCCTCGAGCGCCGGGCTATTGCCGCCGGAATCCGCAAAGGCGAGGCCGGCAAGCCCGCGCTCGGTCCCCATGACGAGGGCGGTTCCGAATGGCGAAGGGTGAAATCCGTAGAAGATCGTGGTGCCCTCGCCACCGGACTTCCATTCGCCCGGGGACATCGCCTCATGGGTCACGAACAGGTCGTGCAGCCTTCCAGGCCCCGACAGGCCGACCTCATAGGAGGCATCGAGGATGCTGACGGAATCGCGAAGCAGTTGTCGTGCGCCGTCGAGCGTCAGCGCCTGAAGGAACGCTTTCGGTGTGAGCCCTGCCCAGCGGCGGAACAGATGATGCAATTCCGCAGTGGACACACCCGAAGCCTCGGCGATTTCCTCCACATCGGGTTGCTTGCGCCAGTTGCCGCGAATGTGGGCGATGGCGCGGCGCACGATGTCATAGTCGGCGGCTGCGGTGTCGAGTGGACTGAGGTCGGGCATTCGGTCCGGCGAGAGCATGGCAGTCTCCATCGTTTGCTCCCGATCTAGGCCGCGTGTCGCGGTCTGCCCACCCGATTCCTGAATTCAGATCACGGTCCGGACCGGTCCGCGCCGGGCCTCGGCCAGCGCGGCGCCAAGGGCCGCAGCGAAGCTTTCCCGTTCGAACGGCGCAAGATCGTTGGCGACCGCGAGCCTGCGGCCGCGCGATACGAGAAACAGGCGCAGCAGGCCGAAGTCCTCGTGCGCTTCACGGTCGATCCGGGTCCACAGCGGGTTTAACGTCCACTCCCGGGTCTGTCCGCGATGGCTCACTTTGCGGACCTTCAGTTCCGATGTGGTGACGGTCACCTCTTCGTAGGAGGCGGCCTGGGCGTAGTTCAGCTTGAACGCCCAATAGAGCAGTCCAACGTCGAGGCCGAAAAAGCCGACCACGGGCCATGCGCCGGCAATGAAGAACACCAGTCCGCCGACAAAGCTGACGAACGACACCAGACTCATCAAGACAACGAAGCCGAAGCGATCCAGCGACCGGTTCGGCGTAATTACGGCCGAAAAGATCGGTGGATCGGAAATCGGGTTGCTGTCCGCGTCCATGGACCCTCACTATACGTCAAACATGGCCCGAAAGACGACCAAAGCCATCAAGGCTGCCAGGAAGGGCAAGGCTGCCAGAGTTCGCCCGAAAAAGGCTCAGAACCGGGCGGACGCGAAGGCGGCGCGTGGCGGCACCGCGCAATGGACGCCGGCCGAGATCGATGAGGCGTTCCGCCGTTTCGCTGCGGCGAAGCCCGAACCGAAGGGCGAGCTGATCCACATCAATCCGTTCACGTTGCTGGTGGCGGTGGTGCTGTCGGCGCAGGCCACCGATGCGGGCGTCAACAAGGCGACGCCCGCGCTTTTTGCGCTCGCCGACACGCCGGAAAAGATGGCTCGTCTCGGCGAGGCGAAGGTGCGCGACCTGATCAAGACGATCGGTCTGTTCCGCAACAAGGCAAAGAACGTCATCGCGCTCTCGGAGAAGCTGATCGTGGAACACGGCGGAGCTGTGCCGGACACCCGTGAGGCACTGCAGGCGCTGCCCGGTGTGGGACGCAAGACCGCGAACGTGGTCCTCAACATCGCGTTCGGCGAACCGACCATGGCGGTGGACAC
>CAZGSW010000254.1:0-5245 GCA_964528635.1 uncultured Rhodoplanes sp. | reverse complement strand
GCCTGCTTGGTGAACCTCTTCACCACGCGATCGCGCTTGAGCTTGGAGATGTGGTCGATGAACAGCACGCCGTTGAGATGGTCGATCTCGTGCTGGATACAGGTGGCGAACAGGCCGGCGGCCCTGGTCTCCTGCTCCTTGCCGTCGAGGTCGAGGTATTTCACCGTCACGACCGCGGGCCGCTTCACCTCCTCGTAGTATTCCGGGATCGACAGGCAGCCCTCCTCGTGGACGGACAACTCCTCGGACTCCTCGACGATCTCCGGATTGATGAAGACCATGGGCTGCTTCCCGCCCTCCTTCTTGGCGAGGTCCATGGTCACGACCCGCTTTGCTTCGCCGATCTGGATGGCGGCCAACCCGATGCCCGGCGCGTCGTACATGGTGTCGAACATATCGGCGACGAGCTTCTTCACCGAAGCGTCGACCTTGCTCACCGGTCTGGAGACCTCCCGCAGCCGCTTGTCGGGAATGATCAGAATGTCGCGTATCGCCATGGCCGCGATTTAAGCGCTGGACTTTTGCCGGTCAATGTGTTCCTGTTTTGTTCTTATGGAGAAGCGCCGGCGTCCCGCGGGGTGACAGCGCGAATCGCGTAGGACTGAACACATGGACGCCACGCCGCAGCCTGCCCTGTTCAACACCGCCGTGCTTGCCGATCCGCTGGTGCAGACCGGGCTCCTGCTCGCCGCCGGGCTGGTCGCCGGTATCGGGATCGCGGCGCTGGTGTTTGCCCTCCTGCGGTCGCGCGCGGCAACGGCAGAGCGCGAGGCGGCCGCAACGGCCGCCGCCGCGGACCAGCGCATCGTCGAGCTTGGCGCCACCGTGAAGGCGATGGCGGACGCGCTCGGCGCCCGGCAGGGCGAACTGGCCCGCCACGTCAACGAACGCCTCGATGCGGTGACCCACCGGCTCGGCGAGTCGATGCATTCCACCGCCCGGCACACGGCCGAGAACCTCAGCCGGCTGAACGAACGGCTCGCCGTAATCGACCGCGCCCAGAAGAACATCACCGACCTCGCCTCTCAGGTGACCTCGCTGCAGAGCGTGCTGTCGAACAAGCAGGACCGCGGCGCCTTCGGCCAGGCGCGCATGGAGGCGATCGTGCAGGACGGCCTGCCAAAGGGCTCCTACGCCTTCCAGCACACGCTCTCCAACAAGACCCGGCCCGACTGCTGCGTGTTCCTGCTCGACGAGCGGTCGCTGGTCATCGACGCCAAGTTTCCGCTTGAGGGCGTAACGGCATTTCGCAACGCGCAGTCCGACGACGAGCGCAAGACGGCCGCGCAGCGGCTGCGCGCCGACGTCGGCAAGCACGTGACCGATATCGCCGGAAAGTATCTCATTCCGGGCGAGACCTATGAGACGGCGCTGATGTTCGTGCCGTCGGAGTCGGTCTATGCCGATCTGGTCGGCGAATTCGACGACGTGGTGCAGAAGGCCTACCGGTCGCGCGTGGTGCTGGTCTCGCCGATGCTGCTGATGGCGACGGTGCAACTCGTGCAGCACATGCGCAAGGACGCCCGCATGCGCGAGGCGGCCGACCTGATCCAGTCCGAGGTGGGACGGCTCCTCAAGGACGTGCATCTGCTCGGCGAGCGCGTCCGCAAGCTGCAGACGCACTTCAACCAGTCCAACGAGGACATCCGGCAGGCGCTGATCTCGGTCGACAAGATCGAGGCGCGCGGCGAGCGCATCAGCCAGGTGGAGGTCGGCGAACTCGAGGCGGCGGCAACCGTGGTGCAGCCGCCGGTGTTCAAGCTGCGGGCCGGAGAATAGGATTTGCACAGTTGCGTCAACGTCGTCGCAAAACTTGTCCCGGCCATCCTCGACCTGCATCCTTGACCTGAGGCGTGGATGCCCGGCACAAGGCCGGGCATGAGGCACGAGAGATTCGCCGCATGACCGGCACGGCGGGCAGCAGCGCGCCGCCCACCCGCGCCAACTGGCGCGACGCGCTGACGGTCTATCTCAAGCCGCGCGTCCTGATCGTGCTGTTCCTCGGCTTCTCCGCGGGACTGCCGCTGGCGCTGTCCGGCTCGACCCTGCTGGTGTGGATGCGCGAGGCCGGCGTCGACCTCGGCACCATCGGCCTGTTCACCCTGGTCGGCACGCCCTACACGATCAAGTTCCTTTGGGCCCCGGTGGTCGACGCGCTCGACGTTCCGGTGCTGTCGCGCGCGCTGGGACGGCGGCGCGGCTGGCTGATGCTCTCCCAGCTCATGCTGATGGCGGCGATCCTGATCCTTGCGCTATGCAATCCTGCGATCTCGCCGCTGATCTTCATCGCGGGCGCCGCGCTGCTGGTGGCGACCGCGTCCGCCACGCAGGACATCGTGATCGACGCCTTCCGGGTCGAGAGCCTGGACCCGTCGGAGCAGGCGGCAGGCATGGCGTCCTACGTCGCCGCCTATCGGGTCGGCATGCTGGTCTCGACTGCGGGCGCGCTCTATTTCGTGTCGGGCTTCGAGTTGCTGGGCGCCAGCAAGCATGCCGCATGGTCGCTCGGCTACGCGGTGATGGCGGCAATGGTCGGCATCGGCATGGTGACGACGCTGCTCGCCACCGAGCCCGCGCATTCTGCAACTGCCGTCGCCAAACATGCGGCGCAAGCGAAGGAAAATGCGGTCAGGCGGGTGGCCACCGCCGCCTATGGCGCGTTCGCAGAATTCCTGACCCGCGAGATGGCGGTGGTCGTGCTGATCTTCGTCGTGCTCTACAAGTTCTGCGACGCCTTCGCCGGCGCGATGACCGCACCGTTCGTCATCGACCTCGGCTTCACCCGCACCGACTACGCCAACATCGTGAAGGGGCTGGGGCTCGCCGCCACCCTGCTTGGCGGCTTCGCCGGCGGATTTGTCGCGCGCGCCTATCCGCTCGCCACCTCGCTCTGGATCGGCGCATTCCTGCAGATGGCATCGAACCTGGTGTTCTCGTGGCAGGCCTGGATGGGGCTGAACCACTGGGCGCTCGCCGTCTCGATCACGATCGAGAACTTCACCAGCGCGATCGGCACGGTCATCTTCATCGCCTACCTGTCGGCGCTATGTCAGTCGCCGCTGCACACGGCGACGCAATTTGCGCTGCTCACCGCGCTCGCCGCGGTCGGACGCACCTACATGTCGGCGACCTCCGGCTTCATCGCCAAGGAGGCCGGCTGGTTCTGGTTCTTTGCGATCAGCGCGGTGGCTGCCGTGCCGGCGATCGTCCTGCTGTGGTGGCTGCAGGCGCGCGGCCATTTCGAGAAGCTCGGGCCGCCGAAGGTGGTCGCGGCGGAGGATTAATGCGGAATCTCACTCCGCCCTCATCCTGAGGAGCGCCCAAAGGGCGCGTCTCGAAGGACGAGGACGGCCCCATCCTTCGAGACGCATTGCTTCGCAATGCTCCTCAGGATGAGGCCGAGAGAGCACATTTACTCGCCAATAAACGGTCACATCGGGGTGCGGCTGCGCAGCGCCTGTGTCAGCGTGCCTTCGTCCAGATAATCCAGCTCGCCGCCGACCGGCACGCCATGGGCAAGCCGCGTGACGGTGACGCCGGCATCGTGCAGCAGATCGGTGATGTAGTGCGCCGTGGTCTGGCCGTCGACCGTAGCGTTGAGCGCCAGCACCACCTCCTTCACCGCGGTATCCTGGGCGCGCGTGACCAGCGCGTCGATGGTGAGATCCTGCGGGCCGACGCCGTCGAGCGGAGACAGCGTGCCGCCCAGCACGTGGTAGCGCGCGTTGAGCGCCTCGGCGCGCTCCAGCGCCCACAGGTCGGCGACGTCGGCCACCACCACGATGACGGACGGATCGCGTCGCGCGTCGGTGCAGACCGTGCAGGGATTCTGCGTGTCGATGCTGCCGCAGGTGCGGCACACCTCGACCTTCTCGGTGGCGGTTTGCAGCGCCGCCGCCAGCGGCGTCATCAGCTGGTTGCGCTTCTTGATCAGATGCAGCGCGGCACGGCGCGCCGAGCGGGGGCCGAGTCCCGGCAGACGCGCCAGAAGCTGAATCAGGCGCTCGATCTCGGGGCCGGCGGTGGCTTTGGGCATGATGCTGTCTTAGCGAAATCAGTTCGTCCTGACCGGGCCTGTCCCAGCCATCCACGCCTTTCTTGCGCGCGGCCAGGACGTGGACCGCAGACAGACCTCCCGCACTTCGTCAGAACGGCAGTTTCAGGCCGCCCGGCAGCGACAACCCGCCGGTCAGGTCCTTCATCTTTTCCTGCATTACCGTTTCGGCCTTGCGGCGCGCGTCGGCGTGGGCGGCGACCAGCAGGTCCTCCAGGATTTCCTTCTCGCTAGGGCTGAGCAGGGAGTCGTCGATCTTCACACCCTTCAACTCGCCCTTGGCGGACAGCTTCACCGTAACCATGCCGCCGCCGGCGGTGCCCTCCACCTCGATGGAATCGAGCTCGGCCTGCATCTCCTGCATCCTGGCCTGCATCTGCGCGGCCTGCTTCATCAAGCCCATGAAATCCGCCATCACATCACCCGCTATTCGATACCGTCGTCACGAACCCAGTTGTCGCCGAAGCCATCATCGTCGTCGGCCGGCGGCAGTACATCGTCTGCGACCGGAGCGGTATCCGGCAAAGCATCCTTCGGACCGCGCACCGCGCTGATCTCGGCACCGGGCCATTGCTTCATCACCGCCTTCACCAGCGGATCGGCGCGAACTCCGGTCTCCAGCTCCGCCTGCTTCTCGTCGTTCTGCTGCTTGAGCGTCGGCGCGCCCTGCTCCGCCGAGATGACGACCAGCCACGGCCGCCCGGTCCATTGTCCGAGCTTTCGCGAAAGCTCGTTGCTGACGGTCCTTGCCGCCGCGGATTCCAGCGCCACCTCGAGGCGGCCTTCCTCGCAACGCACCAGACGCATGTCGCGCTCGAGCGCGAGCTTCATCTGGATGTCGCGCTTCTCTGCCGCCAGCGCAACGATCTCATCGAACGTATTGATGGCCCGCACCGGGGCCGACGCCACTGCCGAAGCCCGCGGCTGCGGTGCGCTGGCGGGCGCCAGAGCCGCCCGTGCACCACCGCCGCCACGCGGCGCCGTCTCGAACCGCTGCGGCGGAGCGGAAACAGCCGACGCCGACGGGCGCGGCGACGACGGCGCCGCCGAGGCGCCATTGCCGGATGCCGGCGCGCCACTGCCGTTCTCGCCGAGCGCGCGGATCGCCTCGTCGGGCGTGGGCAGGTCGGCCGCATAGGCAATGCGCACCAGCACCATCTCGGCGGCCGCAATCGGACGGCCGGACTCGCG
>CAZGSW010000253.1:0-5255 GCA_964528635.1 uncultured Rhodoplanes sp. | reverse complement strand
GCCCTGCCGAAATCCTTCGCCGAGAACGGCTGCAGATCGTCGGCGCCCTCGCCGACGCCGATGAAATGGATCGGCAGGCCGAACTTCTGCGCAATGGCGACGAGGATGCCGCCGCGGGCGGTGCCGTCGAGCTTGGTCATCACCAGCCCCGTCACGCCCGCGGTCTTGCGGAAGATCTCCACCTGCGACAGCGCGTTCTGGCCGACCGTCGCATCCAGCACCAGCAGCACCGCGTGCGGCGCGTCCGGATCGACCTTCTTCATGACACGGACGATCTTCTCCAGCTCTTCCATCAGCTCGGTGCGGTTCTGCAAACGCCCCGCGGTGTCGACGATCACCACGTCGGCGTTGTCGCGCCTGCCCTGCGCCACCGCGTCGAATGCGAGGCTCGCCGCATCCGCGCCGGGCTCGCTCGCCACCACGCCGGCGCCGGTGCGCTGACCCCAAATTTTCAGTTGATCGATCGCGGCGGCACGGAACGTATCGCCCGCCGCCAGCACCACCTTGCGCTTCTCGGCCGCGAACTTCGACGCCAGCTTGCCGATCAGCGTGGTCTTGCCGGAACCGTTGACGCCGACCACCAGGATGACGAACGGCTTCGCGCCGCCGATCTTCAGCGGCTTCGCCACCGGCTCGAGCACTTTCGTAACGTGGTCGGCGATGATGCGCTTGAGATCCTCAGGCGAGATGGTCTGCTTGTACCAGCCCTCGCCGACGATCTCGGTCACGCGGGCGGCGGATTCCAGCCCAAGATCGGAGCGGATCAGCGCCTCCTCGATCTCGTCGAGCTTGGCCGGGTCCATCGGACCCTTCATGACGATGTCGGTGATCGCGGTTCCGAGCGCGGTCGACGTGCGCTTCAGCCCGCCGGTGAGGCGGCCGAACCAGCCGCCTCTGTTGTCCGCTTCGCTCGTGCGGTCGGTTGTGTCGTTCATGCCGGACGCCGGAACCTGTGACGCGATTGGGACTCGTCACCCCCGGGCTTGACCTGGGGGTCCATCTGCTTCGTAACCATGGCTTGTTCCAAGATGGATTGCCGGGTCAAGCCCGGCAATGACGGCCGAACAAAATGACGCCGGACGAAATTCTGAGCCGCCTGCTCTACCGCGACGGGCTGATGCTGATTGTCGACAAGCCCGCCGGAATTGCCGTGCACAAGGGCCCGAAGGGAGGCCATTCCCTGGAGGACGATTTTCCGGCGCTGCAATTCGGGCTGCCGAAGCCCCCCGCGCTGGCGCACCGGCTCGACCGCGAGACCTCGGGCTGCCTGGTGCTGGGCCGCCACCGCAAGGCGCTCGCCAGCCTGTCGGACCTGTTCCGCCACGGCAAGGTCGGCAAGACCTACTGGGCCGTGGTCGAAGGCGGCCCCGAAGAGACCGAGGGCCGGATCGACATTCCGCTCGCCAAGCGCGACGACAACCGCGGCTGGTGGATGAAGACCGACCCGGACGGATTGCCGTCGTCGACGACGTGGAGAGTGATGGGGCGGTGGCCGGCGGCCGATGCTGCTACGCCTTCGAGTCCGGCAGGGATTCTCTCCGTCCCCTCCCCCGCTTGCGGGGGAGGGTCAGGGAGGGGGCAAGCGGCGGATGCTGACGTCGGCTCCCTCTCACGCCCCCTCGCCTGGCTGGCGCTCGAACCGCTGACCGGACGCACCCATCAGCTTCGCGTCCACTGCGCCGCGATGGGCTGGCCGATCGCCGGCGACAGCATCTACGGCACGGCGCCGCGCGGCGGCGGCCCGCCGCTGCAACTGCTCGCGCGTGCGGTTTCGGTGCCGCTCTACAGGAACCGCGATCCGGTCCGTGCCGTCGCGCCGGTGCCGGTGCACATGCGCGACATGCTGATGGCATGCGGCTGGAACGGCGACGACAGCGCGATCGTGGCGCAGGCGCCGCTGGCGCCGCGGCGCGATCGCACCTGAACCGTTTGTCGGGGCCGTTGCCGGGGCCGTTTTCTCGGGCCGCTCGCCGAACCATAATGGCCCGCATTGGGCTGCAGACCGGGCGCTCCTGTGACGAACAAGCCAGTGATCATTGCCGGCGGCGGCATCGGCGGACTCGCCACCGCGCTGACCCTGCATCAGATCGGCGTGCCGTGCCTTGTGTTCGAGGCGGTGCGCGAGATGCGCCCGCTCGGCGTCGGCATCAACCTGCAGCCCAACGCGATCCGCGAACTGTACGATCTCGGCTTCACGCCGGCCGACCTCGACCGCATCGGACTGCCGGCGAAGGAATGGGCGCTGGTCGGGCTCAACGGCAACGACATCTACTCCGAGCCGCGCGGCCTGCTCGCCGGCTATGACTGGCCGCAATATGCGGTGCATCGCGGCCGGCTCCACATGCTGCTGCACGACCGGCTGATCGAGCGAGCCGGACGCGATGCGGTGAAGCTCGGCAGCCGCGTCGCTGGCTACCGCAAGAACGCGGACGGCAGCGTCACCGCGCTGGTCGAGCACGCCGACCGCTCGAAGTCCGAAGCAGACGGCGCACTCCTGATCGGCGCAGACGGCATCCACTCGGCGGTGCGCGCGCAGATGCATCCGGCGCAGCCGCCGATCCACTGGGGCGGCGCGGTGATGTGGCGCGGCACGACCTGGGGCAAACCGATCCGCACCGGCGCGTCGTTCGTCGGGCTCGGCACCCACCGCCAGCGCATGGTGTTCTATCCGATCTCGCAACCCGATCCGGCGACCGGCCTGTCGATGATCAACTGGATCGCCGAGGTGACGATGGACAACGCCGAAGGCTGGAAGCAGACCGGCTGGTTCCGGCAGGTCGGCATCGGCGACTTCATCCATCATTTCGAGGACTGGATCTGGGACTGGCTCGACGTGCCGGCCATGCTGCGGCAGGCCGACGGCGCGTTCGAGAACCCGATGATCGACCGCGATCCGGTTCCGACCTGGCAGGACGGTCCGGTGGCGCTCATTGGCGACGCCGCGCATGCGATGTATCCGACCGGCTCGAACGGCGGCAGCCAGGCGGTTGTCGACGCGCGCGTGCTCGGCGCCGCCATGGTCGAGCACGGCGTCACGCCGGCGGCGCTCGCAGCCTATGACGCGAGGCTGTGCGGCCCGATCTCGCAGCTCGTGCTGCGCAACCGCGGCGCCGGACCGTTCGGGCTTCTCAACATGGTGGACGAGCGCTGCGGCGGCACGTTCGACAACATCGACGACGTGATCCCGCCGCAGGAGCGCGCCGCCTTCATGGCGGGCTACAAGGCCGCCGCCGGCTTTGCGATCGAGGCGCTCAACAAGGCGCCACCGACCATCGCGAACGGCGCACGGGCACGCGCGGCGTGATCAGCGAGGCGAACCTGGTATTGAGATGCTTCCAGCGGCGCGGTTCCCGTCTCAATACATCGTCGCCTTGATCCGCTCCGGAGCGAGACGGTCGTGCTCCGGACCGCCGAGCTTGCCCTCGGTGATTTCTGCCAGGATCGAACCCGGCGTTGGCAGCGACGAACGCTCCACCTGCGTCTTCGGATCCCACAGTTTCGAGCGCACGATCGCCTTGGCGCACTGAAAGAACACCTTCTCGACCTTCACCACCAGCACGCTGCGCGGCGCCCTGCCCTGCATGGCGAAGCTCTCGCACAGCGCCGGGTCGGTGCAGATCGTGGCGCGGCCCATGATGCGCAGCGTCTCGCTGACGCCGGGAATGAGAAACAGCAGCGCCACCCGCGGATCGGCGATCAGGTTGCGCATGCTGTCGATGCGGTTGTTGCCGCGCCGGTCCGGCACGATCACGGTGGTGTCGTCGACCACGCGCACGAAGCCGGCCGGATCGCCGCGCGGCGAGCAATCGAGCCCGTCCGGTCCGATGGTCGCGAGCGCGCAGAACGGCGACGCCTCGACCAGCTTGCGGTACGCCGCGGTGATGCGCTCGACTTCCTTGTGTTTCGCGGGCGGATACACGCCTTCCGGGTAGAGCGCCTCGAGCTGCTCCACGCTCGTGATGGTGTGCCCGCTGCCATTCGTCACAGTCATTGCTGATATCTCCCGGTCTGCGTCATCCGATCTTACGCCAGCGGCCCGGCTTTGGCATCATGCGGAACTTCTGAACCAAAGCCACACCAGATCAACAAGTTGCTCGTGTCCTTCGATTCCGGAGTTCGCAAACGAGGATGCCGCAGACGATGCGAATCCCGGAATCGGGACACCAGGGAGGACCGGACATGACCATTCACCATTCGCGGCGCGGTGCGCTCGCACTCGGCCTGATGCTGGCGCTGCTGGCAGGCGGCGCGGCGGCGCAGGACTACCCGACCCGGTCGGTGAAGCTGATCGTGCCGTATGGCGCCGGCGGCGCATCCGACGTGATGGCGCGCTTCCTCGCCCAGAAGCTCGGCGACAAGCTCGGCCAGACCGTGGTGGTGGAGAACATGCCCGGCGCGGCCGGCACCACCGCCTACGTCGCCATGTCGAAGGCGACCGCCGACGGCTATACGCTCGGCTACGTCACCTCGTCGCTCGCCATCAACGCGGTGCTGAAGAAGGTCGGCTACGACCCGGTCGGCCAGTTCACGCCGGTGTCGAACTTCGTCGAGATCCAGAACGTGCTGATCGTGCCGGCCTCGTCGCCCGCGAAGTCGGTGAAGGACCTGATCGCGATGGCCAGGACGAAACCGGACGCGCTCAACTACGTGTCGCTCGGCTCGGGCTCGACGCCCCACCTGTCTGCGGAGCTGTTCCTGTCCGCCGCGGGCGCGAAGGCGCAGCCGGTGCCCTACAAGCAGACCACCCAGGCCTACACCGACCTGATGGAGGGCCGCGTGCAGTTCTGGATCGCGTCGATGCCGAGCACGCTGCCGCACGTGCGCTCCGGCAAGGTGCGCGCGCTGGCGGTGGCGAGCACGCGCCGCGCGCCGGTCTATCCGGACGTGCCGACGCTGATCGAATCCGGCGTGCAGGCGGAATCGACGTTCTGGCAGGGTGTGTTCGTGCCGACCGGAACGCCGCAGGCGATCATCACCAAGCTCAACAAGGCGATGCACGAGATCGCCGCGACCGAGGACGCCAAGGCGTTCTACGGCAAGCTCGGCGCCGAGCTTGCGCCCGGCACAGCGGCAGAGCTGTCGGGCATGGTGAAGAGCGAAATGGCCAAGTGGGCCAAGATCGGCAAGGACATCGGCCTGGTGGAGAAGTAGGTCCGTCAACAACTCACGCTGTCATCTCCGCATCCCACCAGCTCCACGGCGCGTGTCCCGGCCAAGCGACCCCGGGCTTGACCCGGGGGAGCGCGAGCCGGGAC
>CAZGSW010000252.1:0-5264 GCA_964528635.1 uncultured Rhodoplanes sp. | reverse complement strand
TGGTCGAATCCGTCGAGCGTCTGCGGTCCGAACTCGATGACGTGGCGCAGGGCCGGTTCGATCTGGTGATCGGCACGCAGCTCGTGGCGAAGGGGCATCATTTCCCCAAGCTGAACCTGGTCGGCATCGTCGACGCCGACCTCGGCCTGTCGAACGGCGATCCGCGCGCCGCGGAACGCACCTTCCAGCTCCTGCATCAGGTGGTCGGCCGGGCCGGCCGCGAGGAGGGCCGCGGCTACGGCTTCCTGCAGACGCACAATCCCGAGCATCCGGTGATGCGCGCGCTGATCGCGCAGGACCGCGAGGCGTTCTATGCCGCCGAGATCGAGGTGCGCGAGAAAACCGGCTATCCGCCGTTCGGCCGGCTGGCGAGCCTGCTCGTGTCAGGCGGCGACAAGCATGCCACCGAGGGCTACGCGCGGCGGCTCGCCGCGGTCTCGCCGCTCGACGAGGCCGTGCGTGTGCTCGGTCCCGCCGAGGCGCCGCTCGCGGTGGTGCGCGGGCGCTTCCGCTACCGGCTGCTGGTGAAGGCGCCGCGCGGCTACGACCTGCCGTCCTACCTGCGCCAGTGGCTCGCCGAAGCGCCGAAGACGAAGGGCACGCTCAAGCTCGAGGTGGATGTCGACCCGCAGAGCTTTTTCTGAACGCTGCTGCGAGCCGTGAGGCGATCCCTGCCGCCGCGCCTATTGCGGCGGCTTGACGCCCGCCTTTTCGATCACGTCGCCCCAGCGCTTGATTTCGCTGGCCACCAGCTTCTGCATGGCCTCGGGCGTGGAAGGCCGCACATCTGCGCCAAGGCCGCGCAGCTTGTCCTTCACCTCCTGGGAGTTGAGCGCGGCAACCGCCTCCTTGTTCAGGCGCTGAATGATGGCAGGCGGCGTGCCCTTCACGGTCGCCAGACCGATCCAGGTTTCGACCTCGAAGCCCGGCAGCGTCGACGCCACGGTCGGCACACCCGGCGTTCCGGGCCACGGTGTCTTGCTGGTGACGCCGAGACCGCGCGCCTTGCCGGCGTTGATCTGCGGCATGCTCACCGTTTGCGTGTCGATCAGCACATCGACGCGGCCGCCCAGCACGTCCGTCATCGGCGCCGTGCCGCCACGATACGGCACGTGCGTCATCTTCACGTTGGCCTGCGCCGCCAGCAGCTCGCCGGTCAGATGCGGTACGCTGCCGACGCCGACCGACGTATAGGTGACCTCGCCGGGTTTTGCCTTCGCCGTGGCGATCAGGTCCGACAGGCTCTTGAAGGGATGCTCCTGCCGCACCGCGACGACATACGGGAAGAAGCCGATGGTGGTGAGCATCGCCAGCCCGTTCACCGGATCGTACTTCAGGTTCCGCATCATGTTCGCAGTGGTGGCGTGAGCCGCCGTCAGCATCAGCAACGTGTGGCCGTCCGGCGATGCGCGCGTCAGCATTTCGGTGGCGAGCGTGCCGGCTGCTCCCGGCTTTGGCTCCACCACCACGCGCTGGCCGAGGCTGCGGCTCATCACGTCGCCCAGAATGCGGGCCATGGTGTCGGCGTTGCCGCCGGCGCCGAAGCCGTGCATCAGGGTGATCGGCCTGTTCGGAAAGTCCTGCGCCAGCGCCGGCCCGGCAACCGTCACCGCGGCCGCCAGCGTTACAGCATGCAGCATCCGGATCATTGTCATTCCTCCCTTTGCAAAATTGTTGTCGGACGGGTTCGCTCGACAAAGCCGGCAGCCCGTGCCAAACCACCGCATCGTTTCCAGGACCCGGCCATGTCTTCGCGTTCGGTATCTTCGCGCTCGGTATCTTCGCGTTCGACTGACTGGCGGCACGACAACACCGGGCGCCTGCTGTTCGATTCCACGAGGCGCTTCCAGGAGCGCGTGCTGGCGCTGGTCAACAAGAGCCATCCCGACATGCGGATCGCCCATCTGGCGGTGACGCGCCATATCGACCTGTCGGGAACGCGGATCGCGGATGTGGCGGTGCGGGCCGGCGTTACCAAGCAGTCGATGGGTGAGATGATCGAGCAGCTTGAGCTGATGGGATTTGTTACGCGGATCGTCGATACGGCCGACCGGCGCGCCAGGATCGTGCGCTTCACGCCAGGCGGGCTTCGCCTGCTCGACGCCATCCGCAGGGCGGTGGCCGCCTGCGAGCGCGATCTGGCGCTTCGCATCGGCGGCAAGGCCGTGGCGGAGCTGCGCAGCGCACTCAAGGCCTATTGTCGCGTTGACGCCGAGCCGGTCAGGACACCGGCCGAGCGGCCGCGTGCCCAGCGGCGGACGGCGTGACGCGGGTGTCTGGCCCTCCATCGCCGGGCGCCTAGGTGGTGAACAGGAGCGCATCGGGATCGAGCCCGAGCAACACCTGCCCGACGTTTTCATAGTGGCTCTGCCGGCCTTGCAATTGCTGGGTCAGCGTGTGCATGTCGCGGAAGCGGCGCTCGAACGCGTTGTTCCGGAACACCGCCGTCGATCCCATCATGTGATAGACGGTGTCCGCGACGTCGGCGGACCGGTGGATCGCCCAGGTCGAGGACAGGCGGATCTCGATCTTCTGCTCCGCGGTCAGCGTGGGCGTTGCGGCGAGCGACTGCCAGAGGTCTCGCGCCGTGGCGTGCAGGTAGGCGCGTGCCGAACGCCACGCGGCCTCGGATTTGCCGATCTGCGACTGCACCACGTTGTTGTCGCGCAACGCACGCTTCGATCCGCCCGGCGTCTTGCCGGCGGCGGCCGCGATCACATCGTCGAGCATGCGCCGCGCGATCCCGAGCGCCACGGCCGCAAATCCGAACGAATAGACATTGCTGGTGCTGAGCTTGAACAACTGTGTCTGCTCGCGGCGCTCTTCGGGTTCGTCCCGGCCGAACGACAGACGGTCGGGCACAAACATGTCCTTCACCGCATAGCTGTCGCTGCCGGTGCCGCGCAGGCCCATGACGTCCCAGACATCGATCATCTGGGCGTCGCGATAGCGAAACAGCATCATGCGTACGACCGCTGAGCCGTCCGCGCGCTTGAGCGGCTTGCCGTCGCGGCCGATCACATAGCACTGGCCGCCGAGCCAGCTCGCCTGATGGCCGCCGCTGGCGAAATTCCACTTTCCTGTGATGCGGTAGCCGCCGTCGACGACCCGCGCCTCGGACGGTGCAACCGGCCCCCACGCGGCGATGCCGTCCGGCGGGCCGAACACCTCGATGGCGGTTTCGCGGTCGAGATAGGCGGCCGCCATCGCGCAGGCGCCGGTCTGGGCGAGGCACCACGCGGTGCTGGCATCGGCCTTGGCGATTGCCTCGATCACCTCGGCAAATGCCGACATCGACAGCTCGCTGCCGCCTAGAAAGTGCGGCTGCAGAACCCGATAGAAACCGCCGTCAATCAGGGCCTGCACGACCGCCGGCGCAAGGCGGCCGTCGCGTTCGGTCTGAGCGGCGGACTGTTCGATCAACGGCGAAATGTCCCGCACGCGCCGCAGGAAATCCTGCCCGGAAGGAGGTGAGTAGGCGCTCATCGGTTCGACCCCGGCGAAGGACCCGGCCAACCTTAGGCAGCGGCGACAAGCCTGTCACGCAAAAAGTCAGGTTACCTGTCTTTTGTAAGTCGCGGGGGCTGGCGCGGTCCGGCGGCTGCGATATTCTGAAACGAAATGAGCAACGCCGAGGGTCGAGCCCATGTCAGCCATAAAGCCAAGAGGAATGGTGCACGCCTGCATTCCCGTCAGCGACCTCGAGATCAGCGGGAAATTCTATACCGAGATGCTGGGGCTCACCTTCGTCCGGTTCTCGCCCGCGTATCAGATCGTCTTCCTGATGGCCGGCAAGGACTACCTGATCCTCGCGAAGAGCGAGACGCCCATCAATCCGAACCCGGAAGGCAAGCGGCGCGTTCACCACGCCTTTGCGGTTCATCCTGAGGCCTACGAGGACGCCAAGGCATTTCTGCAGAGCAACGGCATCGCCATCATCGACGAAGAGAACCGCACGACCGGCACATTCCCCGGACGGCAATTCTACATCCACGATCCCGATCGCAATGTAGTCGAGTTCAGCGAATTCACCGGCAAGGACTATTGAGCATCGCGTTTCACCGCTTCGGGATGCCTCTCGCGCCGAACCACAACTTTCGCGCCGACCAGTCGTCCCCCTACCGCGGCTTCAGCCCCGCCAGTCGCACCACCTCCTGCCACCACTTCGCCTCCTTGGCGGCGAACGCCCTGGCCTCCTCCGGTGTGCTGGAGAGCAGGCGCGCGCCGGCGTCGAGGAAGCGCTTCTGCAGCGCGGTGTCGGCGGCCAGCGCCTTGTGCGTGGCGGAAAGCCTGTCGACGATCGACCGCGGCGTCGCGGCGGGCAGCACGTAGGCGGACCACGACGTCACGACGAAATCCTTCACGCCGGCCTCCGCCATGGTCGGCACGTCCGGCATCGTCGGCCAGCGCTGCCCCGACGTGACGGCCAGCGCCCGCATGTTTCCGGACTGGATCTGCGATATGTACGAGGCGAGATTGTCGACTGCGAAATCGACGTCCCCCGCCAGCATCGCCGGAATGGTCTGCGCCGCGCCCTTGAATGGCACGTGCACCGCCTTCACGCCGGTGCGCGCCTCGAACAGCACGCCGGACAGATGCGGCGAGGTGCCCGGTCCGGGGCTGCCGATCGAGATGCCCTTCGGCCGCGCCTTCGCCCATGCGATGAACTCGGCGATGGTCTTTGCCGGGCAGTGCTTGGCCGCGACCACCGCGACGTTCGGAAGCTCGTAGGCCAGTGACGGCGCGACCAGATCCTTCTCGGCGTTGAACGGCATGTTGGCGATCAGATACTGGTTGATCGCGAAATGCCCGATGGTGGCGCAGCCGATGGTGTTGCCGTCCGGCGCGCTCTTGGCGACCTGGTCGATGCCGATGTTGCCTGACGCGCCGGGCCGGTTCTCGACCACGAAGGAATGGCCGAGCTTTTCCTTCAGCCTCTCGGCGAGGATGCGGAACAGCACGTCGGTCGATCCGCCGGCCGGATAGGGCACCACCATCCGCACGTTCTGGCTCGGCCAGTTCGTGCCTTGCGCGAACGCCGGTGCTGCGGCGAAAGCCACACCGGTCGCGGCGGAATTGCGGAGCAGGGTACGGCGCGTGATGCGGCTCGGCGCGGTCATTGCAGATCCTCCCTGTGTTCTGGAAAACCTAACAAGGAGCGGGAGTGCGCGCCATGGCCCTGCGCTGGGTGTCCTGCGGCTGCTTACCTCGGCCGGACGAACGGCACGAAGCGCACCGGCGTCACCGCCCGCGCGGTGATCTTG
>CAZGSW010000251.1:0-5288 GCA_964528635.1 uncultured Rhodoplanes sp. | reverse complement strand
GCCAGATCGAGCGGCAGGTAATCGCTGTCCGGCTCAGAGCCGACGAAGGCAATGCGCAGCATGTTGGTGGCGCCCGGCGTGCCGAGCGGCATGCCCGCCACGATGATGACGCGGCGTCCCGCCTTGGCGAACCCGTCGCGGAACGCAAGCCGGCAGGCGCGTTCGATCATGTCGTCCTGGTCGCGGGCGTCGTCGGCGACCACGCAGTGCACGCCCCAGGCGACCGAGAGCTTGCGTGCCGCCGCCATGTTCGGCGAGATCGCGACGATCGGCGCGTGCGGCCGCTCACGGCCGACCCGCAGCGCGGTCGAGCCGGAGAAGGTCCAGCAGATGATGGTGGCCAGGTCGAGCGTGTCGGCGATCTGACGGGCCGCGGCGGCGATGGCGTCCGCGCCGGTCGCCTCCGGCGGCTCGTGATGCGCCTCCATGATGGAGCGGTAGCCTACCTCGCTCTCCACCTCCTCGGCGATGCGGTTCATGGTGGCGACGGCCTCCACCGGAAACTGCCCGGCCGCCGATTCTGCAGACAGCATCACGGCGTCGGCGCCGTCGAAGATCGCGGTCGCGACGTCGGACACTTCGGCGCGGGTCGGCACTGGCGACGAGATCATCGACTCGAGCATCTGGGTCGCCACCACCACGGGCTTGCCGGCGCGCCGCGCGGCGCGGGTGAGCTGCTTCTGGATGCTCGGCACCTTCTCCAGCGGCATTTCCACGCCGAGGTCGCCGCGCGCCACCATGATCGCATCGGTGACGTCCATGATGTCGTTCATCCGGCTCACGGCGGCCGGCTTCTCGATCTTTGCCATTACGGCGGCGCGGCCACGGGTGATCTTCTTGGCCTCGGCGATATCCTCGGGACGCTGGATGAACGACAGCGCGACCCAGTCGACGCCGGTCTCCAGCGCCGCTTCGAGGTCGGAGCGGTCCTTCGGGGTCAGCGCGGAGAACGGGATCAGCGTGTCGGGCAGGCTCACGCCCTTGCGGTCGGACAGCTTGCCGCCGACCTCGACGCGGGTGGCGATGCGCTGCCGGCTCGCCTCGGTGACGACGAGGCGGATCTTGCCGTCGTCCAGCAGGAGCCGGTGGCCGGGCTCGATACCGGCGAAGATTTCGGGGTGAGGGAGTTGCACGCGGTTGCGGTCGCCGGGTGCGGCGTCCTGGTCGAACGCGAAGCTCGCGCCGTTGTCCAGCATCGCCGGCCCGTCGGCGAAGGTGCCGACGCGGAGCTTGGGCCCCTGCAGATCGCAAAGGATGCCGATCGGCCTGCCGTGCTTCTGCTCGACGCTGCGGATCGCGGCCACCAGTTCGCGCATCCGATCGTGCGAGGAGTGGCTCATGTTGATGCGGAAGGTGTCGGCTCCCGCCTCGAACAGACGGCCGATCATCTCCGGAGTGCCCGAGGCGGGCCCCAGCGTGGCGACGATCTTGGTGCGGCGCAGGCGTCTCATCGCTGCACCCCTTCGGCCCCGCGACCGAATTGCATCGAACCGCGCACCTGCATCATCGGCCCGGTCCTCCGGGCATGGAGGGGCCCTGCCGACCCGGTGTCGGCAGCAGCGGCGTGCCCGGCGTGAGCGGCCGTGGTCCCTGGTCGCCGGTTTCGGTCAGTTGCACCGTCCATGAGCGCTGCTCGCCGGTGTCGACCTCGAAGAAGCCGGTGCGGTCGAAGCCCCGGGCGAGGCAATCCTCGATGCCGCGAATGGTGAACTCCTTTTCCCTTGAACACATGAAGGCCTGACCCGCCCATTCGCCGCCGCGGTCGTAATCTATCGCGTAAATGTAATAGTATCGTGCAATCAGCGAGCCTTTCAGCAGCGTCTCGCAGCTTCGGGCCGACAGATTCCACCAGCCCTCCGACGTCCACTGGCCGTCCGCGTCCTTGTAGCCGATGGCGACGCCGACCCGGCTGCCCGAATTGTTGCAGATGTGGAAATCGGCCAGCGCCGGGGTGGATGCGAACAGCAGCGCCAGCCCGAACAGCACGCGCCGCACGGCCGGCCGCCAGGACGGCGCCGTGCCGGGCCAACAGATGGTCTTGCGTGCGGGCCAGTCGGAAAACCGGTTGCTGCCTCTGTAAATCATGCGTCGGTCAGCGGTATCGCGTGGAGAATTACGGCCTGTCAACGACGATCGCCCGGAAGTCGTTCACGTTGGTGAAGGTGGGCCCGGTTGTGACCAGATCGCCGGTCTGCCCGAAAAACCCCGTGGAGTCGTTGTTGGCCAGAAAATGGGCCGGATCGAGGCCGTTCGCGGCAGCGCGGCGCAGGGTCGCCGGGTCGATTGCCGCGCCGGCGGGGTCGGAGGCGGTGCCGCCGCCGCCGTCGGTGCCGTCGGTGTCGCCGGCCAGGGCCGCGATCCCCGGTGCGCCCCGCAACGCCATCGCGAGTGCAAGCGCGTACTCCTGATTCGGGCCGCCGCGGCCCTTGCCGGCGATGGTCACGGTCAGTTCGCCGCCGGACAGGATCACCGCGCGGCGTCCGGCGCGCTGCAGGTCCAGCGCCTGCGCGGCGTGCGCGGCCGCAACCGTGCGGGCCTCGCCCTCGATGCGGTCGCCGAGCATGACGCATTCGTAGCCAGCCGCGCGCACCGCTTTCTCCGCCGCGACAAATGCATCCACCGGTCGCGCGATGAGCGCGTACGATGCCGACGCGAAGGCGGTGTCACCGGGCTTGGGCGTTTCGTTGGCGGGATCGTCAAGTGCACGTACGATCGACGCCGGCACGTCGATGCGATAGCGCGCGATCACGGCGCGCGCGTCGGCAAGCGTGGCGGGGTCCGGCACCGTGGGGCCAGAGCCGATCACCGCGGGATCGTCGCCCGGCACGTCGGAGATCGCGAGCGTGACCACGCGCGCAGGACGCGCCCGCAGGGCGAGCCGTCCGCCCTTGATGCGGGATAGATGTTTACGGACCGCGTTGATCTCGCCGATGGTGGCGCCGGAGCGCAGCAGCGCGCGGGTCAGCGCCTGCTTGTCCGCGAACGCCACGCCTTCGGCCGGCGCGATCCAGTTGGCGGAGGCGCCGCCGGACAGCAGCACCAGCACGAGGTCGTCCGCCGTGGCGGCATCGGCGAGTGCGAGCGCGCGCCCGGTGGCCTCGAGCCCGGCGGCATCCGGCACCGGATGACCGGCCTCGATCGTTTCGATCAGACGGGTGGGGCGGCCATAGCCGTGCCGGGTGACTGCGAGTCCGTGCAATCGCTGCGGTTTGAGTCCGGTTTCGTCGAGGTAGTGCCGCTCCGCCACCTCGGCCATGGAGCCCGCCGCCTTGCCGGCGGCAAGCACGATCAGCCGCCCCGCCGGTGGCGGGGACGGCAGGTGCCGCGGCAGGCATTGCCCGGGGTGTGCTACCGCAATGGCGGTCTCGAACAGGCGGTCGAGCAGGGCGCGGGCAGGGTGGCGTGCGGTCTCGGCGGTCATGGTCCCCGGATTATCCCACGGCTTCCCGGCAACGTCCCAAATCTGTCCCCGTGGCCAATTTTGGCACGGAGCGGGCCTGCCCACTCTGTTCGAGTCGTGCTTATAATGACTCCAAATAACGAAGTCCCGGGAGGCCCGGCCGCAGCGACGGCCAAACACCAGCATCCATAGCGACGGAATACGCGTGCCGCCGTGATGACGGCAGACACGCGCCTGACAGGTTTGAACGGCCTGCATCAATAACAAAGTCTCACAAGGAGGGAACGCATATGGCGGTCTCGTTTACGGTCAATGGCAAGCCGGCCAGCGTCGACGCTGGCCCGGACACGCCGCTTCTCTGGGTGGTGCGCGAGCACCTGCAACTCACCGGCACGAAATTCGGTTGCGGCTCCGGCCTGTGCGGCGCCTGCACCGTCCATCTCGACGGCAAGGCGGTGCGCTCGTGCCAGACCGGCCTGAAGGATGTGGCCGGCAAGACGGTCGTCACCATCGAAGGGCTGTCGCCGAACAATTCTCATCCGCTGCAGAAGGCGTGGATTCTCGAGCAGGTGCCGCAGTGCGGCTACTGCCAGTCCGGCCAGATCATGCAGGCCGCCGAACTGCTGGCGACCAACAAGAAACCGTCGCGCGATCAGATCGTCGCCCACATGGACGGCAACATCTGTCGCTGCGGCACCTATCCCCGCATCGTGCGCGCCATCGAGCGCGCGGCGCAGGAGGGCTGAGCGATGAACAGGCACATCGATCAGGATACGCTTGAAGTCTCGCGCCGCAGCTTCGCCAAGGGCGCCACGGGCCTCACCTTCGCCTTCGCGATTTCGGGCACCTTGCTCGGCCGCGCTTCCGACGCGTTCGCCGCCGAAGGCGCCAAGCTCAACGCCTGGGTGACGATCGGTCATGACGACACCGTCACCATCCTTTGCCCGTCGTCCGAGATGGGGCAGGGCGTGCTCACCGCGCTGCCGCTGATGCTCGCCGAGGAGCTCGACGCCGACTGGGCCAAGGTGAAATGCGAATTCGCGCCGGGCAATCCGAAGCTGTACGGCGGCGCGCACAAGATGTTCCCCGGCGCGCAACTGACGCTCGCCAGCGTCTCGGTGCCGGCCTACTTCACGCCGCTGCGGGTGGCGGGTGCGCAGGCGCGCCGCGTGCTGCTCGACGCGGTGGCGGAGCAGTGGAAGGTTCCGGTCGCGGAGCTGACCACCGACAAGAGCCGCATCAGCCACGACAAGTCGAAGCGCAGCATCTCCTACGGCGAGGTGGCGAAGTTCGCCAAGGTGCCGGCGGAGCTGCCGAAGATCGCCGAAAGCGACCTCAAGAAGCGGCAGGACTACAAGCTGATCGGCCGCAGGGACATCCAGCGCGTCGACGTGCCGTCCAAGGTCAACGGCTCGGCGAAGTACTCCATCGACGTGCAGTTGCCGGGCATGGTGTATGCCTCGCTGTTGCATTCGCCGATGGAGGGCGCCAAGGCCGCGAGCGTCAACGCCGACGACGTGAAGAAGATCAAGGGCGTGACGCACGTCATCCCGCTGCCGTTCGGCGTGGCGGTGGTGGCGGAGACGGTGGAGGCCTCAAGGCTCGGCCGTCAGGCGCTTAACGTGAAGTGGGACACCTCGGGATCGGTGGCGGCGCCGTTCGACTCCGAGAAGGCGAAGGAGGAGTACGCGAAGAAGGCGGCCGACCCGAACGCCCAGGCGATGGACGCGTTCAAGACCGGCGACGCCGAGGCGGCCTTGGCCGGGGCGGCGAAGAAGCTCGAGGCCACCTACTGGTCCGAGCACACCTATCACGCCCAGATGGAGCCGATGAATGCGGTCGCCCGCGTCGCCGCGGACGGCCAGTCGGCGGAAATCTGGTGCGGCGC
>CAZGSW010000250.1:0-5313 GCA_964528635.1 uncultured Rhodoplanes sp. | reverse complement strand
GATCGGTGAAGCGGAAATCGACGTATTTCACGTCGTTGTCCTTGATCATCTTCATGACATTCTTGGCGGTCGCCATGGATTACTTTCCCTTTCGTGGACGGGCGTGAATGACAAGCGAAATGGATCGGCGCCTAGATGGCGTCCAACCCGGACTCCCCCGTTCTGATCCGGATCGCTTCTTCGATATTCGAGACGAAAATTTTTCCATCCCCGATGCGGCCGGTTTGCGCGGCGCGGCGGATCGCCTCGACAGCTATTTCGACCATCTCATCACCCAGCACAATCTCGATCTTCACCTTCGGTAGAAAATCGACGACGTACTCGGCGCCGCGATAGAGTTCGGTGTGGCCCTTCTGACGGCCAAATCCTTTGGCTTCGGTGACGGTGATGCCCTGCAGCCCGACCTCCTGCAGAGCCTCCTTCACTTCGTCGAGTTTGAAGGGCTTGATGATGGCCTCGATCTTCTTCATCGCTTTTCTTCTCCCGGGTCGGCCGGAGACGGTGTCGGGCGAGCCGCTCCTTCCGATAGCAGGGTCCGTGCCAAGCTGCCCCGCTGTCTAACTGTTGAGGATTCCACGCGATTTGCCCGCCTGTGAGACATCTGCATGTTCCTGCGCCAATCGCTCTGCCCTCGAACTAGGCACTGTGCCCAATTCACGGTCAAGGCCGGACGCGCCAATGTGCTTCCCGGCTGTTTGCGGCGGACGCGAGGGTGACGGACGCCATGTTTGAACTCCTTACCCCTACGGAAATGGCCGAGGCCGATCGCCTTGCAATCCATGCCGGACGATCCGGCATGGAACTGATGGAGCAGGCCGGCTTGGCTGTTGCGGACGCGGTCACACGACGTCATCCGTCCGGTGCGCCCCAGGTGCGGATCGTCGCCGGCCCCGGAAACAATGGCGGGGACGGCTTCGTCGCCGCCCGCGTACTGGCCGCCCGCGGGTTTCCGGTGCGGGTGCTCCTGCTTGGCGACCGGAGCGCCCTACGGGGCGACGCAGCAGAGGCCGCCGGCAGATGGCCGGGCCCCACCGATCCGGCCACGCCGGATGGCCTGGCGTTCGCCGGGCTCATCGTCGATGCCTTGTTTGGCGCCGGTCTCGACCGGCCGGTGCAAGGTGTTGCGCGCGCCCTGATCGAAGCGATGAACGCCAGCGGCGCCCCGATCGTCTCGGTCGACCTGCCGAGCGGAATTCACGGCGGGACCGGTGCCGTCATGGGTGCGGCGGTGCAGGCGACCGAGACAGTGACCTTTTTCCGCAGGAAGCCGGGACATCTGCTGCTGCCGGGCCGTCTGCATTGCGGATTGCTGCAGGTGGTCGACATCGGCATCCCGGCCGATGTGATTGCGGCCATATCGCCGAAGCGTTCGGTGAATGGCCCGGCGCTGTGGGAAGCGTCATTTCCGGTCCCGCGAGTGGACGGCCATAAATATTCCCGCGGTCATGCGGTGGTCTGTTCCGGGCATCTGACGTCGACCGGCGCGGCGCGGCTGGCGGCGCGCGGGGCGCTGCGGGCCGGTGCGGGTCTCGTCACAGTGGCCAGCCCGGCCGACGCACTGGCGGTCAACGCGGCGGCAAATCTCTCCGTCATGGTCCGGCAGGTCGATGACGCGGCGGCATTGACGGCGTTGCTCAAGGATCGGCGGCTGAACGCCGCAGTCCTGGGGCCGGGGGCCGGGGTCGGTCCGCGGACACGAGAGATGGTTCTGGCTGCATTGGCAGCGGAATGCAGCGTGGTGCTCGATGCGGATGCCTTGACGACCTTCGCCGCAGACTCCGGCGGGTTATTTTCGGCCATCAGATCAATGTCTTCGGCGGCAGTGCTGACGCCTCATCTCGGAGAATTCGCCCGGATTTTCGGAAATATCGCAGAAACAACTGAGACTAAGGGGAAATGTGCCGCGGCGCTGGAGGCTGCCGTAGCGTCGGGTGCGGTGGTGGTGCTGAAAGGCCCGGATACGGTGGTGGCGTGCCCGGACGGGCGGGCGACAATCGCCGACAATGCGCCCCCGTGGCTGGCAACCGGTGGATCGGGGGATGTGCTGGCCGGAATAACGGCGGGGCTGCTGGCGCAAGGGATGCCGGCGTTCGAAGCGGCGGCCGCGGCGGTGTGGCTGCACGGCGAGGCGGCCAGGGCTTTCGGTCCGGGACTGATAGCGGAGGACCTGCCGGACGCCTTGCCGGGCGTCTATCGCCGGTTGTTCACCCGCCTGGTATCGCGATCTGAGCCCGACGAAGCCACGCCCAAGGCCAGCCCGGGCATCGATTGAACCGGCGGTCTGACAGGCCTATTTTGTTGCCGAGGTGCGACACCATGCTATAACCCGCGCCGCTTGCCGACCGGTCGTGCCATGCAGGCCTCCGGGCGGGCGTGGCGGAACTGGTAGACGCGCTGGATTTAGGTTCCAGTGACGCAAGTCGTGGGGGTTCGAGTCCCTCCGCCCGCACCATGCCGGTGCGCATTGTCGGCTCGCAACCCGCACCGAAACGGGTATCGATCAGGGTGCCGCATCCCGCGGCCAAAGCGAAGATTGTCAGATGCAAGTAACCGAAACGGCGAACGAAGGTCTCAAGCGGGAATTCCAGGTGGTGGTGCCGGCCACCGACCTTGCCGCCAAGGCGGATGAACGGCTGGACACGCTCAAGGACCAGGTGCGGCTCAACGGCTTCCGTCCCGGCAAGGTGCCGGTGTCGCACCTCAAGCGGCTGTATGGCCGCTCGGTGATGGCGGAGACCATCGAGAACGTCGTGCGCGAAGCCAACGCCAAGATCGTGACCGACAACGGCTTCAAGCTGGCGCGCGAGCCCGACGTCAAGCTTCCGACCGACGAGAGCGCGGTTCAGCAGGTGATCGATGGCAAATCGGATCTGACCTACACGGTCGGTCTCGAGATCATGCCGCCGATCGAGATTGCCGATTTCAAGAATCTGAAGCTGGAACGCCCGGTCGCCGAAGTGACCGACGCCGAAGTCGACGAAGCCATTGCCCGGGTGGCCGAGCAGAACCGGACTTTCACTGCCAAGCCGGACGGCGCCAAGGCCGAGACCGGAGACCGCGTGGTGATCGACTTCACCGGCAAGGTCGATGGCGTGCCGTTCGAAGGCGGAACCGGCGGCGACGTGCCGCTTCAGATCGGCTCGAATACGTTTATCCCGGGCTTCGAGGATCAGATGGTGGGAATCGCCGCCGGCGAAACCCGTACGGTGAACGTGACGTTTCCGGACAGCTATCCAGCGGAGCAACTGGCCGGAAAGCAGGCCGAGTTCGAGGTGATCGCGAAGTCGGTGGAACAGCCCGTGGCTGTTTCGATCGACGACGAATTCGCCAAGAGCCTCGGGCTTGAATCGCTTGCCAAGCTCAAGGATCTCATCAAAGAGCGCATCACCCGCGAGCACGCGATGACGTCGCGCCAGCGCGTGAAGCGCAAGCTGCTCGACGGCCTCGACGAGCTGCACAAGTTCGATCCGCCGCCGTCGCTGGTCGAGGACGAGTTCAACAACGTCTGGCGGACCATCGACGAGGACCTCAAGGCGCGCAACCGTTCGTTCGAGGACGAGGGGACGACCGAAGAGAAGGCGCGGGCGGATTATCGTGCCATCGCCGAGCGCCGGGTCCGCCTTGGGCTTGTGATCGCCGAGATCGGCGAGCGCAACAAGATCGCCGTCACGGACGAGGAGCTCACCCGCGCAGTCACCGAGCGTGCGCGCCAGGTTCCGGGCCGCGAACAGGAAGTCTGGGACTATTTCCGCAAGAATCCCTCGGCGGTCGCGAACCTGCGTGCTCCGATCTTCGAGGACAAGGTTATCGACTACATCCTGGAGCTCGCCACCGTCAGCGACAAGCCTGTGACGCGCGAGGAGCTCTACAAGGAAGACGACGAAGGTTGATCGGCGGCCATCGCCTGGCCGGCGACCGCAAACAGCCTGGATCCGCACGGGCCTACCTCCGGCTGCCATACCGTCCTATATCGCTGGGGACGGCGGCAGCGCCGGGGTTGCGCCGCATGGGCGGCGCGGCATTGTCGAAGCCTTCGTATCGCCGGATCGCGAACTATATAGTCCGGCAGGGACGCCGCGATTCGTCCGGTCCGCGCCGTTGAGGAGGAGTCTTTGAAAGATCCCGTCGATACTTACATGAATCTCGTTCCCATGGTGGTCGAGCAGACCAATCGTGGCGAACGGGCCTACGACATTTTCTCCCGGCTGCTGAAGGAGCGCATCATCTTCATCACCGGCGGGATCGAGGACGGGATGGCAACTCTTGTGGTTGCCCAGCTCCTGTTCCTGGAAGCGGAAAACCCGAAGAAGGAAATCTCGATGTACATCAACTCGCCCGGCGGTCACGTCACGGCGGGTTTGGCGATCTACGACACCATGCAATTCATCCGTCCGCCGGTGTCGACCCTTTGCTGCGGCCAGGCCGCCTCGATGGGCTCGCTGCTGCTTGCGGCCGGCGCCAAGGACATGCGCTTCGCGCTGCCCAATTCCCGCATCATGGTCCATCAGCCGTCGGGCGGGTTCCAGGGGCAGGTGACGGACATCATGCTGCACGCCCAGGAAATCCTGAATCTGAAGAAGCGGCTCAACGAGATTTACGTGAAGCACACGGGTCAGTCTCTGAAGAAGATCGAGGACGCGCTTGAGCGGGATACGTTCCTGACCGGCGATGCCGCCAAGGAGTTCGGTCTGATCGACAACGTGCTCGAGAAGCGCCCGGAGACGGACGCCGCGAAGGCTTAGAATCGGTGCAACTGACCCCTAAAAAGCCATTTGGATCGGCAGCGTTATCGTTAATCAAATCTTGATTGTTCCTGCTCTAGCGTGCTTCGCTAGTGTGCGGAGGGCTGGTTCGGGAAATCTGGGTGTTCGGCGCTACGTTTTCTTAGCGCAGGCGCCGTAGGAAGGTCAGCGATACCCCGCGAGTGCGGGAGGACGGAGAACGGAATGAGCAAAGTCGGCGGCAGCGATTCCAAGAACACGCTCTACTGTTCGTTCTGCGGGAAGAGCCAGCACGAGGTTCGCAAGCTCATCGCCGGTCCGACGGTCTTCATCTGTGACGAGTGCGTCGAACTGTGCATGGACATCATTCGCGAGGAAAACAAATCCTCGCTGGTGAAGTCGCGCGACGGCATTCCCACTCCGAAGGAAATCCGCAAGGTCCTCGATGATTACGTGATCGGCCAGGATCACGCCAAGAAGGTCCTCGCGGTCGCCGTGCACAACCACTACAAGCGGCTCAATCATCAGACCAAGCACAACGACGTCGAACTGGCCAAGTCGAACATCCTGCTGATTGGGCCGACCGGTTCGG
>CAZGSW010000249.1:0-5405 GCA_964528635.1 uncultured Rhodoplanes sp. | reverse complement strand
CCCGCGCCGGAGGCCTGGACCGAGCCGCCGCCCGCGCCGGAGCCGGTCCACGACGAGCCGCCACCGCCCCCGCCGCGTCCGTCCGCTGGAGGCGGATCGCTCACCGATCACGCCATGCGCGGATTCCGTTCCGCGATCGGCGATCCGGGCGAAGGATCAGCGCTTGCGCCGGTTCCGCCCCAGCCACCGGCCCGGCCGGTGCGTCCGGCGCCAACGCCCGCTCCGCCGCCGCGTGGCGAGCCTTACGTGGCGCCGCCGCGCCGTGGCGCCCATGAGCCGCGCCGTCAGCCGATCGAGGACACCTGGGAGCCGCCGGGCGAGCAGTTGCCGCCGCAGGAGCCGCTGCCTTCGTTCGATTTCACCGATGAACCGCCGCCCCCGCCACGTCCGCGCCGTGGCGAACCGCGCATGCAGGAGGAGGCGCCGGAGCCACGGCAGAGCCGCCGGCCTCTGGCGCTCGGCCGGTACGCACGGATCGGCGCGGTCGCGCTGCTCGGCATTGTGCTCGGCGTGGTGGTGTGGTGGCAGCGGGATGCGATCTCGGGCGTGGCGAGCAGCCTGGTCGCGCTGGTCGGCGGCTCGTCAACCACCACGACCTCGAAGCCGCCGGCAGCACCGTCGACGCAGGAGAAGCCGAAGATCACCGATCGCATCGGTCAACCGCAGCAGGCCGGCGCTCCGATGGTGGCGCAGCGCGTGGTGCTCTATGAGGAGGACCCGGCCGATCCGCAGGGCAAGCGGCTCTCCGGCACTGCGGTGTGGCGTACCGAAATGCTCAGCCCATCGCCGGGCCGCCCCGCCGAGATGGCAGTCCGCGCCGATGTCGAGGTGCCGGAGCGGCAGCTCAAGATGGTCTTCACGCTGCGCCGCAATTCAGACAAGTCGCTGCCCGCCAGCCACACCATCGAGATCCAGTTCAACCTGCCGGCCGACACGCCGACCGGCGGCGTGCAGAACGTCCCGGGCGTGCTGATGAAGCAGGCCGAGCAAACCCGCGGTGTGCCGCTCGCCGGCCTTGCGGTGAAGGTGACGCCGGGCTTCTTCCTGATCGGTCTGTCGTCCCTGGAGGCCGACATGCAGCGCAACCTCCAGCTTCTGAAGGAGCGCTCCTGGTTCGATATCCCGATGGTCTATGCCAACAACCGCCGCGCCATTCTGGCGATGGAGAAGGGCACACCCGGCGAGCGCGCCTTCCAGGAGGCGTTCGCAGCCTGGGGGCAGTAAGCCGCGTCCCGCCCGGCTGCACCGGGCGGTCCTTGGTGGCTTCGACGCGGTTCGCGGGGTGGCGGAATTCGCCGCCGCTGCAATGGCATCACAGTTTCAGATCGGCTGTCAGCCTGGTCCAGCGCTCGACGTCGGACGCAACACGCTTGCGGAATTCTTCCGGCGTACTCGCCTGCGGGTTGTTGCCGAGCGCGTTCAGCCGGTCCTGAATCGTCTCGTCGCGCAGCGCCTCGGCCATCGCCTTGTTGAGCAGATCGATCACCGGTCGCGGCGTGCCCGCGGGCGCGGCGAGGCCGAGATAGGTGCCGACGCTCAGGCCGTTCGACAACTCCGGGAACGCAGGCACGTCCGGCAACTGCTTCATGCGCGGCGCCTGGCTCACCGCCAGCGCGCGCAACTTGCCGCTCGACACCAGCGGCAGCGACGTCACCGGGGTGTCGATCGCGACCGCGACGCGGCCGGTCGAGACGTCCATCAGGCCGGTGGTGCCGCCCTTGTAGGGAACGTGCACCCATTTGACGTCGAACGTCCGCTGCAGCAGCTCGCCGATCAGGTGGTGGGTCGAACCGGCGCCGACCGACGAGAAGGTGATGCTGCCGGGCGCCTTCTTCGACATTGCGATCAGGTCGTTGAAGTCCTTCGCCGGATGTCCGGGCGCGACGCTGACGATGAACGGCACCGTGCTGATGGTCGAGATGAACTCGAAGTCCTTCACCGCGTCGAACTTGATGGTGGCGCGATGGATGCCCGGCAGGATCGAGTGCGCGCCGGTGACGAACAGCAGCGTCGAGCCGTTTGGTCTGGCTTGCGCCACATGCTGTCCGGAGAACAGTCCGCCGGCGCCGGGTTTCGACTCGATCACCAGCGGGCGATCGATGATGCCCGACACCTTGTTGCCGATCAGGCGCGCGACCACGTCGGCCTGGCCGCCGGCCGAGGTCGGGATCACGATGGTGAACGGTCCCGGCGGCATCGGATTGGCCTGCGCCCAGACAGGTGTGGCTCCGGCGGCTGCCGCGGCCGCAGCCGACAGCATGAAGCCGCGCCGGCTCAGGCCACGGACGGCGTACGGGGTGTTGCTCGGAATGGTCATGTGATCCTCCCTGGAAATCGTTGGGTCGTCCGGCCGCGCGGTCCGCGCGTTCAAGATGCCCTTGGCATCTTTGCGTGCGCGTCCTCGCGATGCGCGAAGATCTGGTGGGTGCCCCAGTAGTTCGACGGCGTGCCGTCGGGCCAGGCCTTGGGGCGCTGCGGCGTGTCCTCGTGCCATGGCCTGGGATCGAAGTAGCCCAGCACCTCATCCTTCATCTGGTCGAGTTCGGTGTAGAGCTCGATCAGGATGCCGTCGGGGTTGCGGTGATAGCAGGCGATGTTGTGGCCGATGATGTGGCGGCTCGGCCCCCACTCCAGCAGGCAGCCGTTGCGTGCGAGATAGTCGGCGGCGCGGTGCAGGTCGGCCCAGTCGTTCACCTCGAACGCCAGATGATGGAACTGCGGTTTGTCGTTGCGGAAGAAGTTCACCGTGTGGTGGTCGCTGTTGCAGCGCAGGAAGTAGGCCATGCCCGGCCGCCAGTCCGAGATTCGAAAACCAAGGCACTCGGTGTAGAGCTTGATCAGATCGTCGATCGCGGGCGCGACGAAAGCGGCGTGTCCGACCTTGAGCGGCATGATGCCTTTCATCCCGCGGTGCTTCGGCGCGAAGCCGTATTCGGAGAACAGCTCGATCGTCATGCCGTCCGGGCCGGTGAACCGAAGCGCCCGCGCCACACCCGGGCTCGGATCGCTGGCAAGCGCGGCAGCGATGCCGTGGGCGCCCAGCGTCCTTGCGGCGTCGTTCAGGTCGGTGGCTGGCGACACCTGGAACGACAATCTGGCGATGCCGGGGGAGCTGCCGCGCTCCAGCACGACGGCTTCCTGCCCCTGGGCGGTGGCAAGCACGGCCCGCGACGCGGTCCGCTCGATTGCAACGAGACCGATCATTTCGCTGAAGTATTCGGTGAGCCGGTCGAGGTCGGTGGTGACGAAGCTCGCGGTGCCGAGGCGGCGCACGTCGATCATCGGGTTCCTTCCGGGTGGCCATGGCTCGCCGACGCGCGGCGCTGGCTGGCCACGGGGCAGCTTGCCTTACTTTGGGCCGGGCTTTGCGCGATGTCTGTCACAGCAACGTGTGACAGCCATGCCGGAGCGATGGAGCGCGCCGCCGCTGCGCGGTCTAGAAGTCCAGCGGACAGAGCTGGAGCCGGCCTTTCGGGGGACCGCAATGCACGTGCAGACGATAGGGCAACCCAAGTCCCGTTCCTGCGGGCCGTCCGGGCCGGATTTCGGCCGCCTGATCGGCGATCTCGGCGGGGACCGGTTTTCCGAAAGCCTGTTTTCCGAGCTGCGTTCGCTGTGCGGCTGCGCCCACCTCGTCGTCATGACGTCGGAGGGCAGCCGTCCCATCAAGGTGCTGGTCGCGGCGAACGAGGGGGGTACGCCGCTGGCGCGGCAGACGGCGGAAAAGTATCTCGCCGGCCACTGGCGGTACGATCCGGTCGGTCCCGTGCTGGAGCGCTCGGGCCCCGGCGATTTCATGGCGCGCACCACGCCGAACGACATCGGCTCGGGCCCGTATCGGCGGGAATGCTACGGCGCCACCGGCCTGATTGAACGGGTCTCGATCCTGCGCAATCAGGCCGGCCGGGCGACGCGCATCTATCTCTATCGCTCGCGGCAGGATGGTCCGTTTGCGCCGGAATCGCTGGACCGGGTTACGGCCCATGCCGGCGTGCTGTTCGCGCTGGTCGCCAAGCACGACGAGGTCGCGGCGCGGAGCCTGCAAGGGCACGACGGCGTGCGTGAGCGGCTGCGCCGTTTCGCGCCGCAGATGCCCTCGCGCGAGTCCGATGTCTGCGCAGGGATCGTGAGCGGACAGACTTCGGAGGCGATCGCGATGAGTCTCGGTATCAGCGTCAACACAGTGCTGACGTACCGCAAGCGCGCGTATGCACGGCTCGGCATTTCCAGCCTGAACGAATTGCTAAGGCTGGTCGGCTAGACCGCATGAAATTATGCGACAGGAGTGGAGAGGGGCGATGCAGCAGATTGGAGACCCGAAAGGTGCAACCGGCATGCGCGGCACTCGCGGCCGCCGCGGGGCGATGGCCGCCGCCGCACTGTTCGCGGCAGCAGTGTCCCCCGTTGTCGCGGCGCCGCAGCAAGAAGAAAAGGATCCGCGGCTCGTCGAGATCAACAAGGATCACTGCCTGGCGTTCTACGATGCGGTCGAGCTGCGGCTGAAGGGCAAGGGCGACGAAATCGCGAGCATCACCACACGCAACGGCCTGAAGGATTTCTTCGTGGTGCGGCCCGGCGTGGTCGATTGCACCGGAGACCGGGAGATCCCATGGCGCGACGACAAGGACCGCGCGTTCATCGTTTCGGTGCTGGAGGACGGCGGAAAGGCGCTCAAGCCGGGCATCGATCTGGCGAAGAGCTACGCGATCGGGCCGGCTCCGCGTGCGACCGTGCCGCGGCGATAAAACCTGTGAATTTTTGTCCTCTCGCAAGCGGGAGGGGACACTCGCCGGCAAGGTGATGCTTCAAACAGAAACGCCGCCTCGCGGCGGCGTTTCGCACCCGATGGGTTGTGCTGTCTCGCCGCGCTCAGTGTGCGGCAAGCGCGGCCGGCTGCGCCGCCTGGGCGGGCGGCGCCTCCATCGCGGCAACCCTGTTCTTCACCGCCTTCTGCACCTTCTCGAAGGCGCGCACCTCGATCTGGCGCACGCGCTCGCGAGACACGCCGAACTCGGCGGCAAGGTCCTCCAGCGTGACCGGATCGTCGGCCAGCCTTCGCGCCTCGAAGATGCGCCGCTCGCGCTCGTTGAGCACGCCAAGCGCGTCGCCGAGCGCCTTGCGCCGGTTGTCGAGCTCCTCGTGCTCGGCCATGACGGTTTCCTGGCTGGCGCTGTCGTCGGCAAGCCAGTCCTGCCATTCACCCGAATCGCCGTCGTCGCGGATTGGCGCGTTGAGCGACGCGTCGCCGCCGAGTCGGCGGTTCATGTCGATCACATCCTGCTCGGTGACGCCAAGCCGCTGCGCGATCAGCTTGACCTGATCGGGACGCAGGTCGCCTTCCTGCAGGGCGGAGATCTTGCTCTTGGCCTTGCGCAGGTTGAAGAACAGCTTCTTCTGGTTCGCGG
>CAZGSW010000248.1:0-5477 GCA_964528635.1 uncultured Rhodoplanes sp. | reverse complement strand
GCTCGCCGAAATACACGCCGCCGGTCAGTTCGCGCAGGATCATGATGTCGAGGCCGGACACCAGCTCGCGCTTGAGCGCGGAAGCGTCCGCCAGCGCCGGATAGGTCACCGCGGGGCGCAGGTTGGCATACAGCACGAGATCCTTGCGCAGCCGAAGGAGGCCCGCCTCGGGCCGCACGTCGAACGGCACGTTGTCCCACTTCGGCCCGCCGACCGCGCCGAAGATCACCGCGTCGGAGGCATGCGCCTTGTCCATGGTCTCGTCGGTGATCGAGACCTTGTGCGCATCGTGGCAGGCGCCGCCGACCAGCCCCTCCTCGTACTCGAAGGTGCCCATGCCGTGGCCGTTCATCCACGCGATGAGCTTCTTCACTTCGGCCATCACTTCAGGACCGATGCCGTCACCAGCCAGCAGCAGGAGCTTGTGGGTCGCCATTTGTTGCGCCTCGTCGATACGCGGGCGTCATTCCGGACACGCAGCGAGCGACTCGGTCCGGAATGACGAGGATGGCGATTGCTAAAGCCCGCAACCGGACTTGGCAAGGCATGCCACCGGCAGGCTGATGTGCCGGGGCGGCACTGACCGACCGGCCGCCGATTGCCCTATAAGTCCCGGATGGACGCCATCCTCTTTGCCATCGCCGCCGCGACGTTTCTGGGCGGCGGGCTGGTTCTGACCCAGTTCGGGCTGAGGCATATCCACCCGCTCTCGGGAGCTGCAATCAGCATCCCCACCTTCACACTCTGCTTCATTCTGGCATCTCCGGTGCTTCTCGCAGGCCAGACCGTGGTGTGGAGCGCCGTGCCGATCTTTGCGGCGGTCGGCCTGGTGTTTCCTGCCCTGCTCACGCTGCTGACGTTTGCCGCCAACCGGTCGCTCGGGCCGGTGGTCACGGCGTCGCTCGGCAACATCTCGCCGATGTTCGCCGTGCTGCTGGCGGTAACGGTGCTCGGCGAACCGCTCAGCGGCGGGCAGTTCGCCGGGCTTCTGCTGATCGTCGCCGGTGTGCTGATCATCACCGTCACGCGCACGCAGGACATGCGCAACTGGCGCACCTGGGCACTGCTGCTGCCTCTCGGTGCGGCGGCACTCCGCGGCGTGATCCCCCCGGTCATCAAGATCGGTCTCGACATCTGGCCCAATCCGGTGGCGGCAGGCCTGACCGGCTACATCTTCTCGTCGGTGACCGTTCTGATGGTGGAACGCGTACGCAACGGTCGCTTCATCGTGCAGGGACCGCTGCCGGGCCGGTTGTGGTTCGCCGTCATCGGCATCTGCAACGGCATCGGCACGCTGCTGCTTTATGCAGCGGTCGGTGCCGGACGGGTGTCCGTGGTGGTGCCGATCATCGCGTCCTATCCGATCATCACGGTCGGCCTGAACATGCTGGTGTTCGGCTGGACGCAAGGTGCGCTGCGGCTGGCGCTGGGCACCGCGCTGACGGTGAGCGGCGTGGTGCTGATCCTGCTGGGATAGCTGCTTCACGGCGTGATCCATGCCGGGAGGGGCCAGCCCGCGAAACGAACCCGGCGGCAAAACACGCGCCTCGCTTCCGTCCGGGGTTTCGCTCACGGCTTGGTGAGAACCTCAAAAGCGGGTGTAACCTCCGGGCCGGAAGCGACGACGACGAGGAATTCCATGAGCAAGAATGCGGCCGGCAATTTTTTCGAGGATTTCCGGCTCGGCCAAACCATCCGCCACGCCACGCCACGCACGCTGACAGAGGGCGACGTCGCACTCTACACCGGGCTGTTCGGCAGCAGGTTCGCGGTGCAGTCGTCGCGGGCGTTTGCCTCCGCGATCGGCTATCGCGACGCGCCGATCGACGATCTGCTGGTCTTCCATGTGGTGTTCGGCAAATCGGTGCCCGACATTTCGCTGAACGCCGTCGCCAACCTCGGCTACGCGGGCTGTCAGTTTCTCAACCCGGTGTTTCCAGGCGACACCCTGTCCGCCACATCCGAGGTGATCGGGCTCAAGGAGAACTCCAACCGCAGGACCGGCGTGGTCTATGTGCGCACCCGCGGCTTCAAGGCCGACGGCACGGCGGTGCTGGATTACGTCCGCTGGGTGATGGTGCACAAACGCGACTCCAACACGCCGGCCCCGGGCGATCACGCACCCCGCGTTCCGGTGTCGGTGGAACCGCGCGTGCTCGGCGGCGCCTGTCCGCGGCTCGATATCGGCGCCTACGACTTCGAGCTGGCCGGCAGCCCGCACCGCTACGCCGATTATTCGCCCGGCGAGAAGATCGATCACGTGGTCGGCATCACCGTCGAGGAGGCCGAACACCAGATCGCAACGCGGCTCTATCAGAACACGGCACGCATCCACTTCGACCAGTTCACCGGCGCGCAGAGCCGGTTCGGTCAGCGGCTGGTGTATGGCGGCCACGCCATTTCGGTGGCGCGCGCGCTCTCCTTCAACGGCCTCGCCAACGCCTTCCACATCGCGGCGATCAACAGCGGACGGCATGTCGCGCCGCTGTTCGCCGGCAAGACCGTGTTCGCGTGGAGCGAAGTGCTGGCCAGGTCTGAATTGCCCGGACGCGACGACGTCGGCGCCCTGCGGCTGCGAACCGTCGCGACCGCGGACCGCCCGTGTTCAGACTTTCCGCTGAAGGATGGCGACGAATACGATCCCGCCGTCATCCTGGAACTGGACTACTGGACCCTGATCCCGCGGTAGGAGCGAGCGGCTACTTCTTCGGCGCGCCGCTCGGCTCGATCACACCACAAGCGATACGGTCGCCTGCATTGCCAGCCGGGTCGCTCTTGTAGTCGTCGGGACCGTCGTGAACCACGATCGCCGATCCGTCAGCATCGAATACCGAATTCGGCTTGCCCTTTTCCAGCGACACCGCCGTGTTGAGGATTTCCACGGTCAGCTCGCCGCTTTGCAGGATGTGAAGGTTCGGCATGTCGCCGGCATGGCCGGGCCCGGCCATCATGCCGTGCTTGTGACCTCCGGGATTGAAATGTCCACCGGCCGAGGTAAACGGCGCCTCGCATTTGCCCACCGCATGGATGTGGAAGGCTCGCTCGCCGGGCGGCAGTCCCTTGATCGAAAGCTTGAGCAGGACGCCGTTCGGCATCTGCACCAGATCGACGTCGCCAACGGCCTTGCCGCTGCGGTCCTTCAGGGCGGCTTTCGCCATCGTCTGCGCCGAAACCGGCGCCGCGGCTGCCGTCAGCAGCAGGCCCGCACAGGCCATCAGGCAAATCCTCGCAGCGTTCATCGGCAATCTCCCTTGAAGCCCGCCCGGCAGGATAACACTGCCGCCAGCGACAAAGTTCCGGCAAAGGAACGCAGCCGGGTCAATTCCGCCGGGCGCGGAGATGCTCGACGAGCTGGCGCGCGAATGGCGGAAGCGCGGCGAAATCGCGAACGCAGATGGTCAGCTCGCGCAACGCCCAGGCGTCGCTCAGTTCGACCGCTTTCACCGCCATGGCCTTGACGGCGCGCCGGGCGGTGGTTTCCGGCACGATGCCGACACCGACGCCGTATTCGACAACCCGGCAAACCATGTCGAACGATCGCAACTGCACGCGCAGCCGGAGCCTGAGTCCGATCCGGCTCGCCTTGTCGGCGAAGAAGCGCTGCGCGGCGCTGGAACGCTCCAGGCCGACGAATTCGTGGTCCAGCACATCGGCAAACGCCACGCTCTCACGGGCAGCCAGCGGATGGTCGCGGGCCACGACCAGCACGAAACGATCGGTGCGGAACGGATAGGTGGTCAGCCGGCTGGTGTCGACGGTGCCGGCCACGATGCCGATGTCGCCGACCCCCTCGGCGATCAGGCCGACGATTTCATCGGACAGCCGCTCCTCCAGATCAACGCTGACATTGGGATGAGCCGCGAGAAAGGAACTCAGGGTCTCGGGCAGGAATTCCGTGAGCGCGTTGGTGTTGGACAGTACCCGCACCTGCCCACCCAGACCGCCGGCGTAGCCGCCCAGATCTTCCCGGAGCCGGTCCGCCTGGGCCAGCATGATCCGGGCGTGCTGCAACAGGGTGCGGCCGGCCTGCGTCGTTGAGACGCCGTGGCGGCCGCGGACCAGCAGCAGCGCTCCGAGCGTTTCCTCCATGTTACGGATGCGCGTCGATGCCGCAGCAAGCGCCAGGTGCGCCCGTTCGGCGCCATGGGTGATGCTCCCCGCCTCGACCACGTGGCGGAACAGGCTCAGGTCGGTAAGGTCGAACCGCATGTTCAAGACTTCGTGGAAAACGAAGGAAGCCTACGGAAAATATGGATTGAAAGCCAGTACGGCTGCGATCATTCTTCGCTTTCAACGAAGTTTGCAAGTATTCTTCTTCGAATGCGCGGGGCCACCCGCAGCCTGCAAACTGACGGACCCGGCGGCGTTGCGGCGCCCGCGGGCTTCGACCTAATTTGTCCGAGACAACGGCTGGCGCGCCGGAGATGTGATCATGGCCGAAGCACGAACATCAGCGGCGAAGAACCGTCCGATTTCGCCGCATCTGCAAATCTATCGCCCGATGCTCACGATGATGATGTCGATCGTGCATCGCATCACCGGAGCCGCGCTGTATTTCGGCACGCTGTTGCTGCTGTGGTGGCTGATCGCGGCGGCAGCCGGACCGAACCCGTACAGCCACGTGCAGTGGTTTCTTGAAACGGTGATCGGGCGGCTGATCCTGTTCGGATACACCTGGGCCATGCTGCATCACATGCTGGGCGGCATCCGCCATCTGATCTGGGATGCCGGCTACGGCTTCGGGCCGAACGAACGCGAGTGGCTGACGGTTGCAACGCTGGTCGGCTCGATCGGCCTGACCATTTTCGTCTGGTTCCTGGCCTATCTGATGGGAGGCTTCCGGTGAGCAATCACGAGCGCTCCGAAATGCGGACCCCGATGGCCAAGGTTCGGTTTCTTGGCGCGGCACGTTCCGGCACCAGGCACTTCTGGCACCAGCGGCTGACTTCGGTCGCTCTGATCCCGCTGACAATCGCAGGCTTCGTGGTGGTTCTCGGCTTGATGGGGCGGAACCACGCTGCCGTCGTTCAGATTCTCGGCTCGACAGCCGTCGCGGTCGGCCTGCTGCTGTTCGTGCTGGTCAGCGTCTATCACATGTGGCTCGGCATGCAGGTCATCATCGAGGACTATGTCCACGAAGAGCTGACCAAGATCGCCATGCTGATGGGCAACACGTTCTTCTCGTGCGCGGCCGGTATCACCGCCGTGTTCGCAATCTTCAAACTGTCATTCGGGCTCTAGCCATGGCGAACAACGGCGACGACGGCGCACCCAAGGTCAACGGCCGCGCCTATCCGATCGAGGACCACAGCTACGACGTCGTCGTGGTCGGCGCCGGCGGCGCCGGGCTGCGCGCGGTGGTGGGATGCTCGGAAGCGGGGCTGCGCACCGCCTGCATCACCAAGGTGTTTCCGACCCGCTCGCACACCGTGGCTGCGCAGGGCGGCATCGCCGCCTCGCTCGGCAACATGGGCGAG
>CAZGSW010000247.1:0-5493 GCA_964528635.1 uncultured Rhodoplanes sp. | reverse complement strand
AGCTCGCCGAGATCATCGGCAATTACGACGGCCTCGCGATCCGCTCCGCCACCAAGGTCACGCCCAAGATCCTGGAGAAAGCGAAGAACCTGAAGGTGATCGGCCGCGCCGGCATCGGCGTCGACAACGTCGACATTCCAGCCGCCACCGCCAAGGGCGTGATCGTCATGAACACGCCGTTCGGCAATTCCATCACGACCGCCGAGCACGCTATCTCTCTCATGCTCGCACTCGCCCGGCAGATTCCAGAGGCCGACGCCTCCACCCGCGCCGGCAAGTGGGAGAAGAACCGCTTCATGGGCGTCGAGATCACCGGCAAGACGCTCGGCGTGATCGGCTGCGGCAACATCGGATCGATCGTCGCCGACCGCGCCGTCGGCCTGAAGATGAAGGTGATCGCCTTCGACCCCTTCCTGTCTCCGGACCGCGCCATCGAGCTTGGCGTCGAGAAGGTGGAGCTTGACGAGCTGTTCCGGCGCGCCGACTTCATTACCTTGCATACGCCGCTGACCGAGAAGACGAAAAACGTCATCGATGCGGCCGCGTTGAAGAAGACGAAGAAGGGCGTGCGGATCGTCAACTGCGCGCGCGGAGGGCTGGTCGACGAGGCCGCACTCGCCGAGGCCTTGAAGTCCGGCCACGTCGCGGGCGCGGCGTTCGACGTGTTCGTCGAGGAGCCCGCCACCGCGAACCCGCTGTTCGGGCTGCCCAACGTGGTCTGCACGCCGCATCTTGGTGCCTCGACCAGCGAGGCGCAGGAAAACGTCGCCCTGCAGGTCGCCGAGCAAATGTCGGATTATCTGCTGCGCGGCGCGATCTCCAACGCCGTGAACTTCCCCTCCATCACGGCGGAAGAGGCGCCGCGGCTTAAGCCGTTCATCGCGCTTGCCGAGAAGCTCGGTTCGTTCGCGGGCCAGCTCACCGAAGGGTCGATCACCAAGATCCAGATCAGCTACGAGGGGCAGGTGGCGCAGATGAAGACCCGCGCGCTCACCTCCGCCGCGATGGCCGGTTTTCTCCGGCCGATGCTTCAGGACGTCAACGTGGTGTCTGCGCCGATCGTCGCCAAGGAGCGCGGCGTCGTGATCGAGGAGACCACGCGCGAGGCCGAAGGCGACTACGAGAGCCTGATCACCTTCTCGGTGACGACGCCCGGGATGACACGCTGGATCTCCGGCACGGTGTTCGCCGACGGCCGGCCGCGGATCGTCAACATCAAGGGCATCCGGATGGACGCCGAATTCGGCCCGTCGATGGTGTACATCACCAACCTCGACAAGCCGGGGTTCATCGGCAAGTTCTCGTCCACGCTGGGCGACGCCGGCATCAACATCGCGACATTCCATGTCGGCCGCGAGGCGCCGGGCGGCAACGCCATCGCGCTGATCGAGGTCGATGGCGACCTGCCGCCTGACGTGCTGGCCAAGGTCCGGGCGCTGCCGCAGGTGCAGTCGGCACGGTCGTTGCGGTTCTGATATACTGCGCGCAACCTGAGAGGTTGAGGGGCGCCGGTAGGAGTGGCAGCGAAGGACACATGATGCGTGCAATCGTTTTGTTGTGTACGGCGATCGGCCTGCTGGTCGTCGTCCCCGCCATAGACAGTGCCGAGGCCCAGAACCGGGCCCGCCGCGGCGCTGTCGCCGGTGGCCTGACCGGTGCGGCGATCGGCGCGGCGACGGGCGGCGGGCGCGGCGCGGTGCTCGGATCGGCGATCGGGCTCGGCGCCGGAGCCCTGATCGGCGGTCAGATGGAGCGCCGCCGCGGCAATCATTACTGGTACAACGGCCGCTGCTGGCGCCGCTTCAACAACGGCGAATTCCATCCGGTGTCCAATCGTTACTGCCGTTGATCTGAGCCGCGTTCAGGTTCGCAACGGCAAAGCATGACGTCGGGGCCGGTCTCCAGCCCCGATGCAGCCGTGACGCCGCCTTACGGAAACCCGAATTGGGCCGCTGCCTTTCGCGCGTCGGAATTTCAACGCCGGGAGAGGGACAGCCATGCGCCGCCATTTTGCTGGGCTTGCGATTGCCGCTTCGTTTGCCGTTTCCAGCCCCCTGATTGCCGCCGAGATCGAGACGGCGTCGCGCATCGACAGCGTCATCGTCTATCCGGACGGCGCGACCGTCACGCGGGTGATCCGGCTGGACCTGCCAGCCGGTGACAGCACGCTGTTCGCGAAGGACTTTCCTCTCACGCTCGATCCATCGTCGCTGCGGGTGGAGGGCGAGGCCGCGGCGCGTCTTGTGATCGGATCGGTGGATGCCCGCAGGCCGAGGCCCGCGTCGCCTGTCAATCGTCCCGACATCGACAAGCGTATCGAGGCGTTGCGCGACCGGCGTGCCGCGCTCGACGGCGAGATCGCCGCCGCCACCGCGCGGCGAAAGTTTGCCGAGCGCTTCGCCGAGGCATCACCCGCGGGCATCGGCGAAAAGGGCGAGGCGCGGCCGCTGTCCGAGTGGCGCGCCGCGTTTGCCGCCGTTGCCGAGGAGGTGGCCGGCGCCGGCACGGCGATCCGCGAGGCGCAGGTCAGGCAGCGCGACATCGACCGCGACCTGGCGAGGCTGCAGGCCGAGCGCAACGCCACGCCGCCGCAGAAGATGGAGGTGCGCGTCGATCTTAATGCGGCGTCGGCCACCAACGCGCTGCTGCGCGTCAGCTACACGGTTCGTGGTGCCCGCTGGGTGCCGGCCTACGATGCGCGGCTCGACACCGGTGCGAAGGACCGCAGGCCGTCGCTGGAGCTGATCCGCCGGGCCGAAATCCTGCAGACCACCGGCGAGGACTGGAACGATGTGGCGTTGACCGTTTCCACGGTGCGCACCGCGCGCGGCGGCAGCGCACCCGACCTGACACCGCTGATCGTGCGCTATCCCGAACCCGTCCGCCCGGTGGCGCCGGCTGCGACCCTGTCGGCGCCGATGGATGCCGCCCAGATGGAGCGCAGCGTGATGTCGCGCCGCGCCGAGGCGCCGAAGGCGGTCGAACAGGAGGCGACGATCGAGACCGGCGGCTTCCAGGTGCTGTTCCGCTTGCCGGGCCGCATCGCGGTGCCGGCCGGGCAGGGCGCCAAGAGCTTCCGCATCGCGTCGGCGTCGATCGCGCCCGAGTTGGTCGTGCGCGCGGCTCCTGCCGTCAACGAGACCGCGTTCCTGCAGGCCAACTTCAAGCACGCCGAGGAGGCCCCGCTGCTGCCGGGACAGGTTTCGATCTACCGTGACGGCGTGTTCGTGGGCCGTGCACCGATGGCGCTCGCCGCCAGGGAAGAGCCGGTGCGGCTCGGATTCGGCGCGGACGAGCGGGTCAAGGTGACGCGCGCCGTGGTGCGCCGCTCCGAAGGCACCGCCGGGCTGATCGGCTCCTCGAAGACGGACGAGCGCGAGTTCAAGACCACGGTGCGCAACGGCCATGCGGTGCCGGTCCGGGTCTCGATCGAGGACCGGATCCCGGTGAGCGAGACCGAGGATATCCAGGTCGAGCTTCTGCCGCTCACCACGCCGCCCACCGCGCGGGACGTGCGCGACCGCCGCGGCGTGCTGGAGTGGAGCTTCGATCTTGCCCCCGGCGAGGCCCGCGACATCAGGCTGGGCTGGCGGGTGCGCTGGCCGAAGGACCGGGCGGTGCAGTATCTGCCGGGCCTGCGATAGCTTTGCAGGCTGCCATTCAGGATATTTCCAAACGATTGAGAAATCAGCGGTTTCGGCTATGATGCCGCTGCGGCCGGGTGGCGCTTCGCCTTGAATCCGCGGGTGTCATCCGTTATCCGGAATGGCACCCGTTGGACTGCGGCGGATGCATGGGGCAATTCGCGCCGGTCTCGGGGAAGGATTCTGCATGGCGAATGTCGTGGTCGTCGGCTCGCAATGGGGCGACGAAGGCAAGGGCAAGATTGTCGACTGGCTGTCCGAGCAGGCCGACATCGTCGTGCGCTTTCAGGGCGGGCACAACGCCGGCCATACGCTGGTCATCAACGGCGAGACCTACAAGCTGTCGCTGCTGCCGTCCGGCGTGGTGCGCTCCAAGCTGTCGGTGATCGGCAACGGCGTGGTTCTCGATCCGCACGCGCTGGTCGAGGAGATCGACCGCCTTAAGGCGCAGGGCGTCAGCGTCACCCCCGACAACCTGCGGATCGCCGAGAACGCCACGCTGATCCTGCCGTTGCACCGCGATCTCGACGTCGTCCGCGAGAAGGCGTCGGGCAAGGCCGCGATCGGCACAACCGGCCGCGGCATCGGCCCGGCCTACGAGGACAAGGTCGGCCGCCGTGCGATCCGGCTGATGGACCTCGCCGATCTGCAGATGCTCAACGGCAAGATCGGCCGCCTGCTGGCGCATCATAACGCGCTGCGGCGCGGCCTGGGGCTCGGCGAGATCGAGCCGCAGGCGGTGTTCGAGGAGTTGCAGTCGGTGGCGCCGAAGGTTCTGCCCTACATGGATTCGGTGTGGTCGCTGCTCGACGACAAGCGCCGCGAGGGCAAGCGCATCCTGTTCGAGGGCGCGCAGGGCGCGCTGCTCGACATCGACCATGGCACCTATCCGTACGTCACCTCGTCCAACACCGTGGCCGCGCAGGCCGCGACCGGCTCCGGGCTCGGCCCGAACGCCATCGGCTACGTGCTCGGCATCACCAAAGCCTATACCACCCGGGTGGGAGCGGGCCCGTTCCCGACCGAGCAGGACAACGCGACCGGCGACCTGATCGGCCAGCGCGGCCGCGAGTTCGGCACGGTCACGGGCCGCAAGCGCCGCTGCGGCTGGTTCGACGCCGCGCTGGTTCGCCAGACCGTGCGGACCAGCGGCATCAACGGCATCGCCCTGACCAAGCTGGACATCCTGGACGGGCTCGACGAGATCAAGATTTGCGTCGGGTACCGCCTCGACGGCCGCGAAATCGACTATCTTCCTGCCAGCGAGCATGCACAGGCGAGGGTTGAGCCGATCTACGAGTCGGCGGAAACTTGGAAGGAGGCGACCGCCAAGGCACGCTCGTGGGCAGAGCTTCCCGCGCCGGCCATCAAGTACGTGCGCCGGATCGAGGAACTGATCGGTTGCCCGGTGGTGCTGCTGTCCACCAGCCCGGAGCGCGAGGACACCATCCTGATGCACAACCCCTTCGAAACCTGAGCGGTGTAGGCAAACAGCCCTATGGCCGACTATCACCCGCTCATCCTCCGCGCCGTCGAAGGCCTCGACAAGAACACCGGCGAGAACCGGCGCGCGCTGTATGAGCGCGCCCGCACCGCGCTGGTGGCGCAGTTGCGCGGGGTCCAGCCGGCGCTGGACGAGTCGGAGATCACCCGCGAGCGGCTGGCGCTGGAAGAAGCGATCCGAAAGGTCGAGGCGGAATCGGCGCGCCGCGCCCGCGAGGAGCCACGCCGTCCGGTGCCGCCGCCGGCGCGTCCGGCCACTCCGCCGCCACCGCGTCCGTCGCCGCCGCCTCCGGTGCAGCGGTCCGAGGAGGTCCAGCGCGAGGCGCGGGGCTACGCCGCACCGCCT
>CAZGSW010000246.1:0-5586 GCA_964528635.1 uncultured Rhodoplanes sp. | reverse complement strand
CCCTCGTTGGGAAACGGAAAAAGGGCCTGCCCCGCGGAGGCGGGGAACACGACGGAGCCGGACGTCGCTAAACAACCGGCGGGCGGAGCGTTGGCTGTTTGAAAATCGAAATTGTGGAGAAGCACACCTGGTGTCATTCCGGGGCGCGAGCGAAAGCGAGCGGGCCCGGAATCCAGGGCGTCGCGTCCGGTGCTTGCGGCTCTGGATTCCGGGCCCGCGCTGCGCGCGTCCCGGAATGACGGAGAAACAGATGACCGCTGCGCCGCTAAACCTTCCCCAGCGCCCGCAGAATCTTGCCCGGTGTGAACGGCATGTCAGTCAGCGGCTTCGCGCCGAGCGGACGCAGCGCGTCGTTGATCGCGTTCATCACACAGCCCGGCGCGCCCGCGGTGCCGGCTTCGCCCGCGCCTTTCGCTCCGAGTTCGCTGTCTGCGGTCGGCGTCACAACGTGACCGACCTCGATGTCCGGCATCTCCATCGCCATCGGCACCAGATAATCCGCCATGTTGCCGTTCAGCATCTGGCCGCGATCGTCGTACAGGCATTGCTCGAACAGTGCCGCTCCGATGCCCTGCACCACGCCGCCACGCACCTGCTCGTCGACAAGCTGCGGGTTGATGACAGTGCCGCAGTCCTCGACGCACCAGTGGTTCAGCAGCTTGACGAATCCGGAGTCGGTATCGACCTCGAGCCAGCTCGCCTGGATGCCGTTGGTGAAGGCAAACGCGTATTGGCGTGGCACATAGTGCCGCGTCGCCACCAGTTCGGCCTGCACGCCGGCCGGCAGTGTGTCGGGCCGGAAGTAGCAGATGCGTGCAAGCTCATGCAGCGGGATGCGCTCGGTGCCGTTGGCGGCGTCCACCACCACGCCGCTTCTGATGTCGAGATCCTCAGGCTTCGCCTGCAGGATGCTGCCCGCGACCGCCAGCACGTTCTGCCGCAGCGCCTTGCCGGCCTGCCACGCCGCCTCGCCGCCGATGCCGGCGGCGCGCGACGCCCAGGTGCCGCCGCCATACGGCGTGTTGTCGGTGTCGCCCATGATGACGCGCACCTTGTCGAGCGGCACGCCGAAGCTGGTCGCCACGCATTGCGCGATGACGGCCTCCGCGCCCTGGCCCTGCTCGCTAACGCCGGTGTGACAGAAGATGGCGCCCTGCGCGTCGAGCCGCACCGTGGCGCCGTCCTGCGCGGAAATCTTCGCGCCGCCGACGCCGTAGAACGCAGCGCTCGGATTGGTCACCTCGATGAACTGCGCGAAGCCGATGCCGCGATAGATGCCCGTCTTGCGGAGCGCCTCCTGTTCGGCGCGCAGCCCCGCGTAGTTCATCATCGAATCGAGATGCGCCAGCGCCGAATGGTGCGACAGCGCCTCGAACTTGATGCCGGACGGCCCCTGCGAGGGGTGCGCGTCGTCGGGAATGAGGTTGCGCCGCCGCAGCTCCAGCGGGTCCATGCCGATCTTCATCGCGGCCATTTCGACCAGGCCTTCGGTGACGGCGGTTGCGATCGGATGGCCGACCGCGCGGTACTGGCACATCACGTTCTTGTTGGTGAAGGCGACGCGGGCGCGCGCCTTGTAGTTCGGGCAGGTGTACGGCCCGCCGGTGAGGTTCACCACCTGGTTCGCCTCGATGCCGGACGTGCGCGGATAGACCGAGTAGGGGCCGATGCCGGTGAGGTCGTCGATCTCCCACGCGGTGATGGTGCCGTCGTCCTTCACGCCGATCCGCGCCTTGATGCTGTGATCGCGGGCGTGGATGTCGGTGACGAAGCTCTCGATCCGGTCGGCGACGAACTTGACCGGGCGCTTGAGCAGCTTGGACAGCGCCACTGTCGCCATCTCGTCGGCGTAGGTGTGCACCTTGATGCCGAACGATCCGCCGACGTCCTTGCAGACCACACGGACCTGGTGCTCCGCCAGGCCGAGATGCAGGGCGAACAGGTTCTGCATCATGTGCGGCGCCTGGGTGCCGTGATAGGCGGTGAGCCGCTGCTCGCCCACGTTCCAGTCGGCGACGATGGCGCGCGGCTCGTTGCAGACGCCGGTGTGGCGGCCGAACACGAAGGTGTGCTCGACGATTTCGTCTGCCTCCGCGAATCCCTTGTCGGGATCGCCGGCGACATGGATCCTCTCGAAGCACAGGTTGTCGCCAAGCTCGGCGTGAATGACCGGCGTGCCGGGACCGAGCGCGGCTGCCGCATCGGTGACGGCGGGCAACTCCTGATAGGCCACCTCGACAAGCTCGCAGGCGTCCTCGGCCTGCGCCCGCGTGCGCGCCACCACCGCGCAGACCGCTTCGCCCTGCCAGCGGGCGCGGCCAACCGCGATGGCATGCTGCGGCGCCGAGCGAATGCCCTTGAGATGGGTCAGCACGCCGACCCACGGCGTGATGACCTTTGCGAGCTCTTCGCCGGTAACGACGGCGACGACGCCCGGCGCCTTCCTGGCCTTCTCGGTTTCGATGGCATTTATCTCCGCGTGCGCATGCGGCGAGCGCACGAACGCCACATGCGCCATGCGCGGCAGCGTCACGTCGCTGACGAACTGGGCGCGGCCCTGCGCGAGCCGCTGCAGGTTTGGCCGCGGCACCGAGCGGCCGATATACGAGTTCGGCCGGTCCAGCGCGGTGAGGACGGGCGGTGAGTCCTCGCGGATTTTCATGGCTTGCCTTCGCGGTTGTGAGCAGAGCAGCTCCATGCCAGCTTCGATGGTATGGAGAGCGACCTCTCCCCGTTCGTCCCCGCGAAAGCGGGGACCCAGGGGCCATGCGTGAGTTTCTTCGTGTACATCCTTGGCAGTCGTCGCAACGGCACCCTGTACGTGGGAATGACCGACGATCTCATTCGCAGAACCTGGGAACATCGAAACGGCGCCATTCCGGGATTCACAAAGCGGTACGGCATCAAAATGCTGTACTGGTACGAGGTGCATGAAACTCGCGAGGCCGCTCTCGTCCGGGAAAGACAAATCAAGAAGTGGAATCGGACTTGGAAGCTTGAGTTGATTGAGATGTCGAATCTTGCTTGGCGCGATTTGGCTGACGATCTCACGTTGTGAAGAGCTGGATCCCCGCTTTCGCGGGGACGAACGGGGAGAGAGCCAAGCTTCACCGCTTTCCTCCCGACCTTTTCTGCGCCACCGCTTCGATGGCATCGACGATGGCGTGGTAGCCGGTGCAGCGGCAGTAGTTGCCGGAAATCTGCTCGCGGATGCGCTCGCGGTCGGGCACGGCGCCGTCGGCGAGCAATTCCTGCGCGGTCAGCAGCATGCCGGGCGTGCAGAAGCCGCACTGCAGGGCGTTGCGTTGCTCGAACGCGGTCTGCAGATCGGCAAGCTCTCCGGTGTCCGACAGTCCCTCGACGGTTTCGACGTGGGCACCGTCGCATTGCGCCGCCAGCATCAGGCAGCCGCGGACCACGACGCCATCGACCCGCACGGTGCAGGCGCCGCACACGCCGTGCTCGCAGCCGACATGACTGCCGGTCAGGGACAGATGTTCGCGCAGGAAATCGACCAGTGTGGTGCGCGCCTCGACTTTCTCCGACACCGGCTCGCCATTGACCGTGAGAGCGATATCGACAATCGGCGCGCTCATGGCCGCGGCTCCATCAGTTGCTTCGCAACACGGCGCAGCAGCACGCCCGCGAGATGCCTTTTGGTGGCGGCATCGGCCTGGACGTCGTCATGCGGTGAAAGGTCAAGCGCATGAACCGCGGCATCCAGGTCGCCGTCCGCCAGCGCCGCTTCCGCGCCGCGTGCGCGAACCGGCGTTGCGCCGACGCCAAAGTAGGCGAGGCGGACATCGGCCAGTCTTCCGCCGTCGGCGCGCGCGTTGGCCGCCAGCCCGACCATCGCGTAGTCGCCGTGGCGACGGGACAATTCGGCGAAGCCGATGCGGGTTTCGGCGGTCGCGGCCGGCACGCGGATCGCGGTCAGCACCTCGTTCGTGCCCAGCGCGGTCTCGAACAGTCCCTTGAAGAAATCGTCCGCCTTCACCGATCGTGTGCCATTTGCGCCCGCGATCTCGACCTCGCCGCCGAGCGCCAGCAGGCACGCCGGCAGCTCCGCTGCCGGATCGGCGAAGGCAATCGAACCGCCGACCGTGCCGCGGTTGCGGATTGCGGCGTGGCCGATGTGGGGCAGGGCAAGCGCCATCAGCGGGGCGTGCATTGCAATGTCGGACGAACGTTGCGCCGCGACATAGCGCGTCAGCGCGCCAATCCGCACGAAACCGCCGCTGACGGAGATCTCCGACAGCTCGCCAACGCCGTTGAGATCGATCAGCAGCTTCGGCGACGACAGCCGCATGTTCAGCGTCGCCATCAGGCTCTGGCCGCCGGCCAGCAGTTTTGCCTCGGGCTCGGCGAGCAGACGGACAGCATCCGCGACCGACGTCGCCTTCGCATAGGCAAATGGCGCGGGTTTCACGCCTGTCCTCCCCGGATTTTTGTTGTTCTTATTCTGGAGAGGAACGCCCTTGTCCGCAATATGCGGCGCAGGACGTGCGCGGAAGAGGGCGCAGGAACGGTCTTTTCCGCGCCGTTATTCGTCGGATCTGTTCGTAAAACGGGCGTTGCCGAGACCCGTGCCGATCGTCAGCACGCCCCAATGCTGACCCTCGGTCATGAACGGCGCTTCGCTCAAACCTTGTACCACGGCGTCGTTGTGCATGACGATGGCGGTGTCGTCGTCGCCGATCTTCGGGATCAGCTCATGCAGCGCGGCCGGCAGGTGGAACTTGCTGGACTCCCAGTTCCCCGGCAGGTTCTGCGCGCCGCGCTCGATCGAGCCGTCCTCGTTGATGATGCCCGGGCAGCCGATCCCGATGAACGGCGCCAGCCCCAGCTTTTCCCGCTTCGCCCGCGCAATCAGCTTTTCCAGCATGTCCGCCAGCCGTTCCACCGCGTCTTCCCGGCTCACCTTCTTCTCTTCCGCGTGCTTCCAGAGCTCGTACTTCCAGACGGCGGCCTTCGACAGGTTGGCGACCTTCTTCAGGTTCAGTTCCACCACGCCGGCACGGATATTGGTGCCGCCGATGTCGACCGCAAGGATCGCCTCGTGCGCCTTGAACATCCAGCGCGGCGCCAGATGCGCGGCGCCGATCAGCCCGGCCTCGTCCGGATCGTTGCGCACCGGCACCAGGTCGACGTCGATCTTGTCGGCCTTGAGGATCACCGAGGTGCGCCCGATCACCAGTTCGCCGACGCGGCTGCCGCGGAAGCCGCCGCCGACCACGATGTGCTCGGTGTCTTTCCAGTTCTTCAGCCTGAGAAACCGGCGGATCACCAGCGCCAGCTCCTGGGAGAAATCCTCGATCGCGCCCTGCACGATGCCGGCGGCCTCCGGATCGCCCTTGGACAGGAGGCCGTCCAGCTCCTTCTTGCTGATGTCCTCGCTCGGCGTGTCGCCAAACGGGTCTTCATCCTTCTTCCGCAGCGGCTTGCGCCAGTTCTCGATGATGTCGCGGAACGCGCCCTTGCTGGCGCGGTCGCCGATGAAGCCTTCGTCGTCCTTCAGCTCGACGTTGTAGCTGTCGACCGTGACCGACGGCAGGCGCGAGGCGCCGTGGGTGGCGATATTGGGCA
>CAZGSW010000245.1:0-5607 GCA_964528635.1 uncultured Rhodoplanes sp. | reverse complement strand
CAAAACACAGGGTCTTGCGCCACCCCCTCGGGGGTATGCAGCCGCTTCGGCCCTCGGCGTTGGCGCCCGGCGGCTGCGCCGGAAGGGAAATTCCGGCATCTCGCGGCCCGAAGCGACGGCAGGCGGACGCGTTACGCCGTCTTGCGCCGGAGTGCCGGAACGAGACGCGCCATCGCCTCCTCCGCTGTCATCACGTCGCCGAAGAAGATCATGAAATTGTTGAGCGACCCGGCATGCTCCTCGTCGGTCAGCGCCGCGTTGCCGTCGGACAGCATGATGACGCGGTAGTCCAGCATCATGGCGTCACGCGCGGTCGATTCGCAGCAGACGTTGGTCAAGGTTCCGGTGATGAGGAGATGTTCGATGCCGCGGCTCCTGAGCCGGGCATCGAGGTCCGACGAGCCCGGGATGAAAGCGCTGAACTTGACCTTCTTCACCCGGAGATCTTCCGGCAGCGGTTCGAGCTTCGGATAGAGCTTGAACCCGTCATGTCCTTCGTCGAGTTGCGTGAGGCGCCTTTCCCTGCGCACGGGGACCATCATGTGGGTGTGGAAATTGCCCCACTCCTCCAAGGCACCCGTTGCGGTGGTCTGCAGCCAGGCCACGGTGCCGCCGGCCGCACGCAGCGCATTCGCCACGCGGTTGATGTTCGGAACGATTTCGCGCGCCATCGGCACCTCCGAAGCGAAGCCCTGGGCAACGAAATAGTTCTGCATGTCGATCACGATCAGCGCCGTGCGCGCGGCGTCGATCGTGTCATGCGTTATCAGCCTGCCTTGACGGCGAAGAACCCGATCCTTGACCGATTGTGGCGTGGCGTAAGGATGCATGGGACCCTCAAGGACGCGATGGAACGCTCCGTGACACTATGGCCGTCCCCGACACAGCGTCAACGGACCGGCGGCTTTTCGTTCCGCTGCAGGCAGCAGGCGTCGCAAGCCTGGCAAAAGACACGGACGGGACGCGAACGCCTCGTCCGAAACCCCGCGTACATCCATTACCGGCTGGGCTTGATCCCGGCCTCGCGAATCACCCGGGCATAGCGCTCGCCGGTCGACACGATGAAGTCCTTGAACGCCTGCCCCGCGAGAGGGGTCGCCTCGGCGCCGATCCCGTTGAGGCGCTTGCGCAGAGCCTCGTCCTCCAGAATCTTCGTCACCTCCCGGGCGAGCCGCTCGGCGATCTCTGGAGGCGTGTTCGCAGGCGCGTAGAGACCGATAAACAGGCTCGCGTCGATGGCAGGCAAGCCCTGCTCGGCCAGCGGCCGGATGTCGGCGACAAAAGCCGGCTTCTCCTTGATCATGAGACCCAGAGTCCGGACTCGTCCGGACTGGACCGCAGTCAGGGCCGAGGACAGGGTGACAACGCCAAGCTGCACTTCGCCCGCAGCGATCGCGGTCACCGCCGGCGTGCCGCCGCGGTAGGGCACATGCAGCAGCTTGATTCCGGTGTCGATCGCGAGCCATTCGACAGCGAGGTGGTTGATCGTGCCGAGGCCCGGCGACGAGAAGGCATACTTGCCCGGGCTGGCCTTGGCCGCAGCCACCATCTCCCTGGCGTCGGCAAACGGCGCTCCCGCATGACCGAGCAGAACCAGCGGCGCAGTGGCCACCCGCATGATCGGCAGGAGCGCCTTGAGCGGGTCGAACGACATCGCCGGGAACATCTCGGCCGGCACGGTGATAAAGTCTCCGGTGGTGATCAGAAGCGTATGCCCGTCGGGATCCGAGCGGACCACGGTGTCGACGCCGATGGTGCCGCTCGCGCCGGTGCGGTTCTCGACCACCGCAGGCCGGCCGAGCACCTCGCTCAACCGCTGCGCGATCAGGCGTGCGGAAACATCGGCCGCGCCGCCCGGCGGAAACGGGACGATGATCCGGATCGACCGGCTCGGAAAGGTCTGACCGCTGGCCGATACCGTCGGCAGCATCGTCGCCAGGACCATCTGGGCAAGGACAAACGTCATCAACAGGGGGCGTCGCATGGCACCTCGCTTGACGCGCTGACGGACTCGACAGGATGTGTCATCCGCGCACGCGCATTTTATTGTTTTTGCACAAACTGTCCGAACGCTTCGAATGACATTGCGGATTGTGTGCGGATCGCCGCGCGGCAGCCTCTTTCGAGCGGCGCCGCATAGTTCCCGACTTTGAGAAGCCGAGCAACCCTGCTCCATGAAGGTCGGGCGCAACCGGAAGACATGCCTCAAAGCCAACGCCTGTGCCGGTCGTCGCAGTACCAATCCATTGGACGGAGCATTGCCGATCGAAAAAAGATGCAGCCAATTTCAAACCTGAAATCCACCGGCTGGCTGCAGGTCCCTTACGAAGCCCTGGCGCGGCGCACCGTTGCCGAGACACGCCTGGCCAGAATCTTGTCGATGCGGCGGCCATCGAGGTCGACGATCTCGAAGCACCAGCCCTGATCCTCGAAAGTCTCTCCGACCGAGGGCAGATAGCCCATGCGGTCGAGCACAAAGCCCGCGGCGGTGTGGTAGCCGCGGCTTTCCGCAACGCCGATACCGAGCCGATCGGCCATTTCGTCGACCGCCATGCTGCCGGACAGGAGCCAGGTGCCGTCGGCCCGGCGCACCGCGTCGGGCTCCACGGGCCCCTCGTCGGTCACGGCGGGACCGACGATCGCTTCGAGAATATCGGCGTTGGTCGCGATGCCTTCGAAGTGGCCGTACTCATCGTAGATCAGCACCATGTGCACCGGCGCCTGCTTGATGATGTCGACGAGGTCGAGCGCGTCGGCGGTATCGGACACGGTGGGAGCGGGACGCACGAACGCGCGTGCGTCCAGCGCCGCTCCCCTGAGGTAGCCGTCGAGGAAGTCCTTGGCCTGAAGAACGCCCGTCACGTTGTCGGGATCGCCATCATGGACGGGAAAGCGGGAATGAACGCTGTTGAGGACCAGGTCGCGAATCTCGTCGAAGCTTCTGGAGAGGTCGATTGCCTCGACCTCGCGGCGCGGAGTCATGATGCCTCGCACCGGCCGGTCGCCCAATCGCATCACGCCGGCGATCATGCTGCGCTCGCCGGGCTCGATGACGCCGGTGCTTGCCGCCTCGGCCACGAGCGTATGGATTTCCTCGTCGGTGACCCGCGCCGCGGGCTGACTGCCCTGCCGCAGCAATGCAAGCACGGCACGTCCCGACGCGTCGAGCAGCCACACCAGCGGCGACGCCACCCTTGCAAGCACGGTCATGGCGGGGGCGACCCGCACCGCCACGCGCTCCGGATTGCGCAGCGCGATCTGCTTGGGCACCAGTTCGCCGACGATCAGCGAAAAGTATGTGATGACCGCGACGACAGCGGCGACACCGGCGGGCTCGGCAAAGCCGGACGGCACCCCCATGGCGAGCAGCCACTGACCCAGCCGAATGCCGAGCGTGGCGCCCGAGAATGCGCCCGACAGAACCCCGACGAGGGTAATTCCGATCTGGACCGTCGACAGGAACTTGCCGGGATCGCCGGCCAGGGCGAGCGCACGGCGCGATCCGCGAATGCCGCGGTCCACCAGCGCAGAAAGACGGGCGCGGCGGGACGAGACGATGGCCAGTTCCGCCATCGCCAGCAAGCCGTTGATCAGGATCAGGGCGAAGGCGATGGCAAGTTCGAGGTACAGCATTTGGCCGACTATATAGGGATGCGGGCCGTTTCAGGCCCCGAACGGCGTCGCAGGCCCGTCCACCCCCGGAAAATTAAGCCAAAATGCGCGCATTTCGCATCTACGCCTTGAAAACAACACGACTCTTTGCCATGTAGTCCGCATCGGAACACGGCCTTCCCGGCCGTTTCGCGGGCCGCGTGCACGAAATTCCATGCGCTCCGGCGCAACTTTCGCCCCGCTCTCCGACCAGTTCCCGTTCATCAGACAGCCCTGGCAACGCGGGATGTCCTCAGAGACCCGCGGTTGCGGCCATGCGCGTGATGCGTGTGGCGGCGGCGCATACATGAAAGAAGCCTTTTGAGCTCGTTTAACGAATTCGGCCTCGCAGAGCCGATCCTTCGCGCACTCTCCGAAGAGAACTACGTCACCCCTACCCCGATCCAGGCCCAGGCCATCCCGCTGCTGTTAGAGAGCCGTGACCTGATCGGCATCGCCCAGACCGGCACCGGCAAGACCGCGGCGTTCGCGCTGCCGATCCTGAACAAGCTCGCGACGAATCGCGCCCGGCCGGAACGCAAGGCCTGCCGCGTGCTGGTGCTGTCACCGACGCGCGAACTGTCCGGACAGATTCTCGACAGCTTCCGCGCCTACGGCCGCCATCTGCGCCTGCAGACGGCGCTCGCCATCGGCGGCGTGTCGATGGGCAAGCAGGTCCGCGCCCTCATCAACGGCGTCGACGTGCTGGTCGCGACCCCCGGCCGCCTGCTCGATCTGGTGCACAGCAACGCGCTGCGGCTGAACGCGATCGACACGTTCGTGCTCGACGAGGCCGACCGCATGCTCGACATGGGCTTCATCCACGACATCCGGAAGATCGTCGCGAAGCTCCCGGCGCAACGGCAGACGCTGCTGTTCTCCGCGACCATGCCGCAGGACATCGCCGATCTGGCCAAGCAGATGCTGCGCGATCCCGCGACCGTCGCGGTGACCCCGGTCGCCTCGACCGCGGAGCGCATTGCCCAGCGCGTCATCCACCTCGACCGCGGCGCCAAGCAAGGCACGCTCGCCTCGCTGCTGCGCAGCGAACCGGTCGACCGCGCTCTGGTGTTCACCCGGACCAAGCACGGCGCCGACAAGGTCGCCCGCGGACTCGAGAAGAACGGCATTCCCGCCGGCGCCATCCACGGCAACAAGTCACAGGGTCAGCGCGAGCGGGTGCTGGCCGACTTCCGCGCAGGACGCGTCCGCACCCTGGTGGCGACCGACATTGCCGCGCGCGGCATCGACGTCGACGGCGTCAGTCATGTCTTCAACTTCGATCTGCCGAACGTGCCGGAGAGCTACGTCCACCGCATCGGGCGGACCGCACGGGCGGGCGCCGAAGGGGTCGCGATTTCACTCTGCTCGCCCGACGAGGCCGCGTATCTGCGCGACATCCAGAAGCTGATACGCATGACCATCCCGGCGACCGGTGAAGCCGAGACCGCCGTTCCGGCAGGCCCGCAACGGCCCCACCACAATGGCAACCGCCAGCGAAACGCTCGCGACGGACGCGGCAACGGCCGCGACCGTCAAGCGGAAGGCCGGCACGGCAGCAAGCCCCGCCGTCACCGTGGCGGAAAGGGCCGCAACCGTGGTAATGATGCGGGGCGTGGCCAGGATCGGCCGAACCAGCGGCTGGAATCGCAGCACGGCGACATGGCGGGCGTGGCCTTCATGCAGCGCACCGCCGACGATCGCCGGCCGATTGCAGCGGTTGCTCCGATCCAGCCCCGCTGAACCGAAACAAGCACAGGACGTCAGGACTCTCAGGTCTCAAGGACAAGGGCGACACATGGCAAAGGAAGAGATGCTCGAGTTCGAAGGCATGGTGACCGAGGTGCTCCCGGATGGGCACTTCCGGGTGAAGCTGGAAAACGAACACGAGATTCTCGCCTACACCGCCGGCAAGATGCGCAAGTTCCGCATCCGCACCGGCGTCGGCGACCGCGT
>CAZGSW010000244.1:0-5804 GCA_964528635.1 uncultured Rhodoplanes sp. | reverse complement strand
CAGGATGAGGCCGGGACAGGCCGCAGGTGTTCCCAGGAAATGCAGGGTTGAATTACGGCCGCGCCGCGTCCGGATTCGAGCCGGTGCTCTCCGGCGACGGCGGCGCGCCGGTGTGCGGCGGCGGCGCCGCGGCAGACACATCGCCGCCGCGCAGCCACAGGTGCGCCACCCGCGATGCCTCGGCGATGGTCTCGACTGCGGAATCGTGGCTGCTCCACCACGGATCGGAGCCGTCGTCCGGCACGGTCGCCACCATCACGCGAGCCCGCGGCAGGGCCTGCTCGAAGGCAAGCCGCGCGCGCATGGCATGGATACCGGTCGCAACCACGATCACCCGCGCCTTGCGATCGCCGAACTGCCGCCGGACTGCATCGGCCGCCGCGGCGGTGCCGCTGCCCATGTCGGCCAGATCGATCGATTCGCGCGGCACGCCGGCCCGCTCCAGGGCACGGAGCTGCAGGCCGGTGAAGTCCGTCGCCGGATCGCCGGCATCGGCCTGCATCGCTTCGATGCGGTTGAACCCCGTCACATCTTTGCCGAGCAGAACGCGCGGCGCATACCCCTGCTTGTACAGCTCGGCAGCGCGCGCCAGCCTTCGCGGATCGCCCGGCAGCGGCACGATGGCGTCGGCGCGCTCCAGATCGTCCTGATGCTCCAGCCAGGGGCCGAGGAAGGGAACCGCGAACGCCGCCAGCGCAACGATCAGGATGGCGATAATCCCCACCGTGTGAATGGATCTCCCGACCATGCGCACCAGGATGCCGGGACGCGCGGGAACCGGCGCGGGCGCGGCGAGACGCGGATCGTTGCCCATTTCCTCCTGGGCGCGCCTGACCACCAGCCGGTGGTTGAGCTCCCTGCCGTGTCGGAGCGCGCGCAGGTAGCGGATCAGCTCGAACACGGCAACGCAGCCGCCCAGCACGAGCAGCAGCAGCATCGCCTTGATCGCGATTTCGAGATACGCGGGATCGAAAACCTGCGCCATCGCCGTCCCTGAGCCTGACGCTCGCGTCAGGCGTGCCCCACCGCGGTCAATGTAGTGGAAAGACCGCATGGTTGCCATGCCATGCGGTTCCTGCACTACCTTGCCCACCGCGGCCTATGCCATTATGGAACCGTTACAATTTGCTCGCTCGGGAGAATGGCGCGGATGCGGCGCGTTGAACCGGACATCGCGCTGTCGAAACCGTCAGCCGACGAGATCAAGACCACCACCTGCTACATGTGCGCGTGCCGCTGCGGCATCCGCGTGCACCTGAAGGACGGCAAGGTCCGCTACATCGACGGCAACCGCGATCACCCGGTCAACCGGGGCGTGATCTGCGGCAAGGGTGCCTCGGGCATCATGACCCACACCTCGCCGTCGCGGCTGCGCGCGCCGATGAAGCGGGTCGGCCCGCGCGGCTCCGGCGAGTTCGTCGAGATTTCCTGGGACGAGGCCATGGCGACCGCCACCGGCTGGCTGGCCGATGTCCGCGCCCGCGATCCGAGCCGCCTTGCCTTCTTCACCGGCCGTGACCAAAGCCAGGCGCTGACCGGCTGGTTCGCGCAGCAGTACGGGACCCAGAACTTCGCGGCACACGGCGGGTTCTGCTCGGTCAACATGGCGGCGGCCGGGCTCTATACGTTCGGCGGCTCGTTCTGGGAGTTTGGCGAGCCCGACTGGGAGCACACCCGCTACTTCCTGATGTTCGGCGTCGCCGAGGATCACGCCTCCAATCCGATCAAGACCGCGCTCGGCAAGCTCAAGGCAAAAGGCGTCAAGTTCGTCACCGTCAATCCGGTGCGCACCGGCTACGGCGCCATCGCCGACGAATGGATCGGCATCCGCCCCGGCACCGACGGACTGTTCGTCGGATCGCTGATCCACGAGCTGATGCGGGAACAGAAGGTCGATCTCGACTATCTGGTGCGCTACACCAACGCGGCGTGGCTCACGATCGACGCGCCGGGCGCGGCCGACGACGGCCTGTTCGCCCGCGACGCCGACGGCAAGCCGCTGGCGTTCGACCGCAAATCCAACGCGCTCGCAGACGCCGGCCGCAGCGACCTGTCGCCCGCGCTCACAGGCACATTCAATCTGCCCGACGGACGCAATGCGAGGCCGGCATTCGCGCTGATCGCGGAGCGGTTCCTGTCCGACGAGTACGCGCCGGAGAAAACGGCGGCCGCGACCGGCGTTCCCGCCGGCACCACGCGGCGCATCGCGCGCGAGCTGGCGCACGCCGCGTTCGAGCAGACCGTGACGCTCGACGTGCCGTGGACCGACACCGCCGGACGCCGCCACGAGAAGATGGTGGGGCGGCCGGTGTCGATGCATGCCATGCGCGGCATCTCGGCCCACGCCAACGGCTTCCAGACCTGCCGGATGATCCATCTCCTCCAGATCGTCCTGGGCTCGATCGATTGCCCCGGAGGCTTCCGCTACAAGGCGCCCTTCCCTCGTCCGACGCCGCCGCCGAACCGGCCGGGCCGCTTCACCGAGCCCGGCAAGCCGCTGTCCGGCGGACCGCTCGGCTTCCCGCAATCGCCCAAGGACCTGCTGGTCGATGCGGACGGCCACGCCCAGCGCATCGACAAGGCCTATTCCTGGGATGCACCGGTCGCCGCCCACGGCCTGATGCACATGGTCATCACCAACGCGGCGAACCGCGATCCCTATCCGGTCGACGTGATGTTCCTGTTCATGGCGAACATGAGCTGGAACTCGTCGATGAACATTCCCGCGGTGCTGAAACACCTTACCGCGACCGATCCGGCCACCGGCGACTATACGATCCCGAAGATCATCTATTCGGATGCGTACTATTCGGAGATGGTCGCCTACGCCGACCTGATCCTGCCGGACACCACCTATCTCGAGCGGTGGGACTGCATCTCGCTGCTCGACCGGCCGATCTCAAGTCCCGAGGGCCCGGCCGACGCGATCCGTCAGCCGGTGGTGGAGCCCGACCGCGACGTGCGCGGCTTCCAGAGCGTGCTGCTCGATCTCGGCGCCCGGCTGAAGCTGCCGGGCTTCGTCAAGGACGACGGCTCGCCGCGCTATCCCGGCGGCTACGCCGACTACATCGTCAACCACGAGCGGATGCCGGGCATCGGCTCGCTGGCCGGATTCCGCGGCGCGGATGGCAGCGCGTACGGACGCGGCGCGCCCAATCCGAACCAGCTCCAGTCCTACATCGACGGCGGCTGTTTCCATCATCACGAGCTGACGCCGGAGCAGCTCTATTACAAGCACGCCAACACCGCATACCTGGAATGGGCGAAGCAGGTCGGCTTCATCGGCGAGGCGAAGCCGATCGTGTTCCAGCTTTATCTGGAGGCGTTGCAGACATTCCGCCTCGCGGCGCGCGGCCATGGCGACATCGTGCCACCTGCCAACGCCCGGGCCCGGATCGAGCACGCCTTCGATCCGATCCCGTTCTGGTATCCGCCATTCGAGGCCGACACCGAACAGGCCGGCGGCTATACGTTCTCGGCCATCACCCAGCGGCCGATGCACTTCTATCATTCGTGGGGATCGCACAACGGCTGGCTGCGCCAGATCACCGCCGAGAACGCGCTCTACATGCATCGCGAGCGGGCGGGAGGGCTCGGCATCGCCGACGGCGACTGGGTCTGGATCTCCAGTCCGATCGGCCGCGTGAAGGGCCGCGTGCGGCTGATGGACGGCGTCAACCGCGATACGGTGTGGACCTGGAACGCGATCGGCCGCCGCGGCGGCGCGGCCGCGCTTTCTCCCGACGCGCCCGAGGCGACGCGCGGCTTTCTCCTCAACCACCTCATCACCGAACTCCTGCCCGAGCGCGAGGGCGGCTACCGCTTCTCCAACAGCGATCCGGTCACCGGGCAGGCCGCCTGGTACGACCTTCGGGTGCGGATCGAGAAGGCCGCGGACAGCGAGGCACACGAGAGCGAGCCGCGGTTCGAGCCGCTGCCGCCGGTCGCGTCGCTCGAACGCGAGGACGCAGCATGACGTCGTTGCCCGCCGCCACGGACAAGAAGCTCGGGCTGGTGATCGACCTCGACACCTGCGTCGGCTGTCAGGCCTGCGCGACGAGTTGCAAGGAATGGAACGCGGGCGGCTATCCCGCACCGCTGACCGACGAGGACGCGCACGGCCGCGACCCGCACGGCACCTGGCTCAACCGCGTGCACTCCTACGAGGTGGGCGACGGCATCCGGAGCCGCACCGTGCACTTTCCGCGCTCCTGCCTGCACTGCGAGACGCCGGCCTGCGTCACGGTCTGCCCCACCGGCGCGTCGTACAAGCGCGCCGCGGACGGCATCGTGCTGGTCAACCCGGACACCTGCATCGGCTGCAAGCTGTGTTCGTGGGCCTGCCCTTACGGCGCGCGCGAATACGACCACGGCGACGGCACCATGAAGAAGTGCACGCTGTGCGTCGACCGCATCTACAACGAGACGATGGCGCCGGAGGATCGCGTGCCCGCCTGCGTGCGCGCCTGCCCGACCGGGGCGCGCCATTACGGCGATCTCGGCGATCCGCAGAGCGCGGTGTCGAAGCTGGTGGCGGAACGCGGCGGCTTCGATCTGCTGCCGGAAACCGGCTACAAGCCGGTCAACAAGTACCTGCCGCCGCGGCCGCGCAGGGACGGCGGCGATGCGCCACGCGAGGAGCGGATTGCGCCGCCCGCGCCCGGCTCGCACGCCGAACGGTTCTTCGCCTGGGTCGACCGGACTTTGGCGCGTTGATCCAGCGATGCATCCCGCCTACTCCGTCATCGTCTTCACCACAGCCTCCGGTGCTGGCTACGGCCTGTTGATCTGGCTCGCGCTCGGCGTCGCCACCGGACTGGTGCCGCGGACCGCCAGCCTGGGACTCGTGGGACTGGGGCTCGCGCTCGCGCTGGTCTCGCTGGGGCTCCTGTCGTCGACGCTGCATCTCGGACGTCCCGAGCGGGCCTGGCGCGCATTCTCGCAATGGCGGACCTCCTGGCTGTCGCGAGAGGGCGTCGCCGCCGTCGTGACCTACCTGCCCGCCGGCGCGCTTGGACTGGGATGGGTGTTCGGCGAAACAGTGCCCGGTCAGATCGCGGTGTCGGCACGGCTCGCCGTTGCCGGATCGCTGGTGACATTGTGGTGCACCGGCAGAATCTATTCGTCGCTCACCACCATCCGCGCATGGCACCAGCCGCTGGTGCCGCCGATCTACATGACGCTGGCGCTTGCCACCGGCGGACTGCTGGCCTGCCTGATCCTGTCCGCATTCGGCGTGGACGCCGTCCGCTTCCAGGGGGCGACCATTCTCGCGCTGATCGCCGGGTGGCTTCTGAAGGCGCGCTACTGGCACACCATCGACACGGAGCCACGCACCCTCACTGCCGAGTCCGCGACCGGGCTCGGCCATCTCGGCACGGTACGTCCGCTCGACCCGCCACACACCCAGCCGAACTACGTGATGCGCGAGATGGGCTATCAGGTGGCGCGCCACCACGCGCTGAAGCTGCGGCGGATCGCATCGGCGCTGCTCTTTCCTGTCCCGCTGGCGCTGGCGATCTGCCTGCCGTTCCTGTCCGCTCCGGCGCAGATCGCTCTGGCGGCCGCCGCAGTGCTGAGCGCCGCCGCCGGCGTTCTGACCGAGCGCTGGCTGTTCTTTGCCGAAGCCGAACACGTGGTGACCGTCTATTATCGCGGCGGCAGCGCGTGAGGGCGCGATGAAGCGGGACGGCGTCGACAAGCGCGCCCGCGACCTGCCGATCGTGCCGCCGGTCGCCGCGCCGGCTATGCCGCCTGCTTTGCGATCTGGCTCTTGAGCCGGCCGTACACCTTCAGCGAGTTGT
>CAZGSW010000243.1:0-5868 GCA_964528635.1 uncultured Rhodoplanes sp. | reverse complement strand
GCCCGGCGGCACGTAGACGAACGAGCCATCCGAGAACACCGCCGAATTGAGCGTCGCGAAGAAATTGTCCGACACCGGCACCACCGTGCCGAGATACTTCTTCACCAGATCCGGATGCTCGCGCAGCGCCTCCGAGATCGGCATGAAGATCACGCCGGCTTTCTTCAACTCCTCCTGGAAGGTCGTGGCGACCGAAACGGAATCGAACACCGCGTCGACGGCGACGCGGGCGCGCGGCACGGCCTCGTCCTCACCGTCGTCGTTCGTCCGCACCACGCCGGCGAGGATTTCCTGCTCGCGCAGCGGAATGCCGAGCTTCTCGTAGGTCTTCAGGATTTCCGGATCGACCTCGTCGAGCGAGGCGAGCGCCTTCTTCTTCGGCGCCGAGTAGTAGTAATAGTCCTGGTAGTCGATCTTCGGATAGCTGACACGCGCCCAGGTCGGCTCGCGCATGGTCAGCCAGCGCCGGTAGGCGTCGAGCCGCCAGTTCAGCATCCATTCCGGTTCGGATTTCCTGGCCGAGATGAAACGGACGATGTCCTCCGACAGGCCCTTGGGGGCCTTCTCGGACTCAATGTCGGTGACAAATCCGTACTTGTACTGATCGACATCGATGCGGCGAACCCGCTCGATCGTCTCCTGCACGGCCGGCATTCACATCTCCACTGCGGTTTCAAGGACCGCGGGTTGGATCTTCGGTCGGTATGGTCGGTTCGCTGTCCGGGTCGGTCACCCTTCAGGCGGCGTTTTCCCTGAGTTTTCGCGACTTATATAGGCCCTCCGCCAGCTTGGCCCAAGCCTTCAGGAACCTTTCGACATCGGAATCGGTGGTCCCGTAGCCGAGACTGACCCGAATCGCGCCCCCCGCAAGGGCAGGATCCGCGCCCATTGCGCTCAGAACGTGCGAGGCCGCGACCTTGCCGGACGAGCAGGCCGACCCGGACGACACGCAAATCCCCTCCAGATCGAACCCGATCACCGCCGTCTCGGCCTTCAAGCCGGGAACCGCGAAAAGCGTCGTGTTGGGAAGCCGCGGCGCATCCACGGCAAAAACCACCGCCTCCGGAGACAGGGCGGCAAGTCCTGCCTCGAGCCGGTGGCGGAGCCCCGCCATCCGCGAAGCCTCCTCCTCCCAGTTGGCGGCGACTGCGGCCGCGGCGGCACCGAGCCCCGCGATGCCGGGCACATTCTCGGTCCCGGCGCGCGCGCCACGCTCCTGGCCGCCACCGCGCACCAGAGCGTCGAGATCAATCGATTCCCGCTTGATCAGGGCGCCAACGCCCTGTGGTCCGCCAAACTTGTGGGCTGCCAGCGTCATCAGATCGATGCCGAGGGCGTCGAAACCTGTCGGGATGCGGCCCGGCCCCTGCACCGCGTCGACATGAAGCAGCCCGCCCGCGGCGTGAACGATCTCGGCGGCCTCAGCCACCGGCTGGATCGCCCCGGTCTCGTTGTTGGCCAGCATGATCGATACCAGCGGCCGTGGCGATCGCTCCAGCAGCGTGCGCAGAGCCGCAAGGTCGACCACTCCGGCCGGGGTGACGGGAATGTCCGTGAACGTGCCGAAGCGGCCGCCGCTTCGCACCGAGGGGTGCTCCACCGCCGACACCACCAGCGAGTCGCCGAGCGCGGGGCTCAGCGCGATTGCGTTGGCCTCGGTTCCGCCGGACGTGAATACCACCTGGCGGGGCTCGACTCCGGCGAGTGCTGCGACCTGTTCGCGCGCCCGCTCAACCGTGCGTCGCGCCTGACGCCCTGCGCCGTGCACCGAGGAGGGATTTCCACCGGCATCGAGCGCCGCAAGCATGGCGTCGCGGGCCTGCGGACGCAGCCGCGCCGTCGCGTTCCAGTCGAGATAGGTCTGTTCCGCCATCGCGTTCCTCTGGAAAGGTGCCGATAACCGGTTTCCCGGAAGGACACCCGACCTGCTCATTTTAGTTGCTTTCGAGCCCGAACCTTATGTTAAAAACCGCCGTCTTCCGGTCGGCTCCGCGTCGGATGGAGCATTGACACCGCAGGAAATCCGAAATTTAGAACGGTTCTAAAAAGTTACGTGCGCCTGCACCTCCCGTCAAGCGCGCTGTGGTCCGCTTCATCCCCGCCCCGAACCCCGTTCGGGCGCGCCAAGGTCTCGCCAAGGTCTAAAGCACATGCCTGAGGTCATCTTCACCGGACCCGCCGGCCGGATCGAAGGGCGGTACCATCCCGGACCGCAAAAGAACGCGCCGATCGCGATCGTGCTGCACCCGCATCCGCAGTTCGGCGGCACGATGAACCACCAGATCGTCTACCAGATCTACTATGCGTTCGTGCACCGCGGCTTCGCGGCGATCCGCTTCAACTTCCGCGGGGTCGGGCGCAGCCAGGGCGCGTTCGACCACGGCACCGGCGAGTTGTCGGACGCGGCATCCGCGCTCGACTGGGCGCAATCGATCAATCCGGAGGCACGCTCCTGCTGGATCGCAGGCTTCTCGTTCGGCGCCTGGATCGGCATGCAGCTTCTCATGCGCCGCCCGGAGATCGAGGGCTTCATCTCGGTCGCGCCGCCAGCCAACCTCTACGACTTCTCGTTCCTCGCACCCTGCCCGTCGTCCGGTCTGATCATTCACGGCGACAAGGACGCGGTGGTCCCCTACAAGGACGTCACCGGCCTCGTCGACAAGCTGAAGACCCAGAAGGGCATCGTGATCGATCAGAAGGTGGTGCCGGGCGCCAACCACTTTTTCGACGGCAAGATCGATCCGCTGATGGAATCGATCAGCGAATATCTCGACAAGCGGTTGAAGCCCGAGCGGCGGTAGTCTCCACCTACTCCATGATCGGAAGGTTCGCGGCCTTCATCGCCTCGCGGTTGGCGACGCGAGAGCGCCCGATCGTCTTCCTGAACTCGTCCTGCGTGGTGCCGAACGGCAGGATCGCCAGCCTGTTGAGGCGCTCCACGACCTCGGGCTCCCTGGCCGCGGCAATGACGTGTTTCTCCACGGCCGCGACGATGTCTGCCGGAGTGCCGGCCGGGGCGAAGAATCCGTTCCACGACGAGGTGTCGAAGCCGGGGAACGTCTCCGCCACAGTCGGTACGTCGGCCAACTGCGGGATACGCTTGAGCGTCGACACCGCGAGAATGCGGATCTGCTGGCTTCCGGTGTGCTGCATCAGCTCCGAGGCGTTGCCGAAATACATTTCAACCTCGCCACTCGCCAGTCCCGCCATCGCCGGCGCGCCGCTCTTGTAGGGCACCGAGACCATGTCCAGCCCGGCGCGCGAGATGAACAGCGCCGTGTTCAGATGGATGTTGCCGCCGCGTCCGGCGGTCGCGTAGTTGAGCTTGCCGGGATTGGCCTTCACGTGGGCAACGAATTCGGCAAGCGTCTTGACCGGCAGCGACGACTTGATCCCGAGCAGATACGGCCCTGCACCGAAGATGCTGACCGGGGTGAGGTCCTTATCCGGATCGTAGGGGACCTTCTGCATCATCGGAATGTTGATGATCTGCGTCGACGCCCCGAACAGGAACGTGTAGCCGTCAGGCCGCGAGCGCGCCACCGCGATCGCGCCGACCGAGCCGCCGCCGCCCGGCCGGTTCTCCACCACGAACGACTGGCCGAGCTTGTCGGCAAGATACTGGCTCGCCAGGCGCGCCATCATGTCTGTGTTGCCGCCGGCCGAGTACGGCACGATGACCGTTACCGGCCGCTCCGGCCACGCCGAGGCGCGTGCGCCGCGCGGCGACGTCGACAACCCGGTGACGGCAAGTCCTGTGGAAGCGAGTCCGGAGAGAAAGGCGCGCCGGGTCGCGCGGAGCGGGGAATCATTCTTGGCGGGCATGAGCAGTCCATAAGGTTGATGGAGCGAGCGTTTCCCACCAACCTTTTTATAGTTGGGCTGCGTTGTAAAGCCGCGAAAATCGTAACACGCTCGCCCGCGAGGCGCATGCCGAAAGGTGGTTCATCCGGGCCGCGCTCTTGCCCATCATTCGGGCACGCCGTCTCCGTGCTGGAACTTCGTCATTCGCCGGCAATACCGTCGAACGACCGTTCCGGCCCGCTACGGCTGCACCACAACGCCGCCTGACAGCGGCCTGGGCGCACCGCTGGTGGTGGGGAACGTGATCGGCAGTCCGCGCAGCGACCGGACCGCAAGGAACGCAAACGCCTGCGCCTCCAGCGCATCGGCCGAGAAGCCCGCATCGTCCGCGGTTTCGACCGTCGCAGGCGACAGCCTTTCGGCCAGCATCTTCATCAGGGTGCGGTTGCGTGCCCCGCCGCCGCCGACGATCCAGGCCTTCGGATGGCCAGGCAGATGCGGGACGATCTGGGCGATCGCCTCGACGGTGAGCGCCGACAACGTGGCCGCGCCATCCGGCACGGAAAACTCCGGCAGCCCGATGTTGGCGAATGCGAACGCGTTACGATCGAGCGACTTCGGCGGCCGCAGTTCGAAGAACGGATGCTGCAGCACGCGCTCGATGAAGGCCCGGTCCGGTCTGCCGGTCGCCGCAACGTCGCCGTTGTCGTCGTAAGGTGCGCCGGTGCGCGCACGCATGAAGTCGTCGATCAGCGCGTTCCCGGGTCCGGTATCGCAGGCGATCGGATCCGGTCCGCCATCGACGAACGTGACGTTGGCGACGCCGCCGATGTTGAGCACGGCGACCGGATGCGGCCGCTCGATGGTGCCGACGATGGCGCGATGAAACACCGGCACCAGCGGCGCGCCCTGCCCGCCGGCCTCGATATCGGCCTGACGGAAATCGTGCACCACCGGAATGCCGAGCCGCTTCGCGAGCGCAGCGCCATCGCCGATCTGCACTGTGAGCCTGTCGGCCGGCCTGTGGATCACCGTCTGGCCGTGGAAGCCGACCACTGCAATGTCGTCGCGGGCGATGCCGCGGCGCGACATCAGGCGCTCGACCACCTCGGCATGGGTCCGCGTGGTCAGGGCCTCGGCCTCGGCGATGACGCCGGGCCGGGAGCGCCGGTCGGTCAGATCGACCGCCCTGGCCAGCGCCTCGCGCAGCACCGCGCGCTCCTCGTCCTTGTAGGGACGATAGAAGGTCGGGCCGAATCCGATGATGCGCTCGCCGTCGGTCTCGATCACGGCGGCGTCCACGCCGTCGAGCGAGGTGCCGCTCATCAGCCCGATTGCCCTGACCGCCGCCACGGAGGTTAACGCCCCAACCCTTTTGAATCCCGCCCCGGACCTGTTACACCAGCCGCAGATCAGAGCACAGAAGATGAGCGGTTATAAATCGGATTTTCTTAACGTTCTCGCGCAGCGCGGCTTCATCCATCAGATGTCGGAGCCCGACGCGCTGGACGAACTCGCCAATTCGCGGGCGATCACGGCCTATATCGGATACGACTGTACGGCGCCCTCGCTGCACATCGGCCATCTGCTGCCGACCATGATGCTGCACTGGCTGCAGCAGACCGGCCACCGGCCGGTCGCGCTGATGGGCGGCGGCACCACCCGGGTCGGCGATCCCTCGGGCAAGGACGAGACCCGGCGCGTGCTGACCGACGAGGTGATCGCGCAGAACCTCGCCAGCATCCGCCAGACGTTCGGCAGGTTCCTCAAGTTCGAGGGCCAGGTCTCAAACGGCAACGCCGGCAACGCCGTCATGGCCAACAACGCGGACTGGCTGAACTCGCTCAACTACATCGACTTCCTGCGCGACGTCGGCCGGCATTTTTCCGTCAACCGGATGCTGGCGTTCGATTCGGTGAAGCTGCGGCTCGACCGCCTGCAGGAGTTGTCCTTCCTCGAATTCAACTACATGATCCTGCAGGCCTACGACTTCGTCGAACTGTACAAGCGCTACGGCTGCGTGCTGCAGATGGGCGGCTCCGACCAGTGGGGCAACATCGTCAG
>CAZGSW010000242.1:0-5919 GCA_964528635.1 uncultured Rhodoplanes sp. | reverse complement strand
GCGGGCCTGCAGCCCCGCGTCCTTGGTCTGCGCGGCCAGAGCCTGGGCCCAGTACAGCGCGAGATAGAAATGGCTGCCGCGGTTGTCGATCTCGCCGACCTTGCGCGCGGGATTTCGGTTGTTCTCGAGGAACTGGCCGATGGCCGCGTCGAGCGCCTCGGCGAGAACCAGAGCCTTGGCGTTCTTGTAGGTATGGCCCAAATGCTCGAGCGACGCGCCCAGCGCGAGGAACTCACCGAGCGAATCCCAGCGCAGATAGCCCTCCTGCTGGAACTGCTCGACGTGCTTTGGCGCCGAGCCGCCGGCGCCCGTCTCGAACATGCCGCCGCCCGCCAGCAGCGGGACGACCGAGAGCATCTTGGCCGAGGTGCCGAGCTCCATGATCGGGAACAGGTCGGTCAGATAATCGCGCAGGATATTGCCGGTGACGGAAATTGTGTCCTGGCCCTTGCGAATCCGCTCCAGCGAGAACTTCATCGCATCGACCGGGGCCAGAATGCGGATGTCGAGCCCCTTGGTGTCTTCGTTCTTCAAGTACGTCTCGACCTTGGCGATGAGCTGTGCGTCGTGCGCGCGGTTCTTGTCGAGCCAGAACACCGCGGGAGTGTTGGTGAGGCGCGCGCGGCGCACACCGAGTTTCACCCAATCCCGCACGGCTGCGTCCTTCAGCTCGCACATGCGGAAGATGTCGCCGGCCTCGACCGGCCGCTCCAGCAGCACCTTGCCGTCGTCCGCGACGACGCGGACCGTGCCGCTCGCCGGAACCTCGAACGTCTTGTCGTGCGAGCCGTACTCCTCGGCCTTCTGCGCCATCAGGCCGACGTTCGGAACCGAGCCCATGGTCTTGGGGTCGAAGGCGCCATTGGCCTTGCAGTCCTCGATGACCGTCTGGAACAGCCGCGCGTAGGCACGATCGGGTACGACGGCCTTGGTGTCGTGCAGCTTGCCATCCGGGCCCCACATGCGGCCGGACTCGCGGATCATCGCCGGGATCGAGGCGTCGATGATGAAGTCGCTGGGCACATGCAGTCCGGTGATCCCCTTGTCGGAATTGACCATGGCGAGGGCCGGCCGCTTGGCGTAGACCGCCGCAATGTCGTCCTTGATCGCTTTCTTCTCGGCCTCCGGCAGCGTCTCGATCTTGGTCAGCAGATCGCCGAAACCGTTGTTGAGGTTGACGCCGAGCTTCTTCAGCGTGGCGGCGTGCTTCTCGACCACATCGGCGAAGAAGACTGAGACGACATGGCCGAACACGATCGGGTCGGCAATCTTCATCATCGTCGCCTTGACGTGCAGCGAGAACAGCACGCCCTGCTTCTTGGCATCGTCGATCTGCTCGGCGAAGAATTTGCGCAACGCCTTGGCGCTCATGACCGCCGCGTCGATGATCTCGCCGGCATCGAGCGCCGTCTTGGCCTTCAGCACTGTGACGGCGCCGTCGGCGCCGGCCAATTCGATGCGAACATTGGTTGCCTTGTCGACCGTGGTCGCGATCTCCGAGCCGAAGTAGTCGCCGCTCGACATGTACGCCACGTGCGATTTGGAGTCCTTGCTCCAGACGCCCATTTTGTGTGGGTTCTTGCGGGCGTAATTCTTGACCGCGGCGGCCGCACGGCGGTCGGAATTGCCTTCGCGAAGGATCGGATTGACGACGCTGCCGAACACCTTGCCGTAGCGGGTCTTGATTTCCTTCTCGGCGTCGGTCGTAGGATTGTCCGGATAGTCCGGAACGGCGTAGCCCCTGCCTTGCAGCTCCTTGATCGCGGCCTTGAGCTGCGGGATCGAGGCGGAGATGTTGGGCAGTTTCATGATGTTGGCTTCGGGCCTCAACGTGAGATTGCCAAGCTCGGTGAGTTCGTCGTTGATCCGCTGTGCAGGGGTGAGCTTCTCGGGGAAGGTGGCGATGATGCGACCGGCCAGCGAGATGTCCTTCAGCGTCACCGATACGCCCGCCGCGCCCACGAAGGCCTTGACGATCGGCAGCAGGGAATAGGTCGCGAGCGCCGGGGCCTCATCGACTTTTGTCCACATGATCTCGAGATTTGACATGCTAGCACCTCTGGTCGCCGTGCGTGGTTGGGCCGACCGGAAACTGACCATCGACGGGAACGGGGAAGGATTCTCCCCCGGGCCCTCAAATGAATTGTTCTCGGCGCGGAGACCGCCAACCGGGGGCCCGGCTGACGGGAATTCGGCGCGCGCCGTATAGCATCCGCACTTCGCTCATAAAAGCCTTGATAGACGGATGCGATTGGCGCCGAAACGGACCGGTGCGGAAGCGGCTTGGCGTGTCAGGCTGGAAATTCCGGCGGCAGCCGCCGTGTGTCCGGGTGCCGCCGCTTGACGCAGGCCGCAGGCTTGGGCAGGGGCTGCGCCTTCAGGGCTTTTGCCCGCCGAGGAGCGCTGCATGCCGGGCGCAGGCACCGACAAGACCAGGCGATGGGTTGAGCAGCCGGGGCCGGTCGTGGTCCTGGTCGAGCCGCAACTCGGCGAGAACATCGGCGCCGCCGCGCGCGCGATGGCGAACTTCGGTCTGTCGCGGCTGCGTCTCGTCAAGCCGAAAGCGGGATGGCCCAACGAACGGGCGAACGTGATGGCTGCCGGCGCCGACCGGGTGCTGGAGAGCGCGCAACTTTACGGCACGGCGGCCGAGGCGATTGCGGATTGCAGCACGGTCTTCGCCGCGACTGCGCGCGCTCACGACCAGGCAAAGCCCGTGGTCGGCCCTTCCGAAGCCGTCGCACTCGCGGCGCCCGCTGTAGCCGGAGGACAGAACGTGGCGTTCCTGTTCGGCCGGGAGCGCTACGGTCTGGAAGGCCACGAGGTCGGGTTGGCCGACCGGATCGTGACGTTTCCGGTCAATCCGGCATTCGCATCGCTCAATCTGGCGCAGGCCGTGCTCATCGTCGCTTACGAGTGGTTCAAGCTGGCCGGCACCGGTCTGCCGTTCGCGATGCCGCAGAAGTCGCCGCCCGCGCCGAAGCAGCAGTTGCTCGCCTTCTTCGACAACCTGGAACGCGAACTCGACAAGGTGGAGTTCTTCCGCCCGCCGGAGAAGCGCGACACCATGCTGGTCAACCTGAAGAACATCTTCACCCGCATGGCGCCGACCCAGCAGGACATCCAGACGCTGCACGGGGTCATCATGGCGATCGCCGACGGCCGCAAGGGACCGGCGCGCGGCGGCCTGCTCGACAGCGACGAGGCGCTGATGCTGCGCTCGCTGCTCGCCGAGCACGACAAGGGGCACGGGCCAGGCAAGGGCGGGCAGGCGGGGTCGGGAGGGGCGGTGCGGGGGCTCGCGCGTCTCCTGCGCCGCAATCCCACCGACGCCGAGCGCGGGCTGTGGGAGGCCATGAACAAGGATCGCCGCTTCGCCGGGCTGGAGTTCAAGCGGCAGACCCCGATCGGTCCCTACGTCGCCGACCTAGTGTCGTTCCCGCTGCGGCTGGTGGTGGAACTGGTGCCGGACGGCGAGACTGAAACGGCGGCACGGGCGCGCGCCGAGCGTCATGCCTGGCTCGCTGAGCGCGACTACCGGGTCGTGCAGTTTCCGGCCGCCCGGATCGGCGAGGGGATTGCGGACGTGCTGGACGGCATCCACGCCGCCGTGTTGGCCAGCATGCCTTCCAGATCCTGAACGGAAAGCCGGGTTTTTGCGCGACCGCGTAACCGGGCGCCAAGCCTCCGCCGCTAGCCTCCCGGTGGCATTCCAGCGCGGAGCATCAAGATGTGGCGGTCGGCCCTCACGGCAGTTCTTTGTCTCGCCGGCGGCGTTGCATCCGCCCAGCCGACGTTCTCCGAGGTCCAGCGTGCGGTGATGGCGCAGCAGGGGGCGCAGGTCCGGGTCAACATCGGGATCAACATGTTCGTGCCGGATGGCGGCGGCCAGACGCTCGGTCAGGAAGACCTTCGCCGCAAGGTCTACGACATGGCCGGCAAGGAGTGCGCGCTGTTGCAGGATACCATCGCAAGCGACTGCCGGATGGAAAACATCAGCGTCAACGTCAGCCGCCCGCGCGGTCAACAGTCCGCCGATGGCTTCAACGTGAACGCCAGCATCCGCTACCGGATCACGCCGAAGTAGCGGCGCCCTTCACGACCTTCAGTTCGGCTGCCGCGCCAGCCCGCAGGAAGCCGAGATCGCTGCCGACTGCAAGGAAACGCATGCCGCGCTTCGCGGCCGCCACCGCGCGCTGCGCGTTGGCACAGTAGAGCCCCGCGACCTTGCCGGCCTTGCTGGCGGCGGCGACGACCGCATCGAGCGCGGTTTCGACCGCTGACGAATGAGGGTCGAGTTCGGCGCCGTTGCTGAGCGCGATCGACAGGTCCGAAGGGCCGACGAACAGCACGTCGATGCCCGGTGTCGCCGCAATGGCGCTGATGTTGTCCATCGCCGCTCGTGTCTCGATCATTGCGAGCGTGACGATGTTGTCGTTGGCATCGCGCAGGTAGGCCTTCGCATCGGCAATGCCTGCGAGCGCCATGGCGCGCTGCGGTCCCCAGCTCCGCTCGCCAAGCGGCGGAAACTTCGCGGCGCTCACGAAGGCGCGCGCATCCGCGGCCGAGTTGATCATCGGCGCGACGATTCCCTCGGCTCCCATGTCGAGCGCACGGCTCGCCGCTGCGAATGCGCCGAGCGGTATCCGGACCACCGGGGCCGCTCCACCGGCTCGCACCGCGGCAATGCCGGCGACGATCGCGGCGGTGTCCCAGAGCCCGTGCTGCTGATCCAGCGTGACGGTGCTAAAGCCTTCCCGGGCCAGCGTTTCCGCCACGATCGGAAGTCCGAGCGGACACCAGCCGGTGTACACCGTCTCGCCTTCGCGGAGACGCCGGGCGAGCGAAAATCCAGGCAGATTCGGCATCGGACCGTGTCCCGTAAATGCGCTCCGGCCGGCGCGGGTGCGCTACTGCCCGGCCTTGATCTGCGCGACCGCCTGCTCCATCAGCGAATCCATGGTGGAGCGGATTTCCTGATCGGACACGGCGACGTCCTTCGCCTTGAAGTCCTTGCTGACCTTCTGGAGAACGTCGTCATCCCCGGCGGATTCGAAATCGGCCATCACCACGTCCTTGGAGTAGGCGTCGGCTTCGGCACCGGCGAGCCCGAGCTTGGACGCCGCCCACAGCCCGAGCATCTTGTTGCGGCGGGCGTTCGCCTTGAAGCGCAGCTCTTCATCGAGCGCGAACTTCTTCTCGAAGCCTTCCTCGCGCTTGTCGAAAGTCGTCATGTCGGTCCTCATCTCCGATGGGGAAAATTCGACGGACTTTGGCACAAGCGTCGCGCCTTGCACAACGCCCTACAGGCGTCAAGGCAAGCGGCGAGTCCGCGAAATTGCCCTGTTGCGCGCGTGGGGAACTCGGCCTATGTCGATTGTGCTGCCCAGCATGATCGGTTAGGTTTTTGACGTGAACGGATGATCGTTCGTTTGCGTTTGTGTGTGCCTTCCGGTTTTCGCCGCCGCGGACCCGTCAAGAGCAACCAGCCACGGCAACCAATGGACATCAACAAACCACGGTACATTCCGATGAGCCGCCGCCGCCGCATTTATGAGGGCAAGGCGAAGATCCTCTATGAAGGACCGGAACCTGGAACCTTGATCCAGCACTTCAAGGATGACGCCACCGCCTTCAATGCCAAGAAGCATGAGGTGATCGAAGGCAAGGGCGTGCTGAACAACCGCATTTCAGAATATTTGTTCCAGCGTCTCAACGAGATCGGCGTTCCGACTCATTTCATTCGCCGCCTCAACATGCGCGAGCAGCTCATTCGCGAGGTCGAGGTGATTCCGCTCGAGGTCGTGGTGCGCAACGTCGCCGCCGGCTCGCTGGCGACGCGGCTCGGCATCGAGGAGGGCACGCAACTGCCCCGCTCGATCATCGAATTCTATTACAAGAACGACAAGCTCGGAGACC
>CAZGSW010000241.1:4031-5975 GCA_964528635.1 uncultured Rhodoplanes sp. | reverse complement strand
GCGGCCATGCGTGTGTAGAATTCGGCGATTGCCCGGTAGAGCTTGGCCGCGGCCTCGTCGCCCTCGCCGGCGAAGTCGGAGATTTCCTCCATCTCGCCGACGAAGCGATAGGCCTTGTCGAACATCTCCGGCACCGCGCGGTGGAAGTTGGTCATGAACGCCGGGTGGCTGCGCTCCAGCTCGCCGCGCAGCCTGTCGGCCACGCCGGCGCGCGTCGCGGCAAGCATCATCATGGAGGCGATGGCCGTGGTGCCCTTGGTGATGCCCGCGTAGGACATTTTCAACGCCGACGCGGCGCCGACCGGACCGTCGATCACGTTGATCTTGAGACCGAACTCGCTCAACGCTCCGAACGTCGCCGCCTCGGGGCCGGAGGTGTGCAGAAACGGGCTGTAGCCCTCCTTCGGCGGCAAGCCGATGATGCCGACGTCGACGAACGGCGCGCCGGACTTCGCGATCACCTCGCCGATCTTCACCTTCGTGGGCGGGCTGACCGCGTTGCAGTCGACATAGACCGGCTTCTTGTTGCTGGCCGCGATCAGCTTCGCCATCCTCCCGGCCAACGCCATGGCGTCGGCCGGCGGGCAGATCGACAGGAAGAAGTCGGCCTTGGCGCACTCCTCGTCCGAGGTCGCGACCATGCCGGCTGCGCTGGCGCGCTTGGCGCTGGCCTCGCTGCGGCCCTCGAGCGAGGTCAGGACGGTGAGACCGCGCTCGACCAGCCTGCCGCCCACCCCGGCGCCCATGGCGCCCTGTGCAACAACCGCAACCGTCGGATTCATTTGCCATTCCTCATTGCGAGCATCCACCATTATAACGGCCGGGGAGCCAAGCGGGGAAAAACGTGAGCGGGCAGCAGGATTGCGCGGTTGTCATCGTCGGCGCGGGGCCGTGCGGGCTGGTGCTCGCGATCGAACTCGGACGGCGCGGCATTCCCGTCGTCGTGCTCGACGAGAAAACCTCGCCGGTGCGGTTCCCTGCCGCCAACGCCACCCAGGCCCGCACCATGGAGCACTACCGCCGGCTCGGCTTCGCCCACAAGCTGCGCGGCATGGGCCTGCCGGCCGACTATCCGACCGACATCACCTATTTCACCCGCTTCACCACCTACGAACTGGCGCGGTTCAAGCTGCCCTCGGCCCGCGCCGCCACCGACATGATCCGCACGCTGACCGGATCGTGGAGCGCGGCCGAGCTGCCGCACCGGGTGTCGCAGATGTATGTCGAGGACGTGCTGCGCTCCGAGGCGGCCGCGCAGCCCAGCGTTTCGATCCGCTTCGGCTGGCGGGCGGTCGCCGTGCAGCAGGATGCCGACGGTGTCACCGTGGACGCAGAGCGCAGCGACGGCAACGAGCGCCGCAGCTTCCGTGCCGCCTACGCCATGGGCGCGGACGGCTCCCGCAGCCCGATCCGCAAGGCGCTCGGCCTGTCCTTCGTCGGCGAAGGCGCCGCCGAGCGCGACTTCATGGGCGGTCCGATGTCCTCGCTCTATTTCCGCAGCAGCAAGGTCTACGACACGATCCCGCATCCGCAGGCGTGGACCTACTGGACCGTCAACGCCGACCGCCGCTCCTGCCTGTTCGCGGTGAACGGCCGCGATGAATTCCTGTTCCACACCCAGCTCCGCAAGGGCGAGCGCCACGAGGACATTTCCGACGCCGAGGCCCCGACACTGTTTCATCGCGCGCTGGGCAAGGCGCTTCCGATCGAGATCGTGTCGCGCGCGGCCTGGAACGCCGGCTACACGCTGGTGGCAGACCGGTTCGGTCACCGCCGCGTGTTCATCGGCGGCGACGCCGCGCACCTGTTCACGCCGACCGGCGGGCTCGGTTACAACACCGCCATCGAGGACGCGGTCAACCTCGGCTGGAAGCTCGCCGCGCTGCTCGGAGGCTGGGGCGGACCGAAGCTGATCGAGAGCTACGGCTTCGAGCGGCAGATGCT
>CAZGSW010000241.1:0-3931 GCA_964528635.1 uncultured Rhodoplanes sp. | reverse complement strand
CCAAGTCAGATGACCAAGTCAGATGACCCCAAGTCAGATGGCCAAGTCAGGGGAAACTCCAGTGACGACCGAGAACCCCGCGGCAGCGCCTTCAAGGCATCCCGGCAACTGGCTTGAGGTGCTGGGTATCTTCACCCGCCTCGGTCTGACCTCGTTCGGCGGCCCTGTCGCGCACCTCGGATATTTCCGCGAGGAGTTCGTCGCGCGCCGCCGCTGGTTCGACGACCGCACCTATGCGGATGTGGTCGCGCTGTGCCAGTTCCTTCCGGGCCCCGCATCCAGCCAGGTCGGCATCGCCATCGGGCTGTCGCGCGCGGGCTACGCCGGAGCGCTGGCGGCATGGGTCGGCTTCACAGCGCCATCGGCACTGGCGCTCATTCTGTTCGCCTACGGCGTCGGCACCCTTGGCGATCTTTCTGGCGTGGGCTGGATACACGGCCTGAAGGTGGCGGCGGTCGCGGTCGTCGCCCAGGCCGTGCTGGGCATGATGCGAACCCTGGCACCCGACCGCGAGCGCGCCACGCTCATGATCGTTGCCGCAGCGATCGTGCTGGCCGTGCCATCGGCATGGGGCCAGATCGGAGCGATCGCATTCGGCGCATTGGTTGGCCTGTGGCTGCCAGGCCCAAACACGACGCAGGATCACGTCTCGTTGCCGCTGAGAACCGGAAAGCAGGCCGGCGTCATGTTCCTTGCGCTGTTCTTCCTGCTGCTCGGCGGACTGCCGCTGCTGGCGGCCGCGATGGGGTCCCACACGCTGAACGTATTCGAGGCGTTCTACCGCGCCGGTTCGCTGGTGTTCGGCGGCGGTCATGTCGTGTTGCCGCTGCTGCAGGCCTCGGTCGTGCCGCCCGGATGGGTCGACAACGACTCGTTTCTCGCCGGCTACGGCGCAGCGCAGGCCGTGCCCGGTCCGCTGTTCACCTTCGCTGCGTATCTCGGCGCCGCCATGACACAGCCGCCCGACGGATGGATCGGAGGTCTCCTCTGTCTCATGGCCGTCTTCCTGCCATCGTTCCTGCTGGTGCTTGGCGCGCTTCCATTCTGGGAGGAGTTGCGGCGGCGTCCTGCCGCGCAGGCTATGCTGCGCGGGGTCAACGCTGCCGTGGTGGGGCTGCTGCTGGCCGCGCTCTACAATCCGGTCTGGACGGCGGGCATCACCGGCGCGGGCGATTTCGCGCTGGCGGCGGCCGCGTTCCTGTTGCTGTTCATGTGGAACACACCGCCGTGGCTGGTCGTGGTGCTGAGCGCGGCAGGCGGCGCGCTGCTGGCGGCGTTCTGACCGCCTACTGCCGCTGCGAGAACCGCCGGATCACCGCCTGACGCTGGCCGAGCAACTGCTCGGCGGCGAGCCGCGCCTCGTGCGCGGAGCCAGCGGCGCATGTCCGGTACTCCAGCTCGGAGACGGGAAACCGCGAGCGCGCGCCACGGCGAAAGAACGGCCAGCCCCGCCAGCTCGGAGGCGCCCGCAAGCTCGACAGCGCCTGCGCCACGTTGGAGGCATGACCGAACGCGACCTGCTCGCCGGTGGCGGCGTGGCAGACCTCGTACACGCCGGGCCCGATCGGGGCCTCGACATGCTCGCCGTTGAGTGCATTCGGAAACCGCTTCCAGTGCGACCAGCGGCCGATCATCGAACAAGACTTCCAGTTCCAGAAAATCAAAGCGCCGGACCCGCGATTCGGTCCGGCACATCTGATGCCTGCATATGACAATGGCGATTCCAAACGCGGCAAAACTGCCGGAGGTTCCGCGCTGTCCACAAAATTGGCGCCGGTCGTAATGCCGCAGGTCAGAACATGCGGCCCGGCATGACGCGAATGGTCGGCTTGGCGGGCAATGTGGTCTTGGAAACAACGGTCGTGCCGGCGTCGTGGAATTCGACCTCGAACGCCTTCTCGCGCAACCGATCCGTGAACCCGCGCATCGAATAGGTGCTGAAGAAGTGCATCGGGATCACCAGCGGAGCCTTGAGCGCCTGCAGCACCTCGATCATGCCCTCGTGGTCCAGCGTGACGCCGCCGTCGACCGGAAACAACACCACGTCAAGCTGGCCGATCTCGTCGAGTTGCTGCTGGTTCAGCGTGTGATGAAGGTGACCGAGATGGGCGATGCACAGGTTGGCCAGCTCGAAGATAAAGATCGAGTTGCCGTGCCGCTCGGTTCCCCCGGTCATATAGCTCCTGATGTTGGTCGGAACGTTGCGGACCCGCACGTCACCGGCGTTGAGATCGTGCCGCGCCGGCTTGTCGGGGCTGCTGCCCCAGCCGCGCAACACATGCTTGATGCCCGGATCGGGGAAGTCGGTGTAGTGCGTCGAGTGCGCGTAGTTCATGGTGACGATGTCGGGCAGCGCGCGCGGCTTCACGTAGTCGTTGTAGTCGGTGGCGATCTTCATGCCGCCCGGACTCTCGATCAGAAAGGTCGAGTGACCGACGTAATTGATGCGCACCTCGTCGGCCTTCAGTGCCGCGGGGATTGCGCGCGGCGCGCGGCGCGCGACCAGACCCGGACAGGCCTCCCGCATCTGCGGTTTGGGGACGGCCCCCGGCGGAGCCGGCTGCGCGCGCAGCACGGCCGGCAGCACCAGCGCCACGGCAACCGCCGAAAGGGCAGCAAAGATGACGCGGGAATTGGCCATTCCGCTCTCCGTGGTCAGGACCCGGCGAGCGGAATCTGACACGGAATTGGGGCGCGGGCTATCGGGCCGCCACAGGACGGGCCATCACATCCGGTTCATCGGCGCGGCTGCTAGAATCCGCGCGGCAGCGTGTAGAACGGGCGTCGCGGCGGCTCGAGCGACGAGGTGATGACGCCCTTTGGCGTGGTGATGATCAGCTTGCCGTCGGCACGCTTGATCGATTCGATCTTGCCGACGCCGGGAAGCGTCGAGCCCCGGGCCACCTCGTACAGGCGGCCGCTGCGGCTTTCGAGCAACGCGCGTCCTGCGTAGTACTCGCGCAGCATCCAGCCTTCGATTTCCGCCGGCTTGGCCGGCTGCTTCTCGACCGTGGTCACCGAGCCGGTGATGTCGCTTGAAGCGGTCCTGCGCTCCAGGCGCTCGACGGTTTCGGCAATTCTGGCGATCCTGGCCACCGGCTCGGCCTGTGCCTTCTCGGCATGGTCGAGCCGCTCACCGATCCTCGCGAGTTGCTTTGTGGCAATCCGGTCGGCCGACTCGGCACCCGCCTTGAACGCCGTGAGTTCGGCGGCGAGCCTGGCCACCTGCTCCTTCAGCGCCTCGGTGTCTTCGCTCAGCGCAACCGCCGGATCGGAAGGCATCGCATGACGGGCGATCTCGAACGTGGCGGCACCACCGGCGAACGCCCCAACCAGGACGGCGGCGACCAACGATGCCGTCAGCGCACCGAGACGATCGCGGAAGCCAGGCGCAGCCGGCGGAGGTGTCGACGCACCGGCCGAACCGTCATGCGAAGTGCCGTGACCGTCGGAATCGATCCGCGCATCAATCGCCGTCAGATCGATGGTGAGCGGCTCGGCCTCACGCCCGGCGCGCGGGGCATCGAGCTTGCCGAAGACAGTGATGGCGTTCCTGGATTCGTTCTCGCTGGCCATGACGGCTGTTCCCGGTTGGATTTACCAACCGGTAACCGTGTTTGGCTTACTGTCCGGTTAATGCCGCGCGCCGCGATTGCCGCCGCGGCGCCGGTCAGACCGGCAGACCGTTCTGCTGCGCCAGCGACTTGAGCGACACTTCGGGACGCGCGCCGATGTGCTGGATCACCTCGGCTGCGGCGAGACCACCGAGCCGCGCCGCCGTCTTGTGATCCCGGCCGCGTGCCAGACCGAACAGGAAACCCGCCGCGAACAGATCGCCCGCACCCGTGGCATCGACCAGTTTGCCGATCGGCGCGGCCGGAACCGCCTCGGTGCCCGCCTTGCTCACCACAACGCAGCCCTTCTCGCTGCG
>CAZGSW010000240.1:0-6066 GCA_964528635.1 uncultured Rhodoplanes sp. | reverse complement strand
ATAGGCGATGCCGTGGCCCATCAGGCCGGCGCCGATCACGCCGATGGTTTGTGGTGTCATGTTATCCTCAGGCTATGCTCTTTCCTCCGTCATGGCCGGGCTTGTCCCGGCCATCCACGCCTTGGCGACAAAGTAAGTAAGGCGTGGATGCCCGGCACAAGGCCGGGCATGACGGATGATAGGTTGTGCGCGGCAGCTTCACCGTCCCTTCGCCTGCTGGATCGCGCTCCATATCCGGTGCGGCGTCGCCGGCATGTCGATGTGCTCGACGCCGTAATCCTTCAGCGCGTCCATGATCGCGTTCATCACCACCGCGAGCGCCGGCGTGATGCCGGCTTCGCCGCCGCCCTTGACCCGCAGCGGGTTGCCCTTGGTCGGGTCCTCCGCAAGCTGGATGTCGAACGAGGGCATCTGCCGGGCGCGCGGGATGCCGTAGTCCATGAAACTGCCGGTCAGCACCTGCCCGGTGTCCTCGTCGTAGACCACGTTCTCCATCAGCGCCTGGCCGACGCCCTGCACGATGCCGCCGTGCACCTGGCCATGCAGGATCATCGGATTGATCGCCTGTCCGGCGTCGTCGATCGAGCCGTAGCGCGGGATGGTGAGCGAGCCGGTGTCGGGATCGATCTCGACCTCGCAGATCGCGCAGCCGGTGGGGTAGGCGGGGATGCGGCCGGTGAAGGTCGCCTTGGCGTGGAGCTGCTTTTCCGGCGCGAGCGCCGGATTGTCGGCCAGCGCCTTCGCCACGTCGTAGATGTCGAGACGGCGGTTCGAGTTCGGCGTGACGAACAGCCCGTCGGTGAATTCGATCCCGGCCTCTGCGACCTGCAGGATTTTCGCGGCGACCGCCCTGGCCTGCTTCACCACCTCGCCGGAGGCTTCCACCATCAGCGTGCCGGCCAGCCGCATGGAGCGGTCGGAGTGGGTGCCGCTGCCGGATGCGATCCTCGCGGTGTCGCCGCCGATAAACGCGATCTCGTCGGGCTTGACGCCGAGCAGGTCCGCCATCACCTGGGCGAACGTGGTCTCGTGGCCCTGGCCGGTCGATTGCGTGCCGACCGCCAGCTCGACCTTGCCGGCCGGCTGCACCGTGACCTCGACCCGCTCGTGCGGGATGCCGACCGGCGTCTCGACATAGTTGGAGATGCCGATGCCGCGCAGCCTGCCGCGCTTCTTCGCCTCGCGCCGGCGCGCCGCGAACCCCTGCCAGTCGGCGGTCTCGACCATGCGCTTCATGTTGCCGGCGAAATCGCCGCTGTCGTAGAGGAGCCCGCTGGCGGTCCTGTAGGGCAGCTTGCGGATCAGGTTCTTGCGCCGGATCGCGAGGCGGTCCATGCCGAGGCGCGCGGCGGCGAGGTCGATCAGCCGCTCCAGCACCAGCGTCGCCTCGGGACGCCCGGCGCCGCGAAACGGCGCGGTCGGCACCGTGTTGGTCACCATGGCGCGGCAGCGCATGTGCATCAGCGGGATGGCGTAGGCCGTGGTCGCGACGCGGTAGGCGTTGGAGAGTGGCACGTAGGTCACGGTCTGCCCGCCGGTGGTGCCGATGTGGTCGACCTGGAACGCGGTGATGCGGCCGTCGTTCGCCAGCGCGATCCGCGCGGTGGTGACGAGATCGCGGCCGGCGTAATCCGTGAGAAAGGATTCGGAGCGGTCGTTGGTCCATTTCACCGGACGGCCGACGCGGCGTGCCGCCCACAGCACGCATATCTGCTCGGGATAAAGATTGTTGCGCAGCCCGAAGCCGCCGCCGACGTCCGGGCAGACGAAGCGGATCTTCTCCTCCGGCACGCCGAGGCAGTCGGCCAGCACGCGGCGCGGCACGTGGACGCCCTGGTTGCCGGAGATGATGGTGTATTCGCCGGTCGACTTGTCGTAGCTCGCCAGCCCCGAGCGCGGCTCCATCTGGCAGTTGACGATGCGCTGGTTGCGGAACGTCTGCTCCACCACGAGGTCGGCCGCGGCGAATGCCGCCTTCACTGCGTCGGCGTCACCGAACTCCTGATCGAGTGCCACGTTGTCGGTCGCAGCGTCTGGGAAGATCGCTTCGGAGCGGTCCGCCTTGGCGATGTCGGTGGCGGAGCGCAGCACCTCGTACTCGATCTCGACGGCTTCGGCGGCGTTGCGGGCGTCGTAAAGCGTCTCCGCCACCACCATGGCGACGGCCTCGCCGGGATAGCGCACCCGCTCGTGCACCAGCGGATACTGCCGCTCGTCCAGCACCGGACGCTTCTCCGGGGCGAACGCCGGGATTCTGATGTCGATGGCGCCGGCCGGGTTGGGCCGCTGCAGCGCGCCCTTGTGACCGTCGGCGATGTAGTCGGCACAGGTCAGCACCGCCAGCACGCCCTTCATGCCGCGGGCCTTCGCGGTGTCGATCCGCTTCACCAGCGCATGGGCATGCGGCGACCGCGCGAAGGAAACGATGGCCTGGCCGGGCAGGGTGATATCGTCGGTGTAGCGGCCTGCGCCGCGCACCAGCCGCAGATCCTCGAAGCGAGGCAGCGAGCGGCCGATGTACGGACCGCGGCCGGATTGTGTGTCGCGGTCCATCGCGTTTCCCTTGCCCACAGTTGGCGGCACCTTAGCCAAGGGCGGGCGCGCTTGCCAATCGCCGCATTCGGCGTTGGATGCGGCGGGGAAGTTTCTATAATCGGCTTCGAAAGGGAGGAGCCATGAACGTCGCCGACAAGTCCCGGAGCGCGGCTTCGCCGCAATCCGTCGATCTCGACCGGTTCCGCCTGCGGCGTTTCGTCGACGATCTGGTGACGGCCGGTGAGGCCGAGGTTCACGCCGGCCCGGTCGAACTTGCGGCGATTGCCGACACGCTGGAGGGCAACCCGAAGGCGGTGCTGTACCGCGCCGCCGGCCCCGAGAAGCAGGAACTGGTGGGCAGCGTGATGGGCGGCCGCGAGCGGCTCGCCCGAGCCTTCGGCATGACGCCCGCGACGCTGCTCGCCGATATCCAGCGCCGCCTGAAGACGCGTCCGCAAATGGTCGAACTCACGCGCGCCGAGGCGCCATGCCAGCAGGTGGTGCTGACCGGCGACGACGCCGACCTCACCGCGCTGCCGGTGCACCTGCAGCACGGCGCGGACGGCGCGCCCTACATCTCGTCGTCGATCGATTTTGTGGTCGATCCCGCCACCGGCCTGACCAACGTGGGCCTGCGCCGCATGATGCTGCGCGGCCGCCATACCGCCGGCATTGATCTCGTCTCCCCGAGCGATCTGCGCGCCATCTACGAGGCGAGCGCCGCCAAGGGCCAGCGCCTGCCGGTCAGCTTCGTGGTCGGCGCGCATCCGATCGATCATGTCGCCGGCGTGATGCGGCTTCCGGTAGACGAACTCGGGCTGGTCGCGTCGCTGCGCGACGCGCCGTTGCCGGTGGTGAAATGCGTCACCAACGACATCCGCGTGCCGGCCGATGCCGAGTACGTGCTGGAGGGCTATCTCGACGAGCGCGGCCACGTCGAATCGGAAGGCCCATACGGCGAATTCCTCGGCTACTACGGCGCGGTGAAGCGCAACCCGGTGTTCCACCTCACTGCGATCACGCGGCGGAAGGACGCGCTGTTCCAGACCTCCACCATCGGCGGCAGGACGCTGGGCCGCACCGACACTGCGCAGCTTTCGGCGCTGCGCACCGAGGTGATGATCTGGCGTGCGCTGGAGAACGCGGTGCGCGAGCCGGTCGGCGTCTATGCCACCACCTCGTCGGGCGGTGCGTTCAACGTGCGTGTGGCGCTGCGCCAGCGCGTGCCGGGCGAGGCGCGCAACGCCATCGCCGCCTGCATGAGCGCGCTCGCCAACTGCAAGAACGTGTTCGTGGTCGATCCCGACGTCGACATCTTCTCCGACGAGCAGATGGACTGGGCGATGGCGACGCGGTTCCAGCCGGAGCGCGACCTGATCGTCATGTCGGGCATGCGGACGCTGCCGCTCGATCCGTCGCTGCCGCCCGGCGTTCGCACCGGCTCCAAAGCGGGATTCGACCTGACCTGGCCGTTCGGGCAGGGCAATCGGCTGGAGACGCGGGTGCCGGCCGCGCCGACCTACCAGGGCAGGCGGTTCGCCTCGGTGGAGGCCGCGCTCGCCGACGGCCCGAAGTTCTTCGAGGACCTGATGGCGGCGGTCGGCAGCCGCGACGGCCGCGAGATCGTCCGCGAGATCGACGCACTGCGCGAGCGGCGCGGCATCGAGCGCGACGGGGAAGGGCGGTATTTCCTCACGCCGCAACATTAGCCGGCCCGGAAAACATTCCGCGGATGCCTTGTGGAAAAGGTCGCCCGCCCGGCCTGACCGTGCTATGCCGATGCCCGGAACGAACACCCCCACTCTTTGAGTTTCTCGTGGTGCGGCGCCCGGGAGCGACGCGGCCAATCCCATTTCAAAAAGGGCTTCATCGTTGGAGAAAACGCACGCTTTGCCGCCGGATGTCGCGGGGAATGACACGCGGAAGTGGGCGCAGTTGCTCGCGCGCTACGGCCGTCCCAGCAACGGACGCGGGTTTGTCGAAGTTGCGATCACGATCGTGCCGCTCGTCGCGCTTTGGCTGCTGATCTGGGCGGCGCTCGACATCAGCATCTGGCTCTCGCTGTTGCTTGCGGTGCCCGCTGCCGGCTTCCTGGTCCGCCTGTTCATGATTCAGCACGACTGCGGTCACGGCTCGTTCTTCTCTCATCGCGCGCTCAACGACTGGGTGGGCCGCATCATCGGCGTTCTGACGTTCACGCCGTACGATTTCTGGCAGCGGACGCATGCGATGCATCACGCCTCATCCGGCAATCTGGACCGGCGGGGAATCGGAGATATCGACACGCTGACAGTGCGTGAATACAGGGCGCTGTCGGCATGGGGCGGGTTGCGGTACCGCCTGTACCGCCATCCTGCCGTCATGTTCGGCATCGGCCCTGCCTATCTGTTCCTGTTGCAGCACCGGCTGCCGGTCGGTCTGATGCGCGGCGGATGGCGGCCGTGGATCAGCACCATGGCGACCAACCTGGCGATCGCCGCGGTGGCTGCCGTGCTGATCTGGCTGATCGGCGTGAAGGCGTTCCTGCTGGTGCATCTGCCGATCATGCTGCTTGCCGCGTCCGCCGGCGTCTGGTTGTTCTACGTCCAGCACCAGTTCGAGGAGACGTGGTGGGCGGCCAAGGGCGACTGGGACCGGCACGACGCGGCGTTGCATGGCAGCTCGCACTACGATCTGCCGCCGGTGTTGCGCTGGTTCACCGCCAACATCGGCGTGCACCATGTGCATCACCTGTGCAGCCGCATTCCATACTATCGGCTGCCGCGCGTGCTGCGCGACCATCCCGAACTGCGCGGCATCGGGCGGCTGACGTTGGGGCAAAGCTTCCGCTGTGTTCGTCTCGTGCTTTGGGACGAACGGCAGAACCGGCTGGTGTCGTTCAAGGCCGCCGCGCGCGACTAGGCTGGTGGTCTGCGGCGCCTACCCCGGCTTCCAGTCCTTCTTCCAGGCCGGCGGATCCTCGGAATCGATCAGCACGAAGCAGATGCGGCACGGCTTGCCCGAGGTGTTGACCCAGGCGTGATTGGTGCCCTGCTGCACCATGATGTCGCCCGCCTTGAAATGCACCTGCGTATCGTCGAGCAGCATGTCGATCTCGCCTTCGAGGCAGATCGCGTAGTCGATCGAGCGGGTGCGGTGCGTGAAGGTGTGGCGCTGGTAGCCTTGCGTCGCCGGATCGATCCCCATCTGCTTGAGGATCTCGTGATGGTCGACGTGCGGCACCTCGGTCGCGGTCTGCGGCGCAAAATCGACCACCCGGCAGATCGAGCCGCTCTTCGGCGGCGGCACGCCGGTCTTCTGCGCGGCCTGGTCGCGGGTGTGCGACAGGTCGACCGGGGATTCGTTGGTGATCCAGAGCAACTGCACCACGTTGCCCTCGCCGCGCTGGTTCACATAGGGCGTCGCCCCGTCGAACAGGATGACGGCCTTGCCGCTGTCATCGTGCCCGGTGACGATGCGCCGGACCGGTCTCTTCTCCATCTTCTTGCTCCCGCGTTGGTTTTTCGCGCGCCATCCTTCGGGCAGGTCCGC
>CAZGSW010000239.1:0-6068 GCA_964528635.1 uncultured Rhodoplanes sp. | reverse complement strand
AGGTCGAGCGCCGACACCCGGTCCAGCTCGGCGCCGCTGTAGTAGGTGCTGACGGCGTTCATCAGCGGATTCCAGCGGCAGCCCGGTTCGAGAAACACAGATGCCGGACGGTCCGGGCCTTTGTCTGCCCCGGCTTCCAGCCGCTCGTCGTATTCGTGTTGCGCCTTGTTGAACTCGCGCTGCATGTCAGGCGAAAAGCGGCGGTCCGGCGACAGCCGCTCCCAGGGCGGCGGAGCGGCGTCGATCTCAAGGCCCTGGCCGCGCGCGATCGGCGTCCAGGCGTTACGCTCCGCCGAATGCAGCCATCCGGCGCCAAGATCGCAAACCAGTCCGGATTCGAGCACGGTCCAGGCGCGGCCGCCGAGCCGGGATCGCGCCTCGATCAGCCGGCAATCGACACGCGCCTCGCGCAGCCGGTGCGCCGCCGCGATTCCAGCGGCACCTGCGCCGACGATGATGACTTCGGTGTCCATGGCCGAGAATGGCTCGCGAGGATCGTGACGGTTTGACGGTGCCGGGTCCGCTCAATACTTTGCCCGGGCCCATCGGCACAACCGTCCTGAAAGGCCTCCATGCTCTCGTCCGCGCTCGAATTCGACCTGCGATCCTCGATCCGCACCATTCCGGACTATCCCAAGCCCGGCATCATGTTCCGCGACATCACCACGCTGCTCGGCAACGCGCGGGCGTTCCGGCGCGCGGTCGACGAACTGGTGCAGCCGTGGGCCGGCTCGAAGATCGACAAGGTGGCCGGTATCGAGGCGAGGGGGTTCATTCTCGGCGGCGCGGTGGCGCATCAGGTGTCGGCCGGATTCATCCCGATCCGCAAGAAGGGCAAGCTGCCGCACAAGCGGGTCAGCATCGCCTATTCGCTGGAGTACGGCATCGACGAGATGGAGATGCATGAGGACGCGGTCGAGAAGGGCGAGAAGGTGATCCTGGTCGATGATCTGATCGCGACCGGGGGGACCGCCGAGGGCGCCGTTAAACTGCTCAAGCAGCAGGGCGCCGACGTGCTGGCGGCATGCTTCATCATCGACCTGCCGGAACTGGGCGGCGCCGACAAGATCCGTGCGCTGGGCGTGCCGGTGCGGACCCTGATCGCGTTCGACGGGCATTAGCGGTCACGCGGAGAATCCAAGCGCCGGCGTGAGGTCCGCCAGCATCATCCGCAGCTCCAGTTCGCGGAATTCGATGAACACCCGCCGGGTCCAGGCGGCAAGCTCGGTGGTCGGATCGGCCGCGATCGCCGAGAACGAAAAGCTCGGGCGCTCGATCACGCCCCGCACGATCGCCGACAGCGCCGGGATCACCAGCGGCGCGCCACCCAGCCCGTTGCCGGGGAAATCGTCGCGCCACCGGAACGCCTGCGGAAGCGCCTCGTTGATCACCGGAATGAGCGGCAGCCGCGGGAAGCGGTTGCGCAGCATCTGATGGCCCTGCAGGGACCGGCGGTCGCCGTCGGCAATAAACAGCACGACAGGGGCGACGCCGCGGCGCCGCGCCTCGTCGGCAAATCCGATCTGCTCGATGACCGTGAAGAAGCGATCCAGCGAAGCGTGGCCGAGATCGACCACCTTGGGGACACGATCGGCCGCCAGCACCTCGTCGAACAATGCGACCTGCCCGCGGGTGTCGGCGATGGTCGCCACGGCGGTGAAACCGGGCAGATAATCCATCAGGGCAAATTCGTCCGGATTGACGTCGAAGCATGTCACCGGCCGTCCGTCGGAGCGGTAGAACTCCGCGAGCACACGCGCCAGCAGCGTCTTGCCGACGCGGGGCCGCGAGGAGCAGAAGATGAAAAGCGGGGTCCGGCGTTCCATTGCGGCCGCTAGTCTAAAGCGGGATGACTTGCCCTTGAATCGTCATCCCGCTTTAGCTCTTTGTTTGAGCATGATCTTTCCGAAAACCGGTTCCCACTTTTCGGGATCATGCTCTGGTGGTCCGATTCCAACATTCGCCTCCCGTTTCGGCATGCGTGTTTGCGAGTGTTGGAATCAAGGGACCGCCAGTACCTGGAATCATAGCTCGGCGATACGGTCGTCATCGCGAGGAGCGAAAGCGACGAACCGATCCAGCCCTGCGTTCGCGCCCCCGGATTGCTTCGCTTCGCTCGCAATGACGACGCGTCGTCACCTTATCTCTGACCAGCCTCGCTCGCCGTCAGGCGCGTTCCTGCCGCTGCTGTGCCGGCTGGTTGCGCGGCACGTCGGCGGCGACGATGTCGTTGAGCTTGACGCGGTCGAACTCGGCCCAGACGTTGCCGAGCCAGTGGCGCACGTAGCCGCGCAGCACGAACGAGTAGTTCGCCGGCTGGCCGTCGATCGCCTTGTTGGCGACGAAGGACACGTACGGGACCGATGCCAGTTCGACCTGCTCGCAGGCCATCTCGTTGAGCTTGGGAACGGTGATCTCGTAGGCGCCTTTGACCCGCTTGAAGTAGCCGTTGTAGGTGCTGGGATCCCACTCGAAGAACGTGGTGTTGTTGATGAAGTTCTTCACCAGGAAATAGCTGGAGTCCGCCATGAAGCCGGACGTCTCCGCGATCTCATCGAGTGAGGCGACCGACGGCCCGAGAATGTGAAACACCGAGAACGCAAGCTGGTTCTTCTTCGCGGCTTCGAGAAACCCGATATCGCGCAGCGCGCGCAGCGTGAACGACAGCAATCCGGCACGCACGTCGATCACCGTGACCTGGGCGCTGGTCGTGCTGATGGTGTCGAACACCTTCATCTGGTCCGCGGTCGAGGTGATGTCGACGACGTCGGTGATGTCGGGGTGAAAGCGGCGCAGCGTGCCCTTCGGCGACTCGGTGTCGAAGGCGCGGACCGGGATGTTGTGTGCGATCAGGTAGTCCAGGAGCGCGCGCGAGACCGTGGTCTTGCCGACGCCGCCCTTGTCGGCGCCCACCAAAATCACTGCCGGCTTCGCCATCAGCAGCCTTCCGAATCGGTCCCGGGGCCAAACTTGCCCGTTTCTGCGTTTGCAACATGGCAGAACAGGCGCAGAATTGACACGCGCGGGGCCTGCGTTTTCCCCATTGCCCCCATCGCAATATTGCCCGTTCGGGCGGTGCGTTTTGCGCCGCGCCCGGCGGCGTCAGGATTGGCCGCGCGGTCCCCATGGACCGGAACCGGGCAGCGGCAACGGCTGGCCGGGGGCCTGGGGGTCCGACGCCTGCGGCACTTCCGTCGCGCCCGCTTCGGGCACGGCGCCTTCGTCGACCGCGTCGTCCGGTGGCGCGAGTTCCAGCGGGCCCGGATCGTGACCGCCGGCGAACCTGACCAGTGCATCCACGCGGCTGTCGATCGAGGGATGGGTGGCGAACAGATCGGCGATCCCCGACCGCGGGTTGTCGACGCACATTTCCATGACCGCGGAGGTTGAATCTTCAAGCTCGCCGCGGCCCTCGATCTTGCGCAGCGCCATGATCATGGCGTCGGGGTTCTTGGTGAGTTCGACCGCACCGGCATCGGCCAGGAACTCGCGCTGCCGCGACAGCGCGAAGCGGATCACGGTGGACAGGAGCCAGGCGACCGCGATCAGGCCGACCGCGATCAGGATCGCGATGAACGCGCCGCCGCCCTTACCGCCGCCGCTGTTTCCGCTCGAGCGGCCCGAACGCCAGCGCAGCCCGCCGTGGAAGATCAGCCGGAACACCAGTTCGGCGAAGAAGCCGATCACGCCGGCGATGACCACGGCGATCACCAGCATGCGGACGTCGCCGTTGCGGATGTGGGTCAACTCGTGGCCCAGCACAGCCTCGACCTCGGCGTCGTCGAGCCGCTCCAGCAGTGCCGTGGTGACCGATATGGAGTACTGCTTTTCGTTCAACCCGCTGGCAAAGGCATTGAGCGCCGTGCTCTCGATGATCTTGAGCTTCGGCATCGGGATGCCGCGCGAGATGCAGAGGTTTTCCAGCAGATTATAGAGCCGCGGCTGCTCCATCCGGGTGACGTCGTGGCCGCTGGTCACGGCGTCGATCAGCGTCTGATGGAAGCGGTACGCGATCAGGATCCAGATCGCGGTGGCGCCGGTTGCCCAGGGCAGGGCATGCAACAGGTCATACCAGGCGGCCCGGAACAGCCATTCCAGCGAGGCGTCGTAAAGGATCGCCTCGGCGGCGAGCGCGCCGGCGAACACCATCACATAGACCAGGAAGAACAGCCCGATCAGCAGCGCGATCGAGCGCCGGCGGTTCTTCTGGATATGGGTATAGAGACCGTAGGCGGCTGCCATGACGGGCTCCTTCGGCCGCCCGGGAGCGGCGGCCGGCTAGAACTTGACCTGCGGCGGCTTGTCGAGCTGGGCCCGCTGGTCGTCGCCGACGTCGAAGAACTCGCGCTCTCGGAAGCCGAAGCTGGAGGCGAACAGGGCGGCGGGGAACTGCTGGATCCCGGTGTTGTATTCGGACACGGCGTTGTTGAAGAAGCGGCGCGCCGCGCCGATCTTGTTCTCGACGTCGGAGATTTCGCTCTGCAACTGCTGGAAGTTCTGGTTGGCCTTGAGGTCGGGATAGGCTTCCGACAAGGCGAACAGTTGCCGCAGCGCCCCGGTGAGCATGTTCTCGGCCGCGGCCTGCTGTGCCGGGCCGTGTGCCGCCATCGCGGCATTGCGCGCCTGCACCACCGCTTCCAGCGTGCCGCGCTCGTGGGTGGCGTAGCCCTTCACCGTCTCGACCAGATTGGGAATGAGGTCGTGGCGAACCTTGAGCTGGACGTCGATGTCGGCGAACGCCTGGCTGACCCGCTGCCGCATCGCGACCAACCGGTTGTAGATGGCGATGCCGTACAGGGCGAGGGCGACGACGACGCCGATGACGATCCAGCCGGTGGTGGACATGCGCTTGGCTCCTGAAAATAGACAGGTGATTCAGCGGCGGAAGGTTAGCGCAGAATCGGTTCCCGCACTTGCGGATTTGCCGCTATCCGCCGGGTAGTTGGTGTCGGCAACGATGCGTCGGGTTCAGGTGCAGCGCAAATATCGGTGCGCAAAAAAAGACCCCAGACTTGGGTCTGGGGTCCATTACGCCAAACGGCTGTTCGGGGGGTAAGGGGGGTAGCCGCCCGGCGTTGTGCATGGACAACGGTGCAGGCTCGATTCGGTTCCCGGAAAAAAAGGACCGGCGGCAGATTTTTTCTGCCGCCGGTTTTGTGTCCGAAATGCCCGGTTTTGGCGTCCAGTTGGACCGTGGCGGTATCCGGAAACCGCCGGCGGACCGCTCAGCTCGCTTCGCGGATGCGGACGGCCGCTTCCAGGTCCACCGAGACAAGCTGCGACACGCCGCGCTCGGCCATGGTGACGCCGAACAGCCGGTTCATCCGCGCCATGGTGATCGGATTGTGGGTGATGATGACGAAACGGGTGTCGGTCGACCGGGTCATCTCGTCGAGCAGGTCGCAGAACCGTTCGACGTTGTGATCGTCGAGCGGGGCGTCCACTTCGTCCAGCACGCAGATCGGCGCCGGGTTGGTCAGGAACACCGCGAAGATCAGGGCCATCGCAGTCAGCGCCTGCTCGCCGCCGGAGAGCAGTGACAGGGTCGCAGGCTTCTTGCCCGGCGGCTTGGCGAAGATCTCGAGACCGGCCTCCAGCGGATCGTCGTGCTCGATCAACTGCAGCTCGGCGCTGCCGCCGCCGAACAGCTCGGTGAACAGCCGCTGGAAGTGGGTGTTCACGGTGGCGAACGAGGACAGGAGCCGCTCACGGGCTTCCTTGTTCAGGCTGATGATGCCCTGCCGAAGCCGGGCGATCGCCTGAACGAGGTCATCGCGCTCCGCGGTGAGCTTGATGTGCTGCGCCTCGACCTCCTGCAGTTCCTCTTCCGCGCGCAGGTTGACGGCACCGATCCGCTCGCGGTCGCGACGCAGCTTTTCGAGATCGGCCTCGACGGCGGCGACCTCGGGCAATGCAGCGCTGAGATCGAGCTCGGCCAGCGCCGCGACACCCTCCGGCTCGACCTCCATCATTTCCTTGATCTCGTGGGCGATCTCGGAGAGCCGGCGGCGGGCGCCTTCGGCCCGCTCGGCGGCGCGGGCCTGCTCCTCGCGGGCTGTCCCGAGCGC
>CAZGSW010000238.1:0-6160 GCA_964528635.1 uncultured Rhodoplanes sp. | reverse complement strand
AGCGTCTTCGAGGAGGGCATGGAGATCCTCAAGAAGCTGTGGAGCGCGGAAGGCAAGCGCATCGACCACAAGGGCAAGCACTACCAGTTCGAGGACGTGCGCATCACGCCGCAGCCGATCCAGAAGCCCCTGCCCGTCTACATCGGCTCGTTCTCCAAGCCCTCGATCGAGCTTGCCGCGCGGCTTGGCTACGGACTGATCGTCGCGCCGTTCGCCGCCGCCATGAGCTACGGCGGATTGAAGCAGGTCGCCGACCTCTATCACGAGACCTGCGCCCGGCACGGCACCACGCCGCAGCGGCTGATGTGCAGCTACTTCACGCACTTCTTCGACACCCCCGAGCAGGAGGCGGCGCAGCGCGCGCGCCAGATCCGCTACTACAAGGAGTGCGTGATCCCCTCGTTCCCGAGCGATCCCAAGACCGCGCCGCCCAGCTACCGCTACTTCATCGACATGGTCGACCGCCTGCACAAGATCAAGGCGGAGGACCTGACCGAAAACTCGGTGCTGCTCGGCAATGGCGCGCGCATGACCGAGGTCCTCAAGCGGGTCGAGGCGGCTGGCTTCTCCGAAGTGATCCTGTACTTCAACGTCGGCATGAAGCCGCACAGCCAGGTCAAGGAGGAGATGGACCGCTTTATGCGCGAGGTAGCGCCGAACTTCAAAGGCAAGCATCTGGAGCGGAGAGCGGCGTAGGTTGACTCATCGGCTTGTGTCCCGGGCGCGGCGCAGCGCGAAGCGGTGCGCTGCAGACCCGGGACCCCGGTTTCGCTTCTCAACGAAACTCCAGTCTACAGCGCAAGGTCCGGCGTCAAATCGCGCCACTGCGGGTTTTCCGCCTCAATCAGCCTGAACTTCCAGGCGCGATGCCAGCGTTTGAGCGAATGCTCGCGCGCTCGCGCATCGTCGATCGAAGCGTAGGGCTCGCAGTAAACCAGCCGGGTCACTCTGTATTGTCTGGTGAAGCCATCGACAGCACCCGACTTGTGCTCGGTCATGCGGCGGCCGAGATTGTTCGTCACCCCCACGTACATCGTGCCGCGGTAGCGGCTGGCGAGAATGTAGACGTGAAACGTCGACATGAATCCACCGCGACAAACCGGGGTCCCGGGTCTCCCCCGGCTCAGAGCCGGGGTCGCCCGGGACACGCGCGGTTCGATTGACTCGCCTACCTCTCAAACTTCAGGTTCGCCGCCTTCACGATCTCCTGGAATGCCGCGATGTCGCTGTCGATGCGGGCGCGGAATTCCCTGCTGCCCGCGCCTTCCGGGTAATAGGTCACCTTGCGGATCTGCGCTCGCACGCCGGGGTCGGCCAGCACCTTCTTCAAGGCCGCCTCGAGCTTGTCGACGATCGGCTGCGGCGTGCTCGTCTTGAGGAATGCGCCGTTCCACTGCGGCTTGATGTCGACGTCGGCGAGTCCCGCCTCGGGCATGGTCGGCACATCCGGCAACTCCTCGATCCGGGTCGGGTTGGCCACCGCCAGCGAGCGTATCTTGCCGGCCTTCGCCTGCGGCACCGTGACCCCGGAATCGGCGAACGTGAACAGGCTCTGCCCGCCGACCACGCTGAGCACCATTTCGCTGGCGCTCCGGTAAGGGATGGCGGTGCCGGGCATGCCGGTCTTCAGCTTGAACAACTCGGACGGCAGGGTAAACGCGGGCGACGAGGTCGGATAGTTGGACTTGGAGGGGTTTGCCTTCCCGTAGGCCACGAGGTCCTTCACCGTCTTGATCGCCGGACCGGTTGGCCCCACCAGCACCAGCGGATAGGACGACAGCATCGCCACCGGGATCAGCGTCCTGGTCGGATGGAACGGCAGGTCGTTGTAGATCGCGCTCGACACCGCAAGCTGGCCGATCGCGCCGATCGCGACGGTGTGGCCGTCGGCCGGCTGGCTCTGCACGAATTCGATCGCGATCCGTCCGCCGGCGCCGGTGCGGTTCTCGATGACGACCGGCTGGCCGATCACATCGGCGAGCTTCGGCCCCACGATCCGCGTCAGCAGATCGGTGCCGCCGCCGGCGCCGAACCCGACGATCAGGCGGATCGGCTTGTTCGGATAGTTCGCGGCAGGATCGGATTGCGCCGATGCGGCCGCCGGGACCAGGCATGCAAAGACAGCCAGCAGCAGAAGGGATCGTCCCTGCTTCATACGCTCCTCCCATGGGCTGGCATCGCCTTGCCGCGAGCCAGCCGTTTGCCGGTGTTCCGGCTGTTTGTATTCGCCAAGCCTAAAAGCCGGGGATAGTCGCGACAAGCGCTCGTCCATCGCGTGGCGATTTGGCGCGCCAACCGGCAGACTGCGGCCGTACCTGGAGTGCCCGCCATAGACGCCCTCTCCCCCGTCGCGATCGCCTACTGCTTTGTGGTGATGGTCGCCGCCTATACGGCGCGCGGCGCGTCCGGTTTCGGCGCGGCCGTCGCGATGCCGCTGCTCGGCCTCGTCATGCCGCTGAAGCTGCTGGTTCCTGCCTGGACCATCATCGCAGGCGTCGCCGGAGTGGCGCTGCTCGGCGAAGACCGCAAGCATGTGGCATGGCGGGAGATGGCGCGGCTCATCCCCGGCTGCCTTGCCGGTATCGCGGTGGGGCTGTGGGTGTTCACCCAGCTCTCGTCGGAGACGCTGGCGCGCTGGCTGGGCGTGGCGGTGCTGCTGTACGGCCTTTATTCGCTGGCCGGCACGTTCTGGCCGAACGTCAAGGCGAAGCTGTCATCGACGCTCGGCGCCGCGATCGGCGGCTTCGGCGGCGGCATGACCGGTGCGGTGCTCGGCACCATGGGCAGCATTTTCTTCGCCATGTACTTCGATGCGATCCGCCTCGCCAGGGACCAGTATCGCGCCACCATGACGGCAATCCTGATGACGCTCACCGTGGTGCGCGGGTTCGGCTATCTGGCGGTCGGGGAATTCACCCGCGAGGTGCTGATGGTGGCGGGCCTGCTGCTGGTGCCGATGCTGATCGGCATCTTCATCGGCAACAAGTTCCACCACGGCATGAGCGACCTGGCGTTCCGCCGCACCGTGTCCGGCGCGCTGATTGCCAGCGGTCTCGCGCTGCTGATCAAGTAGGCCGGCCCCGCACGACGGCGCCGCCCCTACTCGCAGGTTTCCCTGATCGACTTCAGCAGCGAGGCAATCGACTTGTCGAGCGAGGCGATCGAGTTGCGCCGCTTGCTGCCGCTGGTGCACTCCGCGATCACGGAGCGGTACGCCGAAGAGATGCCGACGAATTCGCCGGACCAGATGCAGAACCGCTTGCGCACGGCGCTGCGTTCGGCGTCGCTCTCCGGCTTCTTCTTGCCGATCTCCGCCATCTCGTTCTGCAGCGCCTTGCTGGCGATCTGCACGGCGTCGTCGACGTTGTCGACCGCAGTCTCGCAGTCCTCCTCGTCGGCGCGCGCGGGCGGCGCCGAAAGCACCGCGAGGACGGCAACGGCCGCGATCATCGCCCGCAGCGCGGGCTTGCGTGCTACTGGCATTGCTTGTCCGCCTCGGCCTGGAGGTTGCGGATCGAACGGTCGAGATCGGCGAGCGTCGCGATGCGCTTGTCGCCGGACGGCAGGCACTCGTCGCTGACGATGCGGAAGATCCGCATCAGCCCGATGCCTTCACCCAGCATCGCGCAGAGTTGCGGCTCGCTCTTCGCCCGGCCCGGATCGACCTTGTCGATCAGCGCCTTGATGCCGCCGACTAGGCTCTCGCATTCGTTGGCCGTGGCGGCGGCGGGCACCAGCGCAGAAAGCGCAGCCACCGCAGCAACGGTACGCAACAGTCTTCGCATCGTGGCCCCCGCCGGCATCCGCTGCGACAATAGCACGCAGCCCCGGTGATGTCGCCGTTCCGCAAGGACAATTCAGCGGGAATTCATCGCCCGCAGGGTGTCGACCCACAGGTTGGGCGGAAACAGGGTGGGCGGCGTCTGCAGGCCGATGGCCTCGGCCACCTCGCCGGGCAACTGATTGCAGTTGAACAGGAACGCGTGCCACAGGTGCTCGCGCGCCTTCAGCCGCGCCACCGCGTAGCGCGCGCGTGCGTACTGCCGCGCCGTCAGGGCGACGCGGTACGCCGTTATCGGCGGGGTGTGGATGTCGGCCGGCGAAGCGTGCACCGACGCATAGACCGGCAGGATCATGCCCTTGCGGCCGTCGACATGCGGCACAAAGCTCGCGAAATGCCGCTCCGCCGGGCGGCCGTCCGGACCGAGCCGGCCGTACATGATGACGGAATGGCCGATGTCGGCGGATGGCCGCGCGCGGAACTCGATGTAATAGGGACGCGGCTGCGCCTGCGCGGCCTCCGGCAGCGCCGCCAGCATGACCGCGGCCACCGGCAGAAGCCGGCGCGCGGCGATACGCAACGCGGCAAAGCACAACGCGGCAAGGCGCAACGTGACGCGCAAAGACCCGTCCCCCGCGAATGATGCCGCTCCCCGCTGCGGATTCTCGCCGCAGCCGCTGTCATGTTCAAACGGAACGGCACTGCGAGGTTAATCGCGATTGGTTAATGACGAGGCCGTCGCGTCCAGTCATTCCGGCCGAGCCGCGGAGCGGCGAGCCGGAAACCATAAGCGGGCCTGCACTGGTACCTGGAATCATGGATCGGTGGATACCGTCGTCATCGCGAGGAGCGAAAGCGACAAAGCGATCCACGCTTAGGTTCGCGCCCCTGGATTGCTTCGCTTCGCTCGCAATGACCGCGCACCTTTCACTGATGGCAAGTACTAGCCCAAATTCAATTCCTTGAAGAAGTCGTTGCCCTTGTCGTCGACCACGATGAAGGCCGGGAAATCGACCACCTCGATGCGCCAGATCGCCTCCATGCCGAGTTCGGGATACTCCAGCGTCTCGACCTTCTTGATGCAGTGCTCGGCGAGGTTCGCGGCCGCCCCGCCGATGCTGGCGAGATAGAACCCGCCGTGCTGCTTGCACGCCGCCGTCACCGCCGGCGAGCGGTTGCCCTTTGCCAGCATCACCATCGAGCCGCCGGCCTTCTGGAAGTCCGCGACGAAGGAATCCATCCGCCCCGCCGTGGTCGGGCCGAACGCGCCCGAGGCATAGCCCGCCGGCGTCTTCGCGGGGCCCGCGTAATAGACCGGATGGTTCTTGAAATAGTCGGGCAGCCCCTCGCCCTTCTCCAGCCGCTCGCGCAATTTGGCATGCGCCAGGTCGCGCGCCACCACCATCGGGCCGGTGAGCGAGAGCCGCGTCCTGATCGGATACTTTGTCAGCTCCGCCAGGATCTCCTTCATCGGCCGGTTGAGGTCGATCTTCACCACCTCGCCGCCGAGCGCCGACGCGTCGACGTCCGGCAGGTACTGCGCCGGATTGCTTTCGAGCTGCTCGAGGAACACGCCGTCCTTGGTGATCTTGCCGAGCGCCTGACGGTCCGCCGAGCACGACACGCCGAGCCCGATCGGCAGCGAAGCGCCATGGCGCGGCAGCCGTATCACCCGCACGTCGTGGCAGAAGTACTTGCCGCCGAACTGCGCGCCCACCCCAAGAGACTGCGTCAGCTTGAGAACCTCCTGCTCCATTTCGAGGTCGCGGAAGGCGTGACCGTCCTCGCTCCCCTTGGTGGGCAGGTTGTCGAGATACTTGGTGGAGGCGAGCTTCACCGTCTTCATGGTCAGTTCGGCCGAGGTGCCGCCGATGCAGATCGCGAGGTGATACGGCGGGCACGCCGCGGTGCCGAGCGTGAGGATCTTCTCCTTCAGGAACGCGATCATGCGGTCATGCGTCAGGATCGACGGCGTTGCCTGAAAGAGGAACGACTTGTTGGCCGAGCCGCCCCCCTTGGCAACGAACAAGAGCTTGTACTCGTCCTCGCCCTCGGCATAGAGCTCGACCTGCGCCGGCATGTTGTTGGCGGTGTTCTTCTCCTGGAACATGGAGAGCGGCGCGAGCTGCGAATAGCGCAGATTGCGCTTCAGATACGCGTCGCGCGCGCCCTCGGCGAGCGCGCCCTCGTCACTGTAAGAATCCTGGCCGTCGGTGAAGACGAATCGCCCCTTCTTGCCCATGATGATCGCGGTGCCGGTGTCCTGGCACATCGGCAGCACGCCGCCGGCCGCGATGTTGGCGTTCTTCAGGAGGTCGTAGGCGACGAAGCGGTCGTTGTCGGTCGCTTCCGGGTCTTCGAGGATGGATGCCAGCTGCT
>CAZGSW010000237.1:0-6170 GCA_964528635.1 uncultured Rhodoplanes sp. | reverse complement strand
CGCCGAGGCCTTCCTTCTCAAGCAGCGGCCAGGTGTCCGGCGTCACCACCAGCACGTCGGCGGTGGCGCCCTCGCGCATGCGGCGGACCACCACGCCGGCCGGCGCGAAGGTCGCAGCGATTCCGAGGCCGGCCGCCTTCGCGAACTCCGGCGCGACGCGCTCCAGCACGCCCTTCAGCGCGACGGTGGTGAGGACGGCGAGGGATTTGTCGGGCATGGGGATGCGTTCCGGTGTGAGAGATCATCATATCAGCCGGGCCGCAGGTGTCCCGGCCAAGCGAGCCGAAACGGGCACACGCGGATTTACGAAACGCTACGGCGAGCGCGAGCCGGGACCCCGGTTTGTTTCCAAGCCACGAAAGCAACCGGGGTCCCGGGTCTCGCCTTCGCTCGCCCGGGACACGCGCGGCAAGAGCACCCTCAAGCCTTTTCCACGCTGCCGCGCTCGATGCGGAAGGCGCGCGACAGGAGATCGGCGACGTGGACCTCGTTGGATTCCGAGATCAGGATCGACACGCCCTCGCTCTTGAGGCTTGCCATCACCTCGCCGAGCCGGCGCGCGAGCGCAGGCGCCAGTCCCTCGAACGGTTCGTCGAGCAGCAGGATTTTCCGCCCGGCCATCAGCGCGCGCGCCAGCGCCACCATCTTCTGCTGCCCGCCGGACAATTCCAGCGCGCGGCGGGCACGGAACACCTCGACCTCCGGCATGATGGAGAAGATCCACTTCAGCCGCTCCTCGACGCCGTCCGCCTTCACGGTCCAGCTCGGCAGGCGGATGTTCTCCTCCACGGTGAACTGCGGCACCAGGCGGCGGTCCTCCGGCATGTAGCCGATGCCGTGGCCGACGCGGTCGTGCGCCGGCAGCGCCAGCAGGTCGGCGCCGTTGAGCGTCGCGGTGCCGGTGGCCGGCAGCGCGCCCATCAGGGCGCGCATCAGCGTGGTCTTGCCGGCGCCGTTCCTTCCGATCAGGCCGCACATCTCGCCCTCGGCGAGATCGAGCGAGGCATCGCGGATGATCGGGATCGGCCCGATCGCGACGTTGAGACCGGAAACCTCAAGCATGGCTGGCCTCGACCTCGGCCGGTTTGGTGCCGCTGATGAAGGTCTGCACCCGCGGATTGGCAAGCACCGTCTGCGGCGCCTCGTCGGCGATCACGGTGCCGTCGTAGAATGCCAGAACCCGGTCGGCGAAGCGGCCGACGATCTCCATGTCGTGCTCGACGAACAGCACCGTGATCCGGCGCTCCTTGAGCGCCGACATGACGACGTCCATCAGGCCGAACTTCTCCTCCACCGAGATGCCGCTGGTCGGCTCGTCGAGCAGCAGCACGCGCGGCGCTCCCGCCACCGCCATCGCGATGTCGAGCAGCTTGCGCACGCCCTGCGGCAGCGTCGCGGCGCGGGCGTCGCGGTAGCGCGCGATCTGGAACAGCTCCACCGCCGCCTCCGCCTCGCGCACGGTCTCCGGCGTGTCGAGCGGGGTGAACAGCCGGTCCAGCATGCTGTCGCGGCCGCGCGCGATGGCCGTCGCGACGCGCATGTTCTCGATCACCGTCATGGTCGGGAACACCTGCGCGACCTGGAACGAGCGCGAGATGCCGAGCCGGGTGATGGCGCGCGACGGCATGCCGGTGATGTCGCGGCCCTCGAACCGGATCGAGCCTTTCGACGGGCTCAGGTGGCCGGTGATCATGTTGACGAAGGTGGTCTTGCCCGCGCCGTTGGCGCCGATGATGCCGACGATCTGATGCGCCGGCACCTCGACGGTGATGTCGCGCGCCGCGACCACCGAGCCGAACGTCTTTTCCAGGTCGCGGACCGCGAGGATCGGATCCGGCGCGGCCGTCGGTGCCATGCTCATGGTGCGGCCTCCGGCGCGGGCTTCTTCTTGCGCCGCAGCCGCCCGACCAGCGAGCCGAGCCCTTCCGGCAGGAACAGGATGGTGAGCAGCAGCACGGTGCCGAGGATCATCTGCCATTCACCGGGCACCAGCGTCACCGCGATGGAGCGCACCAGTTCGAACAGCAGCGAGCCGACGAACGCCGCCGCCACCGATCCGGCCCCGGCCAGAATGGTGACGAACACGAAGCCGCCCGAGGTGGTCCAGTATGCCATCTGCGGATCGACGTGCTGCACGGCAAGCGCCGCCAGCGCGCCGCCGATGCCGGCCAGCGTGCCCGCCACCACGATCTTAAGATGGATCAGCCGGTCCACCGACACGCCGAGAAACTCGACGCGGATCTCGTTGTCGCGGATCGGGTGCGTCAGCGAGCCCGCCACCGAGCGGAAGTATCGCGCCACCAGCCAGGCAGCGGCGGCGGCGAACGCCAGCACCAGCCAGAACAGCGCCATGTTGCGCTCCTCGCCCTGGGGACGCCAGCCGAGGATGGTGCCGGCCTCGACGTGGAAGCCGTCGGTGGAGCCGAGCGTCTCGGTCTTCACCAGGATGCCGTAAAGGATCATCGACATGGCGAGGCTGAGCATCGCGAAGAAGATTTCACGGTAGCGCGCCAGCAGGAAGCCGATCAGCCACGCCGTGACGCCGGCGGCGATCGCGCCGGCAAGCACCACGAGAAACACGTCGCGCACCGGCGTATAGCGGCCGAGCAGGGCCACGGCATAGGCTCCGATGGCGTAGTAGAGCGCCTGGCCGAAGGAGACGAGCCCGGTGCGCCACAGGATGACGAGCCCCAGCACCACCAGCGCGTTGGCAAAGGCGATGGTGGCCAGCGATACCAGCCACGGCGGCATCCACGGCGCGATCGCGGCGAGCAGGATGAACGCGAGTGCGCCGAAAATGGTGGTGCGTGCGTCCATGGTCATATCTTCCGCGGCTGGATCTGGCTGAACAGGCCGTAGGGCCGGAAGCTCAGCACCAGCGCCATCACCGCATAGATGACGAACAGTTCGATCTGCGGCACGAGATGCACGGACGCGGCGCGCGCCAGCCCGACCAAGACCGCCCCGATCAGCGCGCCGCCGATCGAGCCCATGCCGCCGATCGCCACCACCGCGAACGCCAGCACGATCACCTCGACCCCGATGCCGAGCGTGACGGAGATTTTCGGCGCCATCATCGCGCCGCCGAGCGCGCCCAGCATCGCGCCGATGACGAACGTGATGGTGTAGAGCACCCGCACGTTGATGCCGAACGCCGCCGCGGTCTCGCGATCGAAGATCACCACGGTCAGCAGGCGTCCGTACCGGGTGTAGTTCAGCGCCCAGTAGCACAGCGCCGCGAGCGCCGCGGCCAGCGCCACCAGCCCGATATCGTAGTTGGACAGCGTCAGGTCGCCGACATCGATCGAACCCGCCGCCACCATCGGCTGATACGCCGTGTAGGATTGCGGGCCCCACACCAGCACGATGACGTCCTCGAGGATGAGAAACACCGCGTAGGTGACAAGCACCACCACGACCTCGTCGCGGCCGTACACGAAGCGCAGGATGCCGCGCTCCAGGATGAGGCCGATCGCGAGTCCGATCAGCATCGCGAGCGCGACCATGGCGAGCAGCCCGCCCGCCTCCGGCATGCCGCGCTCATACCACACCCCGGCAGCGGTCGCGGCGCCATAGGCGCCGAACGCATAGAACGAGCCGTGGGTGACGTTGAGGATTTTCATGACGCCGAAGATCAGCGTCAGACCGACAGCCACCAGGAACAGGTAGGCCGCGTAGACCAGACCATCCGAAACGATGGCGAATGTTGTGAGCACGGAAATTCCTGACCAAGGACCTGGGCGTTCGTGTCCCGGGCGCAGCGCAGCACGAAGTGGTGCGCTGCTGACCCGGGACCCAGCTTGTTGGCTAACCGGGGTCCCGGATCTGCGGTGCACCGCTTGCGCGCTGCACCGCGTCCGGGACAAGCCCCGTCTACGAAGACATCAGCACTTCGCTCCGGGCATGCCGGCCTTGATCCACTCTTCGGCAGTCTTGTCCGCCGGCGGGTTCACGCACTCGGCCGGATAGCGGACGATGTCGACCACCTCAGGCTGACCGGTCTTCTTGTTGAACCGGTAGGTGCCGTAGGCGGTGTCCTGGATGCCCTGATGGCCGTTGCCCAGCGCCATCCGGACGCGGCCCGACGGGCTGTCGTACTCGATGCCCCGGAACGCCTTGGCGACCTCGTCGGTGGTCGGCTTGCCGCCGCCCTTCGCCGCCTGCGCCTTTTCCCAGGCCACCTTCAGACCGAGCACCGCGATGACCATCTGATAGGACGGGTAGGTCGGCGGCGTGCCGTAGCGATCCATGTAGATGGTGTGGAACCACTTGTTGAGCGCGCTGTCGGGGGCGAGCGGACCGTGCGGACCGCGGGCGCCGACGATGGTGCCGTCGGGGATCTTGTCCTTCAGGCGCCAGATCGCGGACTCGACCGTGGTGCCGACATAGGGCATGCGCCGGGCCAGCCCCCGCGCGCCCGACTGGATGATGAAGCTCTCCTGGTCGCCGTCCCAGAAGCTGGAATGCAGCGCCTGCGACTTCGAGGTCAGCAGCGTCGAGATTTCTGCGCCGTACTCGCCCTGGAACAGCTTCGGGAACAGAACCTTGTCGGCCTTGGCCTTCGGCGCGACGATTTTCATCGCAGCGTCGAAGTCCTTCCAGGAGTCCTGACCCCAGGCGTAGTTCTGGTTGATGCCCGAGTAGAGCGTGATGCCCTTCTTCTTGGCGACCAGGTACCGCGCCGCCGCCGTGTTATCCATGGTGGCGTGCGAGGTCGGCCGGAACACGTACTGGCGCGGCTTTTCTTCGAACACGCGCGGCGTGCCGCAGTCGAAATAGACGGTCAGCGCCTTGAGTTCGTCGGCGACCGGCGTCACGGCGAGGCAGCTTCCCGACGAGATGTAGCCGACCACGGCGTCGACCTGATCGCGCTGCACCAGATTGCGGAATTCGGTCACCACCTGCGCGGTCGAGCCCGCCTCGTCGACCCATTTGACCTCGATCTTGGAGCCGCCGAATCCCACCGTGTTGAACGGCGCCGGCGCCTTGCCGGAGTTGAGCGCCTCGATCAGGATTTCCGCGCCATTGCGGCCGGGAACGCCGAACGGGCTCGCGGCCGGGCCGCTCAGGAAGGAGACGATGCCGAGCTTGATCGGTCCCGCCGCAGGTGCCTGCTGGGCCGGCGCCGTGGCCGCCGAGCCGGCAAGAAGCCCGGCAGCACACATCAATGACCATCGTAGGCGCTTCATCGATCCCTCCCTGGCCCATCGGGCCTGCAAAATTGTTCTGGACGTAAGGAAACGCGATCCCGCGCACCAATTCAACCGGTTTTCCGACACCAAGGCGATGATAAGATAGGCGTATTCCGCGTCGCGGTGACGCGCCACAAAAGGATCGGAGCCAGCATGGCCCAGGCCACTCCCGCTGCAATGCCAACCGGATCGCCAGCCATTCCGAGGACCGGGCTCGAGGCGCGGCTCGCGATCCGCAGCGGGGAATGGACCGGGCCAACGTCCGGGATCGCGCCGGGCTACGTGCAGGGCAACCTCGCGATATTGCCCGCGACGCTCGCCACCGACTTCATGCGGTTCTGCCAGCTCAATCCCAAGCCCTGCCCGCTCCTCGCGGTCGGCGCGCCCGGTGATCCGCGGCTGCCGTCGCTCGCCGAGGACCTCGACATCCGCACCGACGTGGTGCGCTACCGGGTGTTCCGGAACGGCGAACTGGTCGACGAGCCGACCGACATCACGAAGCACTGGCGCGACGACCTGGTGATCTTCGCGCTCGGCTGCTCGTTTTCGTTCGAGGATGCGCTGACCGAGGACGGCATCGAGCTGCGGCACGTCACCGAGGGCTGCGCGGTGTCGATGTATCGCACCAACATCCCGACCGCGGCAGCGGGGCCGTTCCACGGCCCGCTGGTGGTGTCGATGCGGCCGATGAAGCCGGCCGACGCGATCCGCGCCATCCAGATCACCACGCGCTTTCCCGCCGTGCACGGCGCGCCGGTCCATATCGGCATGCCGGAGCAGATCGGCATCAAGGACATCTCGCAGCCGGACTACGGCAGCGCCGTCACCGTCAGGGACGGCGAGATCCCGGTGTTCTGGGCCTGCGGGGTGACGCCGCAGTCGGTGGTGGCGACGGTGAAACCGGAGTTCTGCATTACGCACTCTCCCGGCACCATGCTGGTGACGGACCGCAGGAACGCCGAATTCGCGATCATGTGA
>CAZGSW010000236.1:0-6182 GCA_964528635.1 uncultured Rhodoplanes sp. | reverse complement strand
CCCGCCGAAATCTCGGAAGCCAACCCGATGGGCACCGACGGCATGGAGTTCGTCGAGTACGCCCATCCCGAGCCGCAGAAGCTCAAGGCGCTGTTCGCCACCATGGGGTTTGCCGAGGTGGCGCGGCACCGCTCCAAGGATGTCACGCTGTGGCGGCAGGGCCTGGTCAACTTCGTGGTCAACGCCGAGCCGGACTCGTTTGCGCAAAGGTTTGCCGCCCAGCACGGGCCGTGCGCCTGCGCCATGGCGTTCCGCGTGGTGGACGCAAAGCGCGCCTACGAGCGCGCGCTGTCGCTCGGCGCCGAGCCCGGCGAGATCAAGGTTGGGCCGATGGAGCTGTCGATCCCGGCGATCAAGGGCATCGGCGGCTCGCTGCTCTATTTCGTCGACCGCTACGGCGACAACGGCTCGATCTGGGACGTCGACTTCCGCTGGACCGGGGCGCGCGATCCGAACCCGGACGGGTTCGGCCTGCACTACATCGACCATCTGACCCATAACGTGTTCCGCGGCCGCATGGATCACTGGGCCGGCTTCTACGAGCGGCTGTTCAATTTCAGGCAGATCCGGTTCTTCAACATCGAGGGCAAGCTGACCGGCCTGATCTCGCGGGCGATGACCTCGCCGTGCGGCAAGATCCGCATTCCGATCAACGAGTCGCTCGACGACAGGTCGCAGATCGAGGAATACCTCAAGCAGTATCACGGTGAGGGCATCCAGCACGTCGCCATGGGCGCGCGCGATATCTACGACTCGGTCGAGAAGCTGCGCGCCAACGGGCTCGCCTTCATGCCGCCGCCGCCCGCGACCTACTACGAGAAGATCGACGCGCGGCTGCCCGGCCACGGCGAGCCCATCGGGAAACTTCAGCGCACCGGCATCCTGATCGATGGCGAGGGCGTGGAGCAGGGTGGTCACACCAAGGTGCTGCTGCAGATCTTCTCCGCCACCGTGCTGGGCCCGATCTTCTTCGAGTTCATCCAGCGCAAGGGCGACGAGGGTTTCGGTGAGGGCAACTTCCGCGCGCTGTTCGAATCCATCGAGGAGGACCAGATCCGGCGCGGCGTGCTGCAGGAGAAACGCAGCGCGTAGAGTCGTTTCATTTTGTTGAATTGTCGCGGCATACTCCGTCCACCTCTCCCATGGGGAGAGGTCGGATCGCGAAAGCGATCCGGGTGAGGGGTTTGCTTTTACGATAGTGCAGCGCCCCCTCACCCCAGCCCTCTCCCCATAGGGGAGGGGGAGCCGACTGCCGATGCTGCTCCGCTTCAGTCAAAAGAACGCGTAGCGCGCAACGCATGACCGCTCCGCGATCGCGGCTGCACCGCCACGGCGTTTGCGCTTGATCGCCGGCCCGGCGGGGTGATGGAATGGCCGGCGTTCGATGTCGGGAAGGAGACCGCCGGTGATTCAGTGCAGACGTCTCGCCTATGCCGCGCTGACCACCGGCAGGATGGACGAGCTGGTCCGCTACTACGAGGACATCATCGGCCTCGTGCTCACTCATCGCGATCCCGACCGCTCGGTTCTGTCCACCCGGCAGGGAACGGAGTGCATCGTTCTCGAGCAGGGCGAGCGTCCCGAACTGGTCGGTCTGGCGTTCCAGATCTCGCCCGGCGTTTCGCTCGAAGAGGCAAAGAAGGCTCTCGCGGGGTCGGGTGTCGCTGCCGAGATCAGGGCAGGCCGCAGCCCGAGCCTGCCGCGCGTGCTGGCGTTGACCGATCCGAACGGCACGGAGATCGAGCTGTTCAACGAGATGCCGTTCAACGCCGCCGACACCAGGGATCGCGGCATCAACGCGCTCAAGCTCGGTCACGTGGCGTCGTTCATGCCCGCGATCGAGGGCATGACCGATTTCTACGTGAGCAAGCTCGGCTTCCGGAGGTCGGACTGGCGCGAGGGCCGCGCGATGTTCCTGCGCTGCTCGCCCGACCACCACACGGTCAATTTCTTCAAGGGCGAGAACAAGCTCGCGCATCTCGCCTTCGAGGTGAAGGATTTCCCGGAGCTGGTGCGGGCGTCAGACCTGCTGATCCGCAACAATTTCCCGCTTGACTGGGGTCCGGCGCGCCACACCATCGGCCACAACTGCGCCTGCTATCACCGCAACCCGGACGGGACGCGGATCGAGCTTTACGCCGAGATGGACCAGATGAAGGACGAGGAGCTGGGGTATTTCGATCCCAAGCCCTGGCACGAGGACCGTCCGCAGCGTCCGCGCAACTGGGAGACGGACAATTCGCCGCGCAACAAGTGGATCCCCGGCGTTCCGTGACGGCTGCGCTTCCTTGAATGGCCGGCTCGCGTCAGCCGCAGGCTTGAATGGAAGCTTTCGGGGATTCGGTGGAAGCCTTGCGACTCCGCATGAGCCTTTTGGCGCGCTTGCCCGGAGCCGCCGCGCGCCTCTACGATGGCCTCAACCATCCGGGAGGAACCCATGACTTTCCCCAAAATCACGCTCAACCGCCGGCAACTGATGGCTGGCACCGCGGCCGGCGCCGCCCTGATCGCCTCGCCCGCAGTGCTGCGCGCCCAGGGCGCGCCGCTCAAGGTCGGCGTGCTGCTGCCGCGCTCCGGCGCCCAGGCCGGCATCGGCCAGGACTGCCAGCGCGGCGTCGACGTGGCGGGCGATCTGCTCAAGCAGCTCGGATATCCGGCGCTGCAGCTCATGAACGCCGACACCGAGACCAACGTCGAGGTGGCGCGCGCCCGTGCCGAGAAGCTGATCAACGACGGCGCCCAGCTCCTGGTCGGCGCGTTCGACTCCGGCCAGTCCACCGCGATCGCGCAGGTCGCCGAGCAGAAGGGCATTCCCTACGTCATCAACATCGCGGCCGCCCCGCCGATCACCGAGCAGGGCTACAAGTTCGTGTTCCGCAACTTCCCGACTGCGCCGATGATCCTGTCGGACGCGTTCCGCAACCAGAAGGAAATCTTCGAGGCGAGCGGGGTGGCGCCGAAGACCGTCGTGTTCATGCATGTCAACGACACGTTCGGCACCGCCATGCAGAAGGGCATCGGCGCGCTGCTGCCGAAGTTCAACATGCCGTACACGATCAAGGAGACGATCTCGTACGACCCGACCGCGCGCGACCTGTCGGTCGAGGTGTCGAAGGCCAAGGCCACCGGCGCGGACGCGCTCCTCGTGGTGAGCCGCCTCAACGACGCCATCCTGCTGACCCGCGAACTGGTCAAGCAGCGCTGGTCGCCGATGGGCATCCTCAGCATGGGGCCGGGCTGGTACGAGGATCAGTACATCAAGACGCTCGGCAAGCTCGCCGACGGGCCGATGAGCTTCGTGCCGTGGTACGATCCGAACAAGAAGGTCAGCAAGATGCTGGAGGCCGCGCTCGCCAAGCGGCATCCGGGCGTCAACCTCAACACCAACCAGATCTACACCTTCGAGGCGCTGATGGTGGCGGCCGACGCCTACAAGCGGGCCGGCTCCGCCGATCCGAAGGCGCTGGCCGACGCGGTCCGCAAGACCAACATCACCGAGAACGTCTCGACCGGGCCGGGCATCCAGTTCGACGCCAAGGGGCAGAACGACAAGCTCAAGAACGCCGGCATCCAGAACCGCGGCGGCAAGCTCGTCACGGTGGCGCCGAAGGGCGCGACCAACGCCAAGGCCGAATGGCCGATGAAGCCGTACGACAAGCGGTAGTATCTCACCTCCTGTCATTCCGGACGCCGCGCCAGACGCGGCGATCCGGAATCCAGGGCTGCAAGCAGGCCCTCTGGATTCCGGGTTCGCCGCTTCGCGGCGCCCCGGAATGACATCCGAAAGATCGCAACCTTGCCCGCAGAGATCTACCTCAACGTCGCGATCAGCGGGCTCCTGACCGGGCTTGTGTACGGGCTGATGGCGCTCGGCCTGTCGGTGATCTTCGGCGTGGTGCGGGTGGTCAACTTCGCCCACGGCGAGATGATGACCATCGCGATGTACCTCGCGGTGGCGCTGTTCGCCTCGTTCAAGCTCGATCCGCTGCTGATGCTGCTGCCGATCGCGGGCGTGCTGTTCGCGCTGGGCTACGCGATGCAGAACTGGCTGATCACGCCGTTCATCAACCGGCCCGAGCACGCGCAGTTCATGCTGTTGATCGCGGTCGCGATCATCATGGTCAACGGGCTGCTGATCGTGTTCGGGCCCGACGCGCAGAACGTGCAGACCTCGTACTCGTTCGACAGCTTCGCGGTTGGGCCGCTGATCATCGACGCCACCAAGGTGTACGCGGCGCTGGCCGCCATCGCGGTCGCGGCCGCGCTGTTCGCCTTCTTCAAGTTCTCCCCGACCGGCAAGGCGATCCGCGCCTGCGCCGACAACTACACCGGCGCGCTGGTGGTCGGGCTCGACGTGCGCAGGCTCTACGCGCTGACCTTCGGGCTCGGCGCCGCCTGCGTCGGCGCCGCCGGCGCCATTCTCGTCCTCATCATCGACGTGACGCCGCCGCTCGGCCCTGCGTTCACGCTGCTCGCCTTCATCATCGTGATCGTCGGCGGGCTCGGCTCGATGCCGGGCGCGCTGCTCGGCGGCGTGCTGATCGGCGTCACCGAAGCGATGGCGGGGCTGCTGTTCACGCCGTCGGCGAAGAGCATGTTCGCGTTCGCCGTGCTGGTGCTGGTCCTGCTGTTCCGGCCGGAGGGCATCATGGGGAAGCGCCCGTCATGATGGCGCGGCTGTTCGACGGGGTGCCGCGGCGTGCGCTGGTCCTGCTGGCGCTGCTTCTGGCCGTGCTGCTGGCGGCGCCGTGGTTCGCCAACGACTACCTGCTCACCATCCTGATCCTGATCCTGTATTTCGCCTACACCGGGCAGGCCTGGAACATCATGATGGGTTTCGCCGGGCAGCTATCGCTCGGGCATGCGCTCTATGTCGGGCTCGGCGCCTACACCACCGCGGCGCTCTACGTGCATTTCGGCGTGTCGCCGTGGCTCGGCCTGCCGGTCGCCATCCTGATCGCCGGCATCACCGGCGCGTTCATCGGCTATCTGGCGTTCCGGTTCGGCGTCACCGGGGTCTATTTCGCGATCCTGACGATTGCGTTCGCCGAGTTCGCGCGCGTCGGGTTCGATCATTTCCGCTGGGTGCAGGGCTCGTCGGGTTTCTTCCTTCCGGTCGCCAACTACACCCGCAACGATTTGTGGAACCTGCGCGGCTCGCCGACCATGTTCTACTACGTGATGCTGGCGCTCACCGTGCTCGCGTTCGTGGCCTGCCACTGGCTGCTGCGCAGCCGGATTGGCTATTTCTGGCAGGCGATCCGCGAGGACGAGATGGCGGCGAGGACGCTCGGCATCGACACGTTCCGCTACAAGATGGTCGCGGTGGTCATTTCGGCGGCGATGACTTCCGTCGCCGGCATGTTCTTCGCGTTCTACTACAACAACCTGTTTCCGGAGCAGGTGTTTCACATCTCGCGCTCGATCGAGCTGATCCTTGCCCCGATCGTGGGCGGCATCGGCACGCTGTTCGGCCCGATCATCGGCGCGGTCCTGATCACCGGCATGGCGGAGGCGATCTTCGAGCTGCTGAGCGCGCTTGGCTTCACGCCGCCCGGGGCGCGGCAGGTGTTCTACGGCGTCTGTCTCCTGATCGTGGTGATGCTGCTGCCCGACGGCGTCTGGCCGCCGCTCGCCCGCAAGCTCGGCCTCGGCCGCTCCGGCAAAGACGGCGGGGAGCGCTGAGATGGCCCGCACCGACTCGGCCCCGCTGCTCCAGGTCACCGGCGTCTCGAAGAATTTCAGCGGGCTGCGCGCGGTGTCCGATGTGTCGTTTTCGGTGGCCCGCGGCACCATCTTCGCGGTGATCGGCCCGAACGGCGCCGGCAAGACCACGCTGTTCAACATGATCGCCGGCGTGTTCCCGCCGAACGCCGGCACCATCACGTTCGACGGCGAACCGATCGAGGGGCTTCCGCCCGAGCAGGTGTGCGCGCGCGGCATCGGCCGCACCTTCCAGTTGGTGCGGCCGTTTCCGGCGCTGACGGTGGAAGAAAACGTCATCGTTGGAGCGCTGCATCGCCGCCACGATGTGGCCGCCGCCCGCGCTTATGCGCGCGACGTGCTCGCCCGGCTCGACCTGTATGACAAGCGGAACCAGCCCGCTTCGGTGCTGACGTTGCCGGACCGCAAGCGGCTGGAGGTGGCGCAGCTGCTCATCCTCGCGATCGCACTCGGAGCTG
>CAZGSW010000235.1:0-6268 GCA_964528635.1 uncultured Rhodoplanes sp. | reverse complement strand
ATCGGCCGTCCGCCGACGAACCTGAAGATCATCTCGGCGATCTACTCCAATCCCGGCATGTTCGCCGTGAAGGGCGACAGCCCGGCAAGGCAGGTCGGCGATCTCGTCGGCAAGCCGATCGCGTGGGGCACGCATGCGTCCGGTCTCACCTTGCTGGGACGTTACGTCATGGAGGGGCTCGGCCTCGATCGCGAAAAGGATTTTCAGCCGCATTATCTCGACAAGGCCGGCGACGGGCCGGTGATGGTCGCCGACGGCCGCGTTGCTGCGCTGTGGGGCGGCGGCATCGGCTGGCCGGGCTTCACTGCGGTGACGAAGGCCGGCGGTCGCTTTGTCGGCCTGACCCCTGACGAGGTCGTAAAGGTCACGGCCCGGCACAACTTCCTCAAGCCGATCACCGTGCCGGCCGGCTCCTACGAGGGCCAGACCGCGCCGGTGAATTCAGTCGGGTCGTGGAGCTACATCCTGGCGCGGACGGATCTGCCCGATGACGTGGCCTATCGGCTCGCCAAGGCCCTGCATCGCGGACACGCGGCGTTGGTGAAGCGGCTCGATCAGGGTCGCGAGACCACCCCCGCGAATACGAAGATGGCGGCACCGAAGCCATCGGACATCCATCCTGGCGTCCGCAGGTATCTCGACGAGATCGAGCTCTAATTCTTCTGCAGCGTTTTCGCGACGAAGCGGCGGACCTGCTCGATCGTTTCGGCCGAGGTCCAGATTTGCTCGGCCCGCGCATCGATGCGAGCGCCGTGCTGTGCCATGCGGTCGGAGAGCGGCTGCCGGATCTGCGCCTTGGTCATGGCGAATGTTTCGGCAGGCAGGCGCGCCAGCGTCCGGGCGGCGTCCATGGCTGCAGCCAGCAGTTGGTCGGGCTCCGCAATGCTGTCGACAAGACCGCGGCGCAGCGCCTCGTCTGTGGGAAACGTTGCACCGCTGAGAATAACATCCGGGAAATATTGCGGCGCCGTCGCGAACCGCATCACCTCGAACGCCATGGCGGGGAACGGCACGCCGACCAGGAGTTCGGTCACGCCGATGCGGCCGGTGTCGCGCCCAGCGATCCGCCGGTCGGCGCAGCACGCCAGCACGCAGCCACCCGCAATGGCGTGACCGTTGACCGCGGCAATCACCGGCTTCGGATGATGGAAAACCGTATCGTAGAGCCGATGCAGCGCACGGAGAAACGCACGTACATAGTCCGGGCCGCCGTCGACAAGTCGCGGCAGGTCGACTCCCGCGGAGAACATGCGGCCCTGCCCCGTCAACACGACAGCACGCTCGGACGCTGTGCGGTGCGCAGTGAACCATTCCACGATTGCGTTGCAGAGCTCAAGGTCGAGCGCGTTGGCCTTGCCATGGACCAATCTGACCAGCGCGATACCGTCGTGGCTCTCCGCTTCGATCATGGCGCGCCCCGCACGGCATCCGGCGCCATTCCGGTGTCCTCAAGCGCGTGTCGCGCACGCCGCTCGGGAGTGATGCGAACGGCGTGGCGGACCGCAATCGACAGCACCACGATCGCCACGCCCTGATGCGTCAGCGCCAGCGCGATCGGCGCCTGCATCAGCAGGGTCGCGATCCCGACCGCGGCCTGTACCGTCATGGCGACGGCAAGCGCAATCGCGCCGGATGCGGCCAGACGCGGCGCGGCCCTCGCCGCATCGATTGCGTGCCAGACCGCGGCGGCCCACAGCGCGTACGCAAACATGCGGTGCGTGAACTGCACAGTCAGGGTGTTCTCGAACAGGTTCCGCCATGCAGGCGTCTCGAACCACAGCCGTTCCGCGGCGGGGATGAATGCGCCGTCGATCAGCGGCCAGGTGTTGTAGGTGAGCCCGGCATCGAGACCAGCAACCAGTGCGCCGAGATAGATCTGCACGACGGTTGCAATCACGAGCGCCACGGCCGTAACGCGCAGGCGCCGTGGCAAGGCCGCCAAGCCGGGATCGGACAGCCTCAGCGCCGTCCATAGAATCCCTCCGTAGATCGCGCAGGCCAGCGTGAGGTGAAAGCCGAGCCGGTACTGCGATACGCTGACGCGCGCGGTCAGGCCCGACGCCACCATCCACCAGCCGACCGCGCCGAGCAGCGCCCCACAGCCGAACAGCAGCCACAGCCGCAGCTTCAGATGCGGCTCGATCCAGCCCCGCCACAGGAAAAACAGAAGCGGCAGCAGGAACGCCGCGCCGACCAGCCGCGCAAGCAGCCGGTGCGACCACTCCCACCAGTAGATCGTCTTGAACGCGGCGAGACTCATGCCGCGGTTGATTTCGCGGTACTGCGGGATCTGCCTGTACTTCTCGAACTCCGCCTGCCAGTGCGACTCCGACAGCGGCGGCAGCACACCCGTCACCGGCTTCCACTCCACGATCGAAAGCCCGGACTCGGTCAGCCTTGTGGCGCCGCCGACCAGCAGCGTCAGCACCATGAGGGCCGCAACCGCAAACAGCCAGAGCTGGACGGCGCGGCGGGCGGCAGGCGGTACGGGACTGGAGGTTGCAGCCATGGTTGCTTGCAGGATCGGTGCTTGCGGGATCGTGACCGGTCCATATAGTCGCCGCGGTCCCGTATCATCAATGGCGCGCTATGTCCCTACGCCTCCGCAAGCTGATTGGCACGTTCGCGCTGCTGGTCCTGGTCATCGTCTGGGCGCTGCTGGCCATGGCCGTGGCCCAGTTTCCGCCGATTTTCAACAATGCCATCCTGGCGGCGGTTTATTACGTGGTGGCCGGGATTGGCTGGATTTTCCCGGCCATGCCGCTGATCAAGTGGATGTACGGCAAGCCGGTCATGTCACGTTGACCGGCCGGAACCCGTTCCACAGGGAGGTTGCGGTTCCCGAGACCAGCACGCTGGCATAGCGCGGCCGCTGATACTCGCCGTTGAGGGAAATGCGTGGCAGCGCCAGCAGATGATCGCTGTGGCCGGGAAACAGCGCGCCCGGACGGGTCGTCACCGCGGTCCTGTAGCCCAGCTCCGCGGCGATCCTGAATTCGCGTGCGCCGGCCGACGTCCGGTCGCCGACCGGATAGGCGAAATGGCGGGGCCGCACCCCGAGCGCCGCCTCGATGACGTCGCGGCTGTTCGCCAGCTCCGCCCTCACCGCCTCGTCCGTCACCTTCGCCAGCATCACGTGATTGACGGTGTGCGCACCAACCGTGACCAGAGGATCGGCCGCGAGGCTGGAAAGCTCCTGCCACGTCATGCAAAGGCGCGGACAGAACGCCGCCATGTCGACGTCGTAGCGCGCCGCAAGCTCGCGGACCACCCGGCGCAACTCCTCCTCGGTCTTGCGGCCGCGCAGCCACCAGTACAGGTAATTGTATGAGGCATACTTTTCCTCCGGCGTCCGGCAGTTGAACAGGCGGTCCTCGCCGTCGAGTCGCATGCCGACCAGCTTGTTCCTGGCGATCACGTGCTCCAGCGCAAGCCACCACATCTCGCCGACATGATCGGTGAAGCCGGTCGCGACATAGATCGCGAACGGCACCTCGTATTTCCTGAGCACCGGGTAGGCGTATTCGAAATTGTCCCGGTAGCCGTCGTCGAACGTGAGGCAGACGAACCGCTTGCGGAAATCGCGCTCTGTCATGCGCCGATACATCTCATCGAGCGAGACGAGATCGGTGCCCGAGCGCCGCAGGCGCCGGATCACGCGCTCGAAGTAGTCCGGATTGACCTCGAGCAGCAGATTGGGCTGGAACGCCTCGGGGCGTGGAGGCCGGACGTGATGCAGCGTCATGATGGCGCCGACGCCGCCGAGCAATGGCCGCAGCAACGCGTGAGCGCCGCTGAAGTACAGCAGCTCCATCGCGGTCTTGAAGGCGGCGGTCTTGATGCTCACGGCAATCCCGCCCGCTCAGGCGGCGGACCTGGAGGCTGCATGATCGAGCTCAGGCGGCGCTCCGGCAAGCACGATGACGTCCGCAAATCCGGCCGACATCAGGTCGTCCTGCAGCGCGCCCACCGAGTCCGCCGGCGCTTCGCCGGCCACCAGCACCGCGCGTCCCGCAAGCTGCGCGATCGGATTGACCGCCGTCTCGGACTGCGAGCCGGCGTCGATCACCATATAATCGTAGCTCTGGCCAAGCGCGTCGACGGCCGACAGCATCATGTAGGATTCCATCAGCGCCTCGCCCTCGCCGTCGACATTGCCGGCCGACACCAGATGCACGCGGGACAGCTTGTCGCGGGTGATGATGTCGCTGAAGGACGCTGCGCCGCGCGCCAGATCGGCGATGCCCGGAGCCGACGGATCGTTCGAGAACACGTCGACGTTGGGCGCGTTGAAGGCCAGGTCGACAAGGACCACACGGGCGTTCCGCGCCAGCACCCGGGCCAGCGCGATGGCGGTGCGCGTGGTGCCCACGTCTCTCGCGACGCCGAGCACTGCGACGCGGCGCCCCCCCTCCCCGGCGCGGCGAAGCGCAGCGGCTGCATCGTCCACCGGCGAGCGGACCGGACGCTTCGGTGCGGCGGCGGCAACCGCCGATGGCGCTGCCGCCGTCACGGCGGGAGCCGGCGCGAGCGCCGGTTCGGGCGCGGACTCGGTGAAGATCGGAGGCGGCTCGGCGTCGCTGGCACGCGTCCGCGCGGCCGGCGAGCGCGGCTCCGGCGCACGGCGGTCGACGATGACGGGAGGCGGAGCGTCGTAGGCCGCGACCGTGACAGGCGCGGCTTCATCGCTGGCGAGCAGGGCTCCGGTGACGACGAAGGCGGCGCTCAGACAGAGTGTTCCGAGCGCCGCGATCAGCACGATCGGAACCTTCTTCGGCGAATATGGCAGGTTCGACACCACGGCGCGGGAGATGATGCGGGCGTCGGCCGGCGCGGCCGCGATGCTGTCGCGCGCGGTCGCCTCGCGATACTTGGCGAGATACGACTCGAACAAATCACGCTGCGATTTCGCCTCGCGCTCCAGCGCGCGGAGCTGCACGTCCTGGTCGCTGGTCGAGGCAGCCTGCCGCTTGAGCTGGTCCAGCGAGGCGTTCAGCGTGTCGACCCGGGCGCCGGCCACCTTGGCGTCGTTCTCGAGCGAGCGAACCAGACGCTCGCCCTCGGTCCGGATCTGCTGGTCGAGGTCGGCGATCTGCGCCCGCAGCTCCTTGATGCGCGGATGCTGCGGCAGCAGCGTCGACGACTGCTCGGCGAGTTGCGCTCGCAAGGTGACGCGCTGCTCGGCGAGCCGGCGTAGGATCTCGGAATTGACGACGTCCGACGACTCCAGCGCCTGGCCGGATCGCAGTTGCTCGCGGATCAGGCGTGCCCGGGTTTCCGCATCGGCCTTCTGAGCGCGTGCCGCCGACACCTGGCTGTTGAGCTCGCTCAGTTGCTGTCCGGACAGGCTGGTGTTGTTGGCGCCGACGAAGATGTTCGACTTGCTGCGGAACGCCTCCACCCTCTCCTCGGCCTCGGAGACCTTGCCGCGCAGCTTTTCGATCTCGCCCGATAGCCACTGTCCGGCGGCGCGCGCCTGATCCTGCTTGGCGATCTGCTGCAGCACCAGGTACTTCTCGGCGACCGTGTTGGCCGCCTTGGCCGCAAGCTCGGGATCGGCGGACTGGAATTCGATTACGATGACACGGGACTTGTCGACCGCGTAGGCGTTCAGCCGCTCGAAGTAGGCATTGAGCAGCCGCTCTTCCTCCGACAGCGCCGCCGGATCGCGCACCAGCCCGAGCAGGCGCGGTATCGTCATGAGCGAAAAGCCTTCCGGCACGGAATTGAATTCCGGCAGATCGGCGAGATTGAGCTCCTTGATGACCTCGCGCGCGAGTCCGCGCGACAACACGAGTTGCACCTGGCTTGCCAGCGTCTCCTGATCGACGGCGATCCGATCAATCATGTTCTTGTCGGCTTCGGGACGGAGGAAGATGTTCTCGCGGCCCTCGAACAGGACGCGTGCTTCCGACTTGAACTTGGGCGTCATCAGATTGACGACGATGAACGCAGCCGCCGCTGCGATCAGCGTCGGTCCGATGATCGAGCGCTTGTTGCGCCACAACGCGCGAGCCAGACTGCCCAGATTGGCTTCGCCTGCACCGACTGGAGCTGCCACGTCGACCACCTCTCTCGCAGCTCGCCGCGCCACGCGCTGGCGATTCCGCTGCCGCGGTCATTTCAGGCCACTATGGTTGCCGCGACGTTAAGGGCCGCCATCCCCGGGTGTCGCAGGCCCGGGCAAGAGAGGATTTGTTAACCATGACAGTCCGTTAATCCGTGCGGCCTCTGTCGGGCCTGGCACGGATTCGCATGCGCGTTTGCC
>CAZGSW010000234.1:0-6317 GCA_964528635.1 uncultured Rhodoplanes sp. | reverse complement strand
TGGTGATCGCCCACATCACGTCGGCGAGGTTGGAGGGATCGACGTCGTCGTCGACCACCACCACCAGCCGGCCCATGTAGCTGTTGGCGGCGGCGATCAGCGCGGCACGCTTGGCGTGGCCGGCGTAGCGCTGGCGGATCGCCACCACGGTCATGAGCTGTGCGACGTGCTGCCAGACTCCCACCACGTCGGTGACGCCCGCCATCTCCAGGTTGCTCCAGATCGAGGCGGCGCGGAACGGCAGGCCGAAATGGAATCGCGGCGGCTTCATCGGTGGCGAGCCGAGCAGGATCGGGTTGTCGCGGTGGTGGATCGCCTTCACCTCCATCACCGGACAGGGCCGCGCGTCGTTGGCGTAATAGCCTGTGAACTCGCCGAACGGACCTTCCGGCAGCGTCAGCGTCGTCATGGGCAGCAGTTCGCCCTCCAGGATGATTTCGGCGTTGGCGGGGACGGGGAGGCCGGTGACGGGCCCCGTCATCACCTCGACCGGCGTGCCCTTGATGGCGCCTGCGAAGTCGTATTCCGACTGGCCGTCCGGCAGGTACTCGAAGCCGGCGATGAACAGCGCGGGGTCCGGGCCGTTCACGATCGCGACCGGGCACGATTTGCCGCGGTCCCAGTATTTCCTCGCGATGATCGCGCCGTGGCGGCCCTGATGGTCGAACTGGATGGTGACGCGGCTCCTGCCGTGGACCTGCACCCGGTAGATCGAGGCGTTGATCCAGCCGCCATCCGGATCGCGCATGATCACGATGGAGCCGGAGCCGATGTAGGGGCCGCCGTCCTTGCGGTGCCAGTGCGGCGCCGGCAGCGTGCGCAGGTCCACCTTCCGCCCGCTGAACGAATTCTCCATGAACGCGGCGCTGCGCACTTCGACCGGCGCAAGCGGCTTGAGCGTCTGGCGGCGCTGCATCCAGGCCTTCAGTGCGTCGAGCGGCCGGAGCGATGGATCGATGCCGAGTGCGAGCGCCGCGCGCTGCGGTGTGGTGGTGGCGTTGGTGAAGACGCGCACCCCCGCCGGCAGCCCCTCGATGCGGTCGAACAGGATTGCGGGGCAATCCGCCGTCCCGGCCGCCACCTCGGTGATGCCGCCCAGCTCGTATTTCTGGTCGGCGCCGTTGATGCGCCGCAGCGCACCGAGTTCGTCCACCTGCTTGATGAAGCCGCGGAGGTCTTTGTACATCGATGTTGTCCTTGCCGAATGTCGATCATAGTCGCCATGGGCGGCCTCTCCCATCGTCATGGCCGGGCTTGTCCCGGCCATCCACGCCTTGTTTGATGCAGGAGAGAAAGGCGTGGATGCCTGCGACAAGCGCGGGCATGACGTGCCATGACCATCGTCACGCAGCCGAGGAACCGCCGCATGCGCTACATCGACGCCTTCAATCATTTCAACCCGAAGCGCTATTTCGATGCGCTGCTGGAATCGCCCGCCGGGCAGAAGGATATCGGCAAGCGGGTGCGCGGCATCCCGGCGCTCTACGACCTCGACCTGCGGCTCAAGGTGGTCGAGCAGTTCCCCGACTACACCCAGGTGCTCTCGCTCGGCCTGCCGATGATCGACAGGCTGTGGGGCCCGGACAAGACGCCGGAGATGGCAAAGCTCGCCAACGACGGGCTTGCCGAGGTGGTGGCGAAAAATCCAAAGCACTTCGTCGGCTATTCGGCGGTGGTCCCCATGAACAACCCGGAGGCGGCGGCGAAGGAGGCCGAGCGTGCGCTGAAGAACGGCGCCAACGCCATCCAGCTCGGCACCAGCGTGCGGGGCGGTCCGATCGACGGCAAGGAATTCTGGCCGCTCTACGAGGTGATCGCGAAATCCGGCCGGCCGATCCTGCTGCATCCGTCGCGGGCGCGCGAGATGCCGGACTACGTCGGCGAGGAAAAGTCGAAATACGAGATCTGCAGCGTGCTCGGCTGGCCTTACGAGACCGGCGTGACGCTGTCGCGCTTCATCTTTTCCAAGATCATGGACACCTATCCGGACCTGAAGGTGGTCTCGCACCACCTCGGCGGCGTCATCCCGTACCTCGACGGCCGGGTCGCGCACTCGTTCGACCAGATGGGCGTGCGCACCTCGGACGAGGACTACGAGGGGCTGCGCAAGAGCCTGAAGAAGCGGCCCTACGACTATTTCAAGGACTTCTATGCCGACACCGCGATCGAGGGCACCCGCGCGCCGATGGTGTGCGGGCTCGACTTCTTCGGCGCCGACAAGGTGCTGTTCGCGTCCGACTGCCCGTTCGACAAGGAGAAGGGCCCGGGCTACATCCGCTCCACCATCGCAACGCTGGAGTCGATCGAGATGTCCGCGGATATGCGCGAGAAGATCAGCTTCCGCAATGCGCAGACGCTGTTTGCGGTTTCATAGCCGGCAAGATGGCGTCCTTGCCCCGACGGCGATCGGGGCCGGACCGACGCGTCAGCGCCGCTTGGGCTCCGACTTCTGGGGCTCCGACGAGCGGATATTCCGCCAGGGATCGTAGGCCTCGCCGGTGGTCGAGCGGGTGGCCTTCAGCGCGTCGCGATAGGCGCGCTCGCTGTCGGCTTCCCGCTGCTTCTCCTCGGCGGTGTACCGGGTCTGCGGGCCGCTGTCGCCGCCGCCTCCCATGCCGAACTGGGCCAGGGCCGGCGAAGCGGTCAGGGCAAGGGCGGCCGCGGTGGCAAGAACTCTGGTACGCAAGGTGTCCTCCCGGTCCGAACGTAACGACTCTTTAGCTGGCAGACTGCGCCCAATATATGGCAGTGGCATGGTTCCGGCCAAGGCTTGGGCAAGGCCTGGCAATGCCTCATCCCCGGCCTGTGGACCTATCGCGCGACAATGTTGCGCAGGTCCTTCAGCCGTCCTTCCACGAAGGCGCGCAAGTTTGGCTCGATGATCGTTAAAGTCTGCTCAACAAAGGTCGTGCTGCGGCCCCCGATATTGGGCGTGATGATCACATTGGGCATCCGCCACAGGGGATTGTCCGGCGGCAGCGGCTGCTTCGAGAACACGTCGATGGCGGCACCCGCGACCCGGCCCCCTTGCAGGGCCTCGATCAGGGCGGTCTCGTCCAGCACGCCGCCGCGCGCCAGATTGATCAGGAACGCCGACGGCTTCATGGCCGCGATCACCTCGCGGCTGACCAGCTTGTCGGTCTGCGGCGAGTAGGGCACCAGCAGCACCAGGAAGTCGGCGCGCGCCGCCTGCCGGAGCAGCTCGTCGCGGCCGTGCACCTCGTCGAAATGCGGCGCGTCCGCCCGGCCCGAGCTGATGCCGATGGTGGTCATGCCGAACAGCTTGCAGCGCTCGGCGAGATGCTCGGCCAGTATGCCCAGCCCGACGATCACCACGGTCTTGCCGTCCAGGATCGGCTGGTTCCAGCCCTCCCATTTCGCCTCGGCCTGGTTGCGCTGCATTTTCCGGAAGTCGCGGTTGAGCGCGATCATGTTGAGGAACGCCAGTTCGCTCATCTGCGGTCCGTGCACGCCGCGCGTCGAGGTCAGCACCACGCCGGGCGGCAGCACGCCGGGCACGGTCAGCGTCTCGGTGCCGGTGGTGAGCGCCTGCACCCATTTCAGCCGGGAGGCCGCCTTGATCAGGTCGGTGGGGATGTGGTGCCCAAGCCCCATGATGACGTCGAGCGTGGGCGCGATCGGCTTGGCCTCCTCGCCGTGGTGCACAAAATGAAAGGCGACGTCCGGAAAACCCCGCGTCAGCGGGGCCCGATATTGTTGCGCGTCGTGGTGGAGAATGAGAACCTGAGCCGGCATGATTTTTCCCGATGGCAAACGCCGTCAGCATACCCAACCCAGCCGGAGAAGCGAATGTCCACCGAGCGCGTAGCGACCCGCGTGTCCGATGCCGAGATGAACCGCCGCTGGGAGGCGGCCCGCAAGGTGATGCGCGAGCGCGGCGTGCAGGCGCTGGTTGCATACGGCGCCGAGGACTGGCTTGGCGGCCACGCCCGCTGGTTCACCGACATTCCGACCCATAATGGCTACGGCCGCACCGTGGTGTTTCATGCCGACGACATGATCGACGTGGTGGAGCAGGGGCCGTTCGGCGGCAGCAAGGTGCTCGACGGCAAGGATCCGTACCATCGCGGCGTCGGCACCATCCACCAGACGCCGTTCTTCTCGTCGGTCGACTACACCACCGGCTACCAGGGCGAGATCGTCAACGGCATCCTGAAGAAGCGCGGCTACAAGACCATCGGCTTCGTGGTGCCGGGCACCGTTCCGTACGGGCTGCGGGCGGCGGTGCTGGAGGGCCTCGACGGCGTCAAGGTGGTCGACATCACGCCGCAGATCGACCGTCTGATCGCGATCAAGAGCCCCGAGGAGCTGCAGCTTCTGCGCGACAGCGCCGCGATGCAGGACGCGATCTTCGACAAGGTCATCAAGACCATCAAGCCGGGCATGCGCGACGTCGACATCACCGCCATGGCGTACGCCGAAGGCTGGGTGCGCGGCTCCTCGCAGGGCATTTATCTCGGCGCCTCGGCGCCGCTCGGCACGCCGTCGTTCCTGATGGGCCGGCATTTCCAGGACCGCACCATCAAGGCCGGCGACAACATGAGCTTCCTGGTCGAGGTCAACGGTCCCGGCGGCTACTTCACCGAGGTCGGCCGCACCATCGTGATGGGCAAGGCGCCGCAGCGGCTGCTCGATCACTTCGCCATGGCGAAGGCCGCGCAGGACTATTCGGTGTCGCTGCTCAAGCCCGGGATTTCCTGCCGCGATCTTGCGCAGGCGCACGACGAGTTCATGGTGAAGCAGGGGCTGCCCAAGGAGCTCCGGCTCTATTCCCACGGCCAGGGCTACGACATGGTGGAGCGGCCGCTGGTGCGCCGCGACGAGCCGATGATCATCGAGGAGGGCATGTGCATGGCCGTGCACCCGGCCTTCGCGCTCAAGGATCTGTTCGTGATCGTTTGCGACAACTACATCGTCGGCGCCAACGGCTGCGAGCACATCCACAAGACCGAGAGCAAGGTGTTCGAGGTGTCCTGATCCCGCGCCGCCTCATCATGAGGCCGGTCAGCGGCTCCGGCCGATCCACTCCGCGATGGCGTCGCCGCGTTCGGCCACATAGTGGCGGAACCACACCGTATAGGCGTCGGGCCGCGTGCCGATGTCGCTCTTGAGGTCGGGCAGCGCGATCCACTTGTAGCTGTCGACCTCGGCCGGATTGGGCTCGACGGGGCCGTCGTGGGTGCCGCCGAACACGTGCACCACCTCGTCCTCGATCAGCCCGCCGGGCACCGCGGCGCGGTATGAGAAGCGGAACAGCGGCTTGAGCGCACAGGCCACTCCCATTTCCTGTTGCAGGCGGCGATGCGCGGCGTCGGCCGCGCTCTCGCCCGGAAACGGATGGCTGCAGCAGGCATTGGTCCACAAGCCGCCCGAGTGGTATTTCGACGTGGCGCGGCGCTGCAGCAGGAATTCGCCTTTGCTGTTGTGGATCAGCGCGGAGATGGCGCGATGCCGCAGTCCGCGGCGGTGCGCGTCGAGCTTGCCCGCGGTGCCGATCTGAACGTCGTCCGCATCGACCAGCACGACCGGATCTTCGTCCGCCGCCGTCATGATCGTCCGCCGAACATCCGCTTGATCGAATTCCACAACACCTCGAGCATCAGGCTGAAGCCCGAGATCGGCTTGGCGGCGGGTGGCATCGGAGCGCCGGCAGGCGGCGGCACAGGCGCCGCGGGCTGGGCCGCCGGTGCCGCGCTTCGCGACGGCGCAGGCTGAGCCGCGGCGGGTGCGGGGGCTGCAGGCGTCGAAGCCGCCGCGGGTGCCGGTGCAGACGCGGCCGGCTTGCTCTGGGCGATCCGCGTCTTCAGGTTGTTGGCGAACTGGTTCATGATCGCAGACGCGGTCGCCTGGATCATGCCGACGCCGCGGCCGTACTGCGCGACCGACCCCGACAGGGTCAGGTCGGTGTGCACCAGCACCTTCGATCCCGTCGCGGACGGCTCCAGCTTGAACGTCGCCTTGGCCTGCGCGGAGCCGCGGCCCTTGGCATCCGTCCCCTGGGCGCGCACCCGCGCCGAGTGGTTGTCGTTGTCGATCTCCTCGAACGTCACGATGCCCGCAAAGGTCAGCGCGACAGGGCCGAGGCGCACCGCGATGTTGCCCTTGTAGTTCCGGTCGTCGATCACTTCCGTGAGTTGCGCGCCCGGCATGCAGGGCGCGATCCCGCGGATGTCCATCAACAGCGGCCAGGCCTCCGCCGGCGGCAGCGGCACTTCGAAGGAGTTGTCGAATTCCATACGCCTATTCTACTCGGCTGCCTCGGCAACGCCACCGTGCGCTTTTGACCAGGTGGCGGG
>CAZGSW010000233.1:0-6390 GCA_964528635.1 uncultured Rhodoplanes sp. | reverse complement strand
AGCCCGGCGCCCGATTTCGCCGCGTCGATGATCTTCGCCTCTTTCGCAGCAAGCCCCGGCGCCGCGGCTTTCATGGCGTCGATGGTCTCCAGCGGCACCACCACGGCGCCGTGGCGGTCGGCATGGATCAGGTCGCCGGAGCGCACCGCCATGCCGTGGATGTTCACGTTGACGCCGTAGTCCACCACATGAACGAAGGCGTGCGACGGCGCGATCGACCCGGCCAGCATCTGGAAGCCCGGTGCGACCTGCGGAATGTCGCGGACCGAGCCGTTGGTGATTGTGCCGAGGCAGCCGAGCGCCTTGTGCACGTTTGTTTGGACTTCTCCCCAGAACGCACCGAAGCCGACGATCTCGTCGATGTCCTGGATCACCGCGATCGAGGGCTGCGGCGCCGCCGCGACGTAGTCGAGATAGTCGAGGCGCTTTGCCATGTAGCCGGCCTCGCCGAGCGGCACGCGGTCCTGCGCGCGCATGGTCACGGTCTTGGCGAAGCCCACCATCGGCGGCAGGTCCGGGAACGGACAGTGCAGATGCCGCACCGTATAGCCGAAGCCGCGCCGCTCCGGCGCGACGATCTCGAGAAGGTTGCAGACCGTGGGCGTGTCGATGGATTGAAGGAAATCGGACTGGGCCTTGGTGAGGGTCGCTGTCATGTCGCGGTCTTGCCTGATTGATCGGGGGCGAAGCCTAATCCGAAGCGGAGCGGAAAGGCGAGGGAGCGGCCCAATTTCCTCGGTGTCATGCTCCGCGCAAGCGGAGCATCCCGTACCCATGGTGCCGGGGCAACGACAAAGCCCGATCGGGGAACCTGTGTTTACTGGATCGCCCGCTTTCGCGGGTGATGACAGCCGAACAATTTGCCCCACCTGACTTGTTGGCCCACCCGGCTTGAAACGCCCCGCTAATCTCCTGCAGCTAGACTTGTCTCCTGCGGCCAGGCTTGGCCGCAATGCCGCCATACCGCGACGCTTGATTGACGCGGGAACGGCGGAGAATCGAGGGGCGGGATGCGCCGGACGACGATTTCCATTTTGATTTCAATGGCCTTGGTCGTGCCGGCGATGGCGCAGGGTGGCCCGGCCAAGCCGGTTGCCGCAAAACCGGCGGCCAAGAAGCCGGTGGCGAAGGCGGTCAAGCCGAAGCCCGACGGCATCGCGCCGGTGTCGAAATCGCCGCTGCCGACCTTCTACCAGAACACCTATCAGCGCATCGCGGCGGCGATGTTGAGCTACACCACGATCGATCTGCGCGGCGGCTGGCCGGCGTTGCCGAAGACCGCCAGGCTGGCGCCGGGTGCGTTCGGGCCCGACGTGCTGACGCTGCGCCGCCGGCTGATCGTCACCGACGATCTCGCGGCCGACCTCGACAACAGCGAACTCTACGACGACGCGCTGGAGACGGCGGTGAAGCGCTTCCAGATGCGTCACGGCCTGACCGAGACCGGCAGCGTCGGACCGAAGACGCTCGCCGCCCTCAACGTGCCGGTGAAGGAGCGGCTGACCCAGCTTCGCGCCACGCTCGACCGCATCAGCGATCTGAACTTCCAGTTCGGCCAGCGCTACGTGGTGGTGAACCTGCCCGCCGCCGTCGCCGAAGCGGTCGACGGCGACACGGTGCAGAAGCGCTATGTGGTGGTGGTCGGCAAGGTGGGGCGCGCCTCGCCGGCGCTGACCACGACGATCAACGCGGTGAACCTGAACCCGACCTGGACGGTGCCGCTCGGGATCCTCAAGGCGGATGTGATCCCCCGCATGCAGCGCGATCCCGGCTACGCCGGCCGCATGCGCATGCGCGTGCTCGACGGCAGCGGCAATGAGATCGATCCGAGGTCGGTCGACTGGAAGTCCGGCCGCTCGCCCAACTACACCATCCGTCAGGACTCCGGTCCCGGCAATGCACTCGGCGCGGTGCGCATCGACATGCCGAACAAATATGCAGTGTACATGCACGACACCAACCACAAGGAACACTTCTCGCAGGACCATAGGTTCCACTCGTCCGGCTGCGCGCGCGTGGCGGAGGTGCGCGATCTGGCGGTGTGGCTGCTGGCCGACAATCCGGGTTGGTCGCGCAAGCGCATCGACGACGCGATCGCCACCGGAAAGCGGCAGACCATCGCGCTGACCCACAAGGTGCCGGTGGCCTGGGTCTATTTCACCGGCTGGGTGACAAGCGACGATATGGTGCATTTCCGCGACGACGTGTACGACCGCGACGACGACCCGGTGAAGACTCCGGTCGCGGCACTGACGCCGGCCCAGGCGGCGGCGCGCTCCGGCGGCGGCTTCGTGCAGCCATCGGGCGTCCGGCGCGAAATCCGCCAAGTGTCGCACCTCGACAGCCGGTAACGGGACAGCCGGTGGTTTACGTCCGGCTCCACGCGGTCGCCACCACGGTGGCCATGATCGCCAGCATGCCGAGCGTCAGCGCGATGGTCGCGGGCCATCCGGCGGCCTCGTAGGCGAGGCCGGCGAGCCAGCCGCCGAACGTGCCGCCGACATAGAAGGACGTGACGTAAAGCCCGACCGCCGATGAGGTGCCGTCTTCCGCGGTGATGGCGACATAGCTGGTGGAGGAGGCCTGTGTCAGCACACCGCAGGTCGAGGCGATGGCGAGCGCCAGCACGATCACCGGCACCGACGGCACCAGCATCAGCAGGACGCCGCACGCCCAAGCGGCGACCACGCACAGCACGAAGCGGCGGCGGCCGAACCGGCCGATCATCCTTCCGGTCATGGTCGCGGCGGCGGCGCCTGCGAGATAGACCACGAAGATGGAGCCGATGAACGCCGCGGAGCGAAGAAACGGCGGTGCTGCGAGGTGGAAGCTCACGTAGGTGAAGATCGCGATGAAGTTGAACAGCACGCCGAAGCCCACCGCATAGGTGGCGAGCAGCCGCGGATTGCGCAGATGCGCGACCATCTGGCGCAGCGAGGCGCCGAGACTGGCGGCGCGCACGAACTGCTTCTCGCGCGGCAGCAGCGTGGCGACGGCGACAAGGCAGACGGCGGTCAGTATGGCGAGTGCGAAAAATCCGCCCTGCCAGCCGACATAGGCGAGCAGGATGCCCGGGATGAAGCGGCCAAGGAACCCGGACACCGCGGATGCCGATGTGAAGCTGCCGATCACGCCGGTGGCCTGCTGCGGCGGCCATTCGTCGCCGATATAGGCGATACTGACCGCGAAAATGGGAGGCAGCAGCAGGCCCTGCAGGAACCGCCAGAGGATCAGTTCCTCGAAGCTGCCGGCGAAGGGCATCATGAAGCCCGGCACCAGCAGCAGCAGCATGGCGGCGACAATGACCCGCTTGCGGCCCAGCACGTCGGCGACCGCGCCGGTGAACGGCGCGGTTGCGGCGACCGCCAGCGTGCTCGCGGTGATGAGCAGGCTCGCGCCGGCGGCGCCGATGCCGAACTCCTGCGCCATCAGCGGCAGCACCGCCTGGGGCGAGTAAAGGTGCAGGAAGGGACAGACCGCACAAAATATGATGGCGATGCGGCGCGGATCGATGGCCATGCGTTTCCAAACGTGAGCGCCGCGTCCCTTATACTTGCTAGTGGTCCTTTGCTTCTAACATTCGCAAACACGCCTGCCAAAACGGGATGCGAATGCTGGAATCGGACCACTGGCCTATTGACCCGGGCGCGCGGTAGCCGGAACACTCCCGCCGGTTCGCGCGGCATGCGCTACAACGGGAGGTCCCATTGATCGTCGACCATCGCACCTATCGCATCAAGGCCGGTCACACGCAGACGCACCTGAAAATCTACGAGGAATACGGCTTCAAGGCGCAGACCCGCCATCTCGGACAGCCTATTGCCTATATGTTCGCCGAAACCGGAGATGTGAACACGGTGGTGCACAACTGGGCATATGAGGACGCCGCCGACCGCGCGAAACGGCGTGCCGCGATGTTTGCCGATCCCGAGTGGCAGGTGTACCTGCAGAAGCTCAACGAGTCGGGCCTTCTGCTGGAGCAGAAGACCTCGATCATGCTCCCGGCAGGCTTCTGCCCGATCAAGCGGTAGGGGCTGACACGGGCTCTATCCTCGTCATGCCCGGGCTTGAACCGGGCATCCACGTCTTTTCGCCCAGCGCAGCAAGGCGTGGATGGCCGGGACGAGCCCGGCCATGACGGAGTGCTATAATGGATCTGGAATGCAAGGAGACATCTGATGCGCGCCAATGACGGCACCCGCACCGGCGGGCAAATCCTGATCGACCAGCTCGTCATTCATGGCGTGAAGCACGCGTTCTGCGTGCCGGGCGAGAGCTATCTCGCCGCGCTCGACGCGTTCCACGACAGCCCGATCGAACTCACGATCTGCCGCCAGGAGGGTGGCGCGACCATGATGGCGGAGGCGCAGGGCAAGGCCACCGGCCTCCCCGGCATCGCGTTCGTGACGCGCGGGCCCGGCGCCACCAACGCATCGCCCGGCATTCACATCGCCCAGCAGGATTCCACGCCGCTGATCGTGTTCGTCGGCCAGGTCGGCCGCGAGATGCGCGAGCGTGACGCGTTCCAGGAGCTGAACTATCGCGCGGTGTTCGGCTCGATCTGCAAGTGGGTCACCGAGATCGACGATCCGGCGCGCATCCCCGAGCTGGTGTCGCGCGCGTTCTACGCGGCGACCAGCGGCCGGCCGGGGCCGGTGGTGGTGGCGCTTCCCGAGGACATGCTGACCGAGCGTGTCGCGGTTCCGGACGCGCCGCCGTTCGAGCCGGTCGAGATCTGGCCGGGTCAGGCCGACATGGCGAAGCTGCAGAAGATGCTGTGGGCGGCGAAGCAGCCGATCGTGCTGGCCGGCGGCAGCCGCTGGTCGGAGGCCGCTCGCGCCTCGCTGGCGCGCTTTGCCGAGCGGTTCGACATTCCGGTCGCCACCACGTTCCGCCGCGGCCATCTGATGGACTGGCGGCATCCGTGCTACGCGGGCGATCTCGGAATCGGTCCCAATCCGAAACTCCTGTCGCGCGTGAAGGCGGCGGACCTGATCCTGCTGATCGGCGGACGGCTCGGCGAGATGCCGTCGCAGAGCTACACGCTGCTGGAGATTCCCGCGCCCCGGCAGACGCTGGTGCATGTGCATCCCGGCTCCGAGGAACTCGGCAGCGTCTATCGCCCGCATCTGGCGATCAACGCGGCACCGACCGGATTTGCCGCGGCGCTCGAAGGGCTGCAGCCGCCGAACGAGATCGCCTGGCGCGGCACCGCGCAACAGGCCCACGCCGACTATGTCGAGTGGACCGAGAAGGCGACCCCGCAGCCTGGACCCGTCAACTTCGGCGAGATCATCGTCTGGATGCGCGAGCGTTGTCCTGACGCGATCCTCACCAACGGCGCCGGCAACTTCACCACCTGGGCACAGCGCTACTTCAGGCTCAGCCAGTTCGGTCAGCACTACGCGCCGATGGCGGGCTCGATGGGCTACGGCCTGCCGGCCTCGGTCGGCATCAAGCGGCTCTATCCGGACCGCAAGGTGCTGTGCGTGGCAGGCGACGGCGACTTCATGATGAACGGGCAGGAGTTCGCCACGGCTGTGCAGTACGACCTGCCGATCATTGTCGTCATCATGGACAACGGCACCTACGGCACCATCCGCATGCATCAGGAGCGCGAGTATCCGACCCGGGTGGTCGGCACCGATTTGCGCAATCCGGATTTTGCCGCGTATGCGCGCGCGTTCGGCGGGTTCGGCGCCACCGTGGAGAAGACCGCGGACTTCGCGAAGGCGTTTGAGGATGCCGAGAGGTCGGGCAAGCCGGCGATCATCCACGTCAAGGTTGCTACCGATGCGCTGACGCCGGGCGCATCGCTGATGACCATCCGCGAGCGCGCGCTGGCCAGTCCGAAGAACTGAACCGGCAGGGAGTTGTTAAGGAGAAGCCGCTCGGCCATTGGCTGGTCGAGCGTTCACGGCAGCCGTCCGTGCGCCGCCTGCGTCATCCGCTTGACCCTCCGCCGTGAATCAGAATTCAGTCCTTGGCGATGGCCTACCGCCGCACCGAGAACGTGATCCGCCGTCAGGCTGAACGCCACGATGCCATCATCGTGGCGGCCGGCGAAGCCGCGAGCGAGGGCGGCATGGCGGCCATCCAGATGGCGCCGGTGGCGGCCCGCGCGGGCATCGCAGCAGGCACCGTCTATCGCTACTTCCCAAGCAAGACCGAACTGATCGGCGCGCTGGTGGCGAGTTCGGCAGAGCGCGAGATCGCGGCGGTGCAACGGGCGGCGGCCGCCGCGCCCGGACCGCTCTCGGCACTTGCCGCAGCGATCGCGACCTTTGCCGCGCGGCTGGCGGGCGACCGAAAGCGGGCCTGGGCGGTGCTTGCGGAGCCGGCCGATCCGGACACCGACGCGGTGAGGCTTGCCTATCGCACGGCGCTCGC
>CAZGSW010000232.1:0-6406 GCA_964528635.1 uncultured Rhodoplanes sp. | reverse complement strand
TCCCGGCACCATGCTGGTGACGGACCGCAGGAACGCCGAATTCGCGATCATGTGAGGCCGCGCGAACGGTCTCCGCTTCGCCGGATGCGGCGCGTTACCGCGGCGCGTAGGCGGTGGCCTGCTGCACCGGCTCGCCCGGCGCGGCGCCGGCCACCGGAGTTCCCTGCGGCACGGGACCCTGTGGCGCGGGCCCTCGCGGCGCAGGCGCGGCCGGGGTCGGGGCCACGCTGCCGCCGACGCTGCGCACGAAGGCGCGGAAGCTCGGATTGGCCTTGATCGCGTCCTGACCGGCCTGAACGACCAGGTCGACCTGATCGGCGGGAAGCCGAAAGCGCGTCTCCACCTTGTCGAGCTCCGCGGCGCGCTGCTCGCCAAGCTGCTCGAAGCCGACACGACTGACATGGAACCTGACGTCGCGGCAGTTCCAGCCGGGACCGGCACCGAGCCGGGCGCGCTCGCTGGCGGACAGGCGGCAGCGCCAGGCGATGAGCTGGGCCTGCCAGTCCGACATCATCTTGTCGAACGCCGTGTAGCTCTGCGCGGCGCTCGATCCGGTCGCGGTGTCCGCGGTCGCCATGATGAGATCGACGCCGGACGGCCCCGCCACCGTCTGCGACCAGTTGCCGGACGGCTGACGGCCGGCATCCACCACCATGAACATCAGCCGGCGCAGCCTGACGCCCTCGCGCGCCGACAGCGGCCCGTGAGGCGTGTTCGCCATCAGGCGCGAGATGGTGAAGGCGGAAAGACCGAAGTTGTCGACCAGACCGCCGTCCAGCAGCTTGACGTAGCGGACCTCGCCGCGGCGGAAGCGGACGATCGCGTCGGCATACTGGCGCAGCATCGGCGCAGCATTCGGATCGCGGCGCACGCGCTCGACCCACTCGGGCAGCGGCTGCGTGCACTGGTCGTAGAAGTTGCGGATCACCACCGGCGAGAAGAACACCGGCACCGCAGCCGAGGCCGCGACGGCGAGCGACACCGGATAGGCGGAGAAATCGCTGCACAGGGCGCCGAACACGCCGCGGCCGAACAGGAACGGGGTGCGGTTGAAGATGTCGGAGGCGTTGATCGAGACCCGCGGCCGGCGCTCCTCGTTCATGTCGGCGAAGGTCGCGCCATGAAACAGGTTGGCGTCGAGCCAGGCGGGCAGCCGCGTCGAATCGTTGACGCCGCCGGAGAAGCCGCGGGCCAGGTTGGCGATGCTGACGTTGGTGCTGAGCGCCTCCTCGGCGTTGCGCAGCAGGAACTTCTCGCGGAAGTCGGCGAGCGCGGCACGCCGCTTGAGGCCGAAATAGGCGGCGGGCACCGCCCCGCCGGACACGCCGGACACCACGTCGACGTGGTCGATCATCGAAACCCGGTTGCGGCCGCTGCGCATCGAGGTGTCGGCCAGCGCCAGCAGCACGCCATGGGAGAAGGCGGCCGCCCGGGTGCCGCCACCGGAGAACGACAGCGCGATCACGGTGTCGTCGAAGTAGCTTTCCTGCTCGCGGGTCGCGACGGGGTTGTGCTGCGCCATGGCGGCGAGCGGCTGGTTGACCGGAGCGCTGTTGGTCGACGCGCAGCCCGGCAGCGCCGCTGCGCCCAGCACGAGCAGCATCAGCGAACGGATGATGCGGGCCATCCCTGACTGCGAACCGCAGACGGACCCCACTCCAGCCGATGCCACAATCCGACCGGTACCCATGTTGCGCACGCGCTGAACGCCCCCCAGCGTGACTATATCAGGCCGCGAACGTATTGGTTGCCAAATGGCAACATCCCCAGTCCGTTCAGTCCGTTACCGGCTCTTCGACGGTCGTAAAATACCACCGGCGAGAGGCATCCCGGTAAAAAAGCACGCTTTCCGAAAGGTTCACACGCAACAGGGTTAACGCGGTTGCCACAATTGGTCGCATCGCGGCTCAGGCCCGCGCCGGCAGGAGTCCGGAAACCGTCTCCAGGGCGTAGAACTCGACCCTGGCCACCCTGCCCTTCACCATGACCTCGTGCAGTTGCCGGCCGCCGGTGTCGAGGCCCGCCGCCTCCGCGGCCTGACGCGACACCACGATCGGCACCCCGAACTCCTTGGTCAGGCTTTCGAGCCGCGCGCAGGTGTTCACGGTGTCGCCGATCGCCGTGATGATCTGCGAGCGCGGCGGCCCCATCGCGCCGACGATCGCCTCGGCGTGATGGATGCCGATGCCGATGGCGAGCGGTTGCGACAGCTCGGCGCGCAACTGCCTATTCAGACGCTCCAGCCCGTCGAGCATCGCCTGGGCGCCGCGCAGCGCGTCGGCTGCTCCCCTGCGGGGATCGCTTTCGTGGAGGCCGTACAGCGCCATCAGGCCGTCGCCGGTGAATTGCGAATAGTGGCCGTTGGTGGTCTGCAGCGCGCGCGTCATCTCGTAGAAGAACTGGTTGAGCAGGTAGAGCACGTCGTACGGCAGCCGCGCCTCGCCGATGGTGGTCGAGCCGCGCAGATCGACGAACACGACGGTGATCAGCCGCTCGCTGCCTTCGAGTCCGCCGCGCACCTGACCGTCGACCGCGTCCGCGGCGAACAGCGGAGCGATCGAGATGTCGCGGCTGGGCCGGATCTGGCAGGCGAGCCGGGTGCCGGCGCCAGCCTTGATCCGGGTCAGCGCCGCGGTTTCCTGGTGCTGCGGCGGCGGCAGCGAATCGAGCCCCAGCGTCACCTGCACCCGGCAGGTGGTGCAGCGCGCCCGGCCGCCGCACACCGCGGCATGGGCGATGCCGTTGTCGCGCAGCGTTTCCAGAACCGTCGAGCCGGGCAGGATCGGAAAGCGCCGTCCGCTGGCGTGGGTGAGAACCGGCGGCATGCGGCGGCGGTACAGCCAGCCGCGCGCCGCACGGGCGCCGAACGCCAGCCCGACCAGCGCGACATGCACGGCGATGGCCGCAAGCGCGACGTCCCAGACGAATGCCGCCGTTTCAGCGGACGCGTTGGCCTGCTTCTGGGTCGCCGTCACGTAATCCGGATTTTCGGCAAGCCGCAGCGTGTGGTTGCCGGCGGCGACGAAGCCGGCGAGCGCCATCGTCGGCAGCAGCACGGCGAACGCGCGGAACGGCACGATCCAGTCGCGGTACCAGAGCCGCGGCCGCAGCCAGAAGTGCACGCCGATGCAGGCGTGGGTCCACACCACCACCAGCGCGACGGTCTGCAGCCAGCCGGCCCACGGCGCCGCGTACCACAACGTCAGCAGCGTGTTGGAATAGAACGGATGATAGTCCCGCATCAGTTCGGCGACGCGGGTGCCGACCACATGCAGCGTCAGCACCAGCGGAATGGCGAGCCCGAGTGCGAGCTGCCACAGCTCCCAGCGCGGCATCCGCAGGCTGCGCCGCGCATAGACCGACCACAGCGCGTTGGCGTAATGGACGAGAAACGCCGCCGCGAGCACCGCCGTGCCCGACACGGTGCGCCACGGCTCCATCAGCAGGTGGATCGCGGCGTCCGCCCACTCCGGCGAGACCAGCAGCATGACGTGCGACATCAGGTGCATGGTCACGTAGGCCAGCATGACGAGGCCGCTGACCAGCCTCGACCGCGCGCGCAGTGTCGGCGCATCCCATCGCAGGGCCGCCGCCCCCGGCCATCGCTCCGACCCCGTTGCTGACATCCGCTCCACTAGCTCTGTGCCTGCCGCGCGCTCTGCGCCACCCGAACCGCCACCTCCATCGACTCCCTGCCGCCGCCGTGGCGGCTGCCGCGCACCGGCGCGGCGCCGAGGTAGTCGAGGCCGACCGCGATGCGCACATGGGCGTCGGTGGTGCTGATGCCGTTGGCCGGATCGAACGCGACCCAGCCGAAACCGGCGATGTGGGCCTCGACCCAGGCGTGGCCGGCCTGCTGGTCGGCGACGCCGTCGCTGCGATGGAAATGTCCGCCGATGTAGCGCGCCGGCACGCCGATGACCCGCGCGGCCGCGATGAAGACGTGGCTGAAGTCCTGGCAGACGCCGCGACGCAGTCCGTAGGCTTCGCACGCCGCGGTCGTCGTGCCGGTCGGGTCCGGATCGAACGTCATCTCCTCGTGCAGCCGGCGGACCAGCCCGTGCATGGTCTTGAGCGCGTCGCCGCCGGCGGCCTCCCGCGCTTCGTGCGCCAGCGCCGCGATCGCCGGATCGCTCCGCGTCAGCGGCGTCTCGCGCAGGTACAGGCTCGGCGGAAAGCGCTCCACGGTGCCGCGGATCACGCCCGCCGTGTCGCGGGTCTCGACCTCGCCCTCCACCGTGAGCCTCAGGTCGGTGAGCGGACCATCGGCGGTGAACACGTGCATGATGTTGCCAAATGCGTCCTCGTGGCGGTCGAGCCGGCAGTTCTCGGACAGATCGATCCGCCAGGACACCACGTACTGGCCGTCGTGGTTGCGCGGCGTGAGCCGCAGCGTCTGGATCACGCCGGACGCGGGCTCATCGTAATGATAGCTCGTGGTGTGCGAAATCCTGATGCGCATGGGTGTCAGTCCGGCCGACGCGCCGGGCGTTTCGATTCCAACAGACTAAAGCCCGGGGTGGCCGGGACAAGCCCGGCGGCGGAGGGTGCGGTCGCGGGCGGCCGGCTCAGGACAGGTACTGCTTGCCGATGGCAACGCCGAGATTGTTGTTGTCGGCGATGAATTCGCTCAGGAACTCGTGCAGACCGGACTGGAAAATATCCTCCATCCGGCTGTTGTTGAGCCTGGTGCGGATCGCCCGCGCCTGGCGCTGGGTCGGGCCCTGCCGGCCGTACACGTTGGCAATGCGGTCGAGGTTCTGCTCCAGGTTCTCGCAGCAACTCGCCAGCGAGCGCGGCATCTGGTCGTTGAGGATGAGCAGGTCCGCCACCAGCCACGGCTTGAGGCTTTCGCGATAGACCCAGTGATAGGCGGTGAGCGCCGACACCGAGCGCAGGATCGCCGACCACTGGAAATAGTCGAGCGGGCCGCCGACGTGCTCGTCGGCCGGAAGCAGCAGGTGGTACTTCACGTCGAGCACGCGCGCGGTGTTGTCGGCGCGCTCGATGAACACGCCGAGCCGCGAGAACCAGTAAGCGTCGTTGCGCAGCATGGTGCGGTAGGCCGAGCCGTCGAAGCGCAGCGACGACGCCTGCACCCATTGCAGGAAGCGCATGATCTCCTCGCGGGAGTCCGGCTTGTTGCCGAACCGCTTCAACTCGAGCCAGGTCGAATTGATCGCGTCCCACATCTCCATGGTGAGCGCGGTGCGCACCGCGCGTGCGTTGTGGCGCGCCACCTCGAAGCAGTTGCGGATCGACGACGGATTGGCCGTCGAGAACGCGAGGAAGTCGACGACGGTGTCCTCGTTCGCCTCCTCGTGAACCGAGAAGAAGGCGCTGGAGCAGCCGGCGGTCGCCACCGCCGTCTCCCATTCGTTGGTCTCGCCGACATAGGCGAGCGGCAGCGCGGTGAGCCGCTGCGTCGCCTCCAGGATGCGCGCGAGATACTCCGCGCGCTCGACGTAGCGCGCCAGCCAGTACAGGTTGTCGGCGGTGCGGGAGAGCATTCACTTCGCCCCACGCACGGTGCCCACCCTCCCCTGGAGGGGGAGGGTCGCTCGCCACAGGCGAGCGGGGTGGGGTGAGCGAAAAGAAGAAAGCTCACCCCCACCCGCCGCGCGTCGCGCGGCGACCTCCCCCCTCCAGGGGGAGGTGAAGCGGAGTATGCCGATCGATCTCCCTCTCATTTATCCAGCACCCATGTGTCCTTGATGCCGCCGCCCTGGCTGGAGTTGACCACCAGAGAGCCCTCCTTCAGCGCCACCCGCGTCAGACCGCCCGGCACGATCCGCACCCTGTCCTTGCCGGTGAGAACGAACGGCCGCAGGTCGACATGACGCGGCGCCACGCCGCTGTCCACAAACGTCGGACAGGTTGACAGCGCCAGCGTCGGCTGCGCGATGAAGCCCTTCGGGTCGAGCTTGAGCTTGGTGCGGAACGCCGCGATGGTCGCCTTGTCGGCGGTCGGCCCGATCATCATTCCGTAGCCGCCGGAGCCATGCACCTCCTTGACCACCAGCTCCTCGATATTGTCGAGCACGTATTTCAGGTGCTCCTCCTCGCGGCAGCGCCAGGTCGGCACGTTCTTGAGGATCGGCTCCTCGCCGAGGAAGAACCTCACCACGTCCGGCATGTAGCTGTAGATCGCCTTGTCGTCGGCGATGCCGGTGCCGACCGCGTTGGCGAGCGTGACGTTGCCGGCGGCATAGGCCGACATCAGCCCGGCCACGCCCAGCGCGGAGTCCGGGCGGAACGTCAGCGGATCGATGAAGTCGTCGTCGATACGGCGGTAGATTACGTCGACCCGCTTCGGGCCCTCGGTGGTTCGCATGTAGACGATGCTGTTCTTCACGAACAGGTCGCCGCCCTCGACCAGCTCGACGCCGAGCTTGTCGGCCAGGAA
>CAZGSW010000231.1:0-6442 GCA_964528635.1 uncultured Rhodoplanes sp. | reverse complement strand
CCAGACTACGAATCTGGGGGTCAGGAGTTCGAATCTCTTCGGGCGCGCCATTACTTGCGGAATATCAGCAAGTTACAAGCGCCTCATCCCGGTGACCTGCAACGCGGAACCTGTTGCACGCCAACGCCCGGCGAGATGATTCATATCGACATCAAGGAGCCCGGCCGGCTCAACAGGACGCGCACATTGCGGTGGCCGGACACCCGCCGCAAAGCCCGCGAATCCGTTGTGCCGGGCGATACGGTCGAAAGCGTGGGGAAGCGCGCGAGCGGCCGCAACGCAGCGTGAAAGCGGTGCCCTGCAAAGACCTGGCCCCCGCGTCCGCGGTGCATCATTGTCATGATGCATCGCGCGCGGAGGACAAGACGGATCGGCGGGTGAACCTTACGCCGGCGGCGGCCCCATGAAGTCGCGCTTGCCAAGCTCGACGCCGCACTGGCGCAGGATGTCGTAGGCGGTGGTGGTGTGGAAGAAGAAGTTCGGCAGACTGTTGCCGAGCAGCAGGCTCTGCCCGGTGAACTGGCGCACGTTGCCGTTCGGGAAGGTGATGGAAATCTCCCTGCCCTCGGTACCGTCAAGCTCGCTCTGCTTCACGCCTTTCAGGAACTCGATCGCCTTCGCGATGCGCTCCTTGAGCTGTGCGATGGTGGTCTCGTCGTTGGCGAACTTCAACGGCTCCTTGCCGGATGGGCGTGCGCTGCCGTTCATGGCGTGATCGGTGGCGGCGCGGACCTGGCGCACCAGCGGAAACATGTCGGGCGCAAGCCGCATCTGCAGGAGGTCTTCTTCGTTGATCTTGCGCGCGGCGGCGTGGGCGGCGGCCTTGTCGAGCACGCCGGCAAGACCGTTAAGGTGCTGGATGAAGACGGGAACGGAAACGCTGTACATGGAAACGGGCATGGCGGGTGATCCCTGGTGGCGATGCGCGAGCTTATCCCGCCGCGCGGCGGCATCAATGACCGCCGCGCATCGGTGCCCCGCGATCCGCACCTACCAGCGCAGCGCAAACCGCCCGGCAACCGCCCCGGCCAGGGCGACCGCGGCAATGGCGAGGCTGTACCAGACCGCGACGAACAGCGGGGAATCGTCGGTGCAGTGCAGCGCGTAGAGCGAGGCGGCGGCCGCCGAGGCCAGTACGCCGGCCACGGCCCCGGTCAGGGCCGGACGCAGCGGCGCGCCTGCCCGCAGCGCGTAGATGGCGCCGGCCAGCATGGGCAGCGAAAGCAGCGGCACCGCGGTCAGGCACACCATCGAGTTCGAGCCCACCGCCGCCGCCGGCCATGCGGTCCGCGGCAGCGCCGTCAGCTCCAGCGCCGCGCCGGCCGCGAGCAGCAGCGGCGCGGCGAGCAGGCCCGCCGCGGCAGCGCCGGTCGCGGCGCCGGGGCGAACCATGCGAACGGCGAGCGCCGCGGCGGCGGCCAGCAGCGTCAGCGTCACCACGATCTTGAAGTCGAACCGCAGCGTCCCGGCCGCGGCGGCGAGGTCCGGCCTCGGTCCCAGCACGGCAAGGAAGCCAGCCGCCGACACCGCGGCGCCGATCAGAACGAACGGCAGCAATCGCGCGGCCGGAGGCTGCGGCATGGCCTGGCTGTCGGCCACCAGCGAGCGTATCAATTCGTCGGTCCGCATCTGCTCTCTATCCCCGATAGGCCCTGACCAGCGCCGCCAGTCCGCGATGCAACGCAACGCGGACCGCGCCCTGCGTCAGGTTGAGGCGGTCGGCCGCCTCCCCGATCGACAGTCCGTCGACCGCGATGGCCTGCACCACGCTGCGCTGCGATGCCGGCAGCAGGCCGAGCGAACGCTCGACGTCACGGCCGGACGCGCGGCGGTCCGGCTCCTCCGCCGCCAGCGTGTCGGCGAAGTCCTCGATCGGCACGTGCACGCGCCAGCCGCGCTTTCGCATCGCGTCCACGGTCTTGTAGCGCGCGATGGCGGAGATCCACGGACCAGCCGGCTCATCGGTCCGCCATGTATGCCGCTTCAGATGAATCGCCAACAGGATCTCCTGCACGATGTCTTCCGGATCGGCGTCGCCGTGGCCGGACGATTTCAGCACCCGCCGCACCCGGCCCCGCAGCGCGGCGGACAGCTCGCGAAGCAGCAGGTCATAGGCTCTGGCATCGCCACCGGCTGCGGCGCGCATCAGCTCAGACCAGTCGGTCCCGGAACGGCTCACAACGGCAGGCTCATTGCTGTTTTCGGTTCATCACGCCGCTTTGTTACATCCACACGTCGCGCAATCACACAGCCGTGATGGCTGTAACAGGGGCCGCGCTCCCTGCGAACACCCCCATAAGGCCGGATATCGCCGGCCCGCGGAGCGCGGCTTTGCAGCCACTCCGGACAACGCAGAAGCCAGTATGGAGAACCGCCGTCATGACAAAGACCTCCGTCACCGCCGCCGCACTCGCCGCCTCGTTTGCCACGGCTGTCACGTTCGCCGCCAGCCCTGCGTCGGCCCAGAGCAACGACAAGGAAAGGTGCTACGGCATCTCGCTCGCCGGCAAGAACGATTGCGCCGCTGGTGCGGGCACCACCTGCGCCGGCACCTCCAAGATGGACTACCAGGGCAACGCCTGGAAGTACGTCGCCAAGGGCACCTGCGTCTCGATGAAGACGCCGAAGGGCAACGGCTCGCTCATGCCGAAGAAGAGCTGACACACCGGCACCGGCGGGGCACCGCGGTGCCCCGCCCCTTTCGTCTTGAAGGATCATGGAGTCCGCTGCCGTGCGCAACACATCAGGCCTGCCTCCGCGCGCCGGCGTCGGCTTCAAGCCGATCCACTTTCCGCAGATCATGGCGCCCGATCAGCCGATCGGCTTCGTCGAAGTTCATGCCGAGAACTACATGGGCCGGGGCGGTCCCGCGCACCGCCAGTTAAGCGCGCTGCGCGAACGCTACGCGCTGTCGATCCATGGCGTCGGCCTGTCGATCGGATCGCCGGAGCCGCTCGACCGCGAGCACCTCGCCCGTCTGGAAACACTGTGCGAACGGCATCCGCCCGCCAGTTTCTCCGAACATATGGCCTGGTCGTCTCACGACGGCGTCTATCTCAACGATCTGCTGCCGCTGCCCTACACCGAACAGACGCTGGCGCGCACGGTCGAGCACATCGATCAGGTGCAAGACGCGCTTGGCCGCCGGATGCTGCTGGAAAACCCGTCGACCTACGTCGAGTTCGCCGAAAGTGCGATCCCGGAAACAGAATTCCTGGAGGCGATCGTGCAGCGCACCGGCTGCGGGCTGCTGCTCGACGTCAACAACGTGTTCGTGTCCTGCACCAACCACGGCCGCAACGCGCAGGACTACATCGAGCGATTTCCGTTGCAGCATGCCGGCGAGATACACCTCGGCGGTCACGATCCCCAGCGCGGCGAAAGCGGCGAGCCGCTGCTGATCGATGCGCACGGCTCGCCGGTCGCCGACCCGGTCTGGCAACTCTACGAAGCCACGATCGCGCACACCGGTCCGCTCCCGACCCTGATCGAATGGGACAACGACGTGCCCGAATGGGCGGAGCTGGCCGCGGAGGCGCAAAGAGCCGGCATGATCCTCGATCGTGCGAGGCGGCAATGCGCAGCGTGAACGAAATCCCCAAACGGCAAGAACGCGAAGCAGTCTTCGCACAGGCGCTGCTCGATCCCGAACGTCCACTGCCCGACGGCCTGCGATCCCATACCGGGCGGATGCCGGAACGCCGCTTCGGCGTGTATCGCAACAACGTCATTGCATCGCTGGTCAACGCCTTGCGCACGCAGTTTCCGGCGACCGAACGGATCATTGGCGAAGAGTTCTTCTTGGGCTGCGCCCGCACCTACATCGCGCAACACCCGCCGCGCTCCAGGGTGCTGGCGGAGTACGGCGACGGCCTAGGTGATTTTCTTGCCGTATTCCCGCCCGCTGTGGAGCTGCCTTATCTCGCCGATGTCGCACGGATCGAAGCGGCACGGACCCGCGCCTACCACGCGGCCGATGCCGATCCGATCGACCCGCAGACGCTGTCGCAGATCGGGCCGGAGCGGCTGTTCGCAACCGTCGTTTCGCTGCACCCGTCGTTACAGATCGTGCGTTCGGCTTACCCAGCGGTGACCATCTGGGCGATGAACTCCGGAGACATGGAGCTTGGCCCTGTCGAGATGGACGTATCCGAACATGCGATGATCCTGCGGCCGCAGGACACGGTGCATGTTCACCGGCTGCCGCCCGGCGGCGCGGACTTCGTAACAGCGCTGCAACACGGGTTCAGCCTCGGCGAAGCCGCCAACGCCGCGATCGCTGCATGCCCGGCTTTTGAAATCGGCGCCAATCTCTCGATCGTGGTCGCGCCGGGCCTGATGACGGACACGCCGGCCTCCAGCCAGAAAGGGCTTATCCAATGACGAACTCCGCCTCCCTGCATGCTCGCGAGCCGGTCACAGGCCTGCTGCACAGCGCCATCGCTGCCATGGCCGCGATCCCGGACTGGCTGATCGCGCTGGTCGCACGGCTCTCGATTGCGGGCGTGTTCTGGCAATCCGGCCAGACCAAGGTGGAAGGTTTCACGGTCACTGAGAACGCGATTGCGCTGTTCCAGGACGAATACAGGCTGCCGCTGATCTCGCCCTGGCTCGGCGCGCACCTCGCCGCGTTTGCCGAACACCTCTTTCCGGTGCTTCTGGTGGTCGGACTCGCCACGCGGTTCTCCGCATTGGCGCTGCTGGGCATGACACTCGTGATCCAGGTGCTTGTCTATCCCAGCGCATGGCCGACCCACGGCACCTGGGCCGCATGCCTGCTGTTCATCATGGCGCGCGGGCCGGGCTTTTTATCGATCGATGCCTTGATCGCGCGCCGCACAACCTCCTAGGTTGGGGTCATCCCGACCGAACGAGGCCGTGCCAGCGGCCGTGCTCCACAAGGCATGCGCCGTTGACGACAGCACCGTTATTCACGTCCTCCGAGATCGAAGCGGGCCGCCGGCTGTTCGGCAAGCCATGGGACTTCGCCTGGGCGGCCAGCTCGGTCGAGACGCTGCCGAAGATGCGCGGCATCGAGGTGGCGTTCGCCGGCCGCTCCAACGTCGGCAAATCCAGCCTGATCAACGCGCTGACCGGGCGGAAGGCGCTGGTCCGGGTGTCGCACACGCCGGGCCGCACCCAGGAGCTGGTGTTCTTCACCGGCGATCCTGCGGTCACGCTGGTCGACATGCCGGGCTACGGCTACGCGCAGGCGCCGAAGGACAAGATCAAGGCCTGGACGCGGCTCATCCACGATTACCTGCGCGGCCGCGCCAACCTTGCCCGCGTGTATGTGCTGATCGATGCGCGGCACGGGCTGAAGGACACCGACAAGCCCTCGCTCGACGTGCTGGGCGAGGCCGCGGTCAGTCACCAGATCGTGCTGACCAAGGCAGACCAGATCGGCAAGGATGCGCTTGCAGCGCGCATCGAGGAGACCGAGACGGCACTGAAGCAGCGGCCGGCCGCCTTCCCGCGGGTGATCGCGACGTCGTCGCGCGACGGCGCGGGGATTCCGCAACTGCGGGCCGCGATCGCGAAGCTGAAAGCCGAGCGGGGAGTCTGACGCCGAAAGCACCGGCCGGCGCTATTCCCGGGTGCGGGTCGCCGCGAGCTGTCGGACCGCGTCCTCCAGCTCGTCGAGCTGCTCCGGCGCGATCGCCGTCTCCGGCGGCTCGACGTATTTGAGCTCCTCGCGCTCGGCCATACGGGTCCAGTCGCGCGCCACGATCATCCAGGCGCGGCGGGACTCCTCCGATTTTGCACGGAAGGCCTTGCTCTCCGCTTCAAGAGCATGCTTGCGGAACTCGGCGGCACGGTCGGTCTTCATGACTCTTTAATTATACCACGAAAAGCCGCGCGCAATGTTGCGCCCCCGACACCGGCTGCCAACTTGGTTAACCGGCCGAGCGGCGGCAAAGGCCCGCTAAAGCACCGTCGTCTTGCTTTCCTGGCTGTCGTAGACGATGACCTGGACCTTGGGAAACGCCTTCTTGATCGCACTGCCCGCCTTCTCGGCCGCAGCATAGGCGGAGAACGACGCCTTGGTCTGGCGGTCGACCTGTAACCGGTAGCGCTCCAGCGGCTCCCGCTTCTGGCCACGGGCGGCCGGCAGGGCCTCGTCGGCGTCCTTGTCCTTCCTGGGGATGGTCATCGTTGCCATGGCAAGCTCTTTACGCGTCGGCCGGACACCGGAACGGGTCGCTTCCATGGGACATTAGCCCTCCGCTGCGTTCCGGGGAAGCTATGCGATTCGCCTCGCGCACCGCTATCGTCAGGATTGGCTGTGGAGCGAAGTTTCGCCGGCTGCTAGAACCGACCCCGCCAATGCCGCGGGAGCCCGCATGAGTTCTTCCCCCATCGCCCCCCTCGATCAGGCCCGCATCCTCTCCGAGGCGCTGCCGCACATGCAGCGCTACGACGAGGAAACCATCGTCATCAA
>CAZGSW010000230.1:3551-6446 GCA_964528635.1 uncultured Rhodoplanes sp. | reverse complement strand
CCATCTTCCATTCTTCCTTGGTGTAGCCGTCGTCCATGAAGACATCGATGTGCGGAATGAGGTTGAAGGCGATCCGCTTCGGAAACTTCTTGGTCTCGACCTCCTGCAGCGAATACAACGCCTTGGTCTGGCGATCGAGCTCGTCCATGCCATCCTTGCCGGCGCCCGACACCGACTGATAGGTCGCGACCACGACGCGCTTGATGGTGGCGTGATCGTGCAGCGGCTTCAGCGCGACGACGAGCTGCGCCGTCGAGCAGTTCGGATTGGCGACGATGCCCTTCTTGCGGAAGTCCGAGAGCGCATCCGCGTTCACCTCAGGCACCACCAGCGGCACGTCGGGGTCCATGCGCCAGGCCGACGAGTTGTCGATCACCACCGCGCCCTGCGCCGCGATCTTCGGCGACCATTCCTTCGACACGGAGCCTCCGGCCGACATCAGGCAGATATCGATGTCGGAGAAATCGTAGTGGTCGAGCGCCTTGCACTTGAGCGTGCGATCGCCGAACGAAACCTCGACGCCCTGGCTCCTGCGCGACGCCAGCGCCACGACCTCATCGGCGGGAAACACCCGCTCCGACAGGATGGCCAGCATCTCGCGGCCGACGTTTCCGGTGGCTCCAACCACCGCAACCTTGAAGCCCATGACACGCTCCGGAACTGCGATTTGCGGCAGCTTCTAAGCGAAAAGGGCTGCCAGTTCAACGCGCAGCAGGCGCCGGGATCGACGACTTTTTCAGACGCGATCCATCGCCGGACGTGATGGTTGGGGCTATCGCTTCAAGAACGGGTTCTGCCACCCTCCGGGGCTGGCCGGCGCCCGGGGCGGGAAGACTGTTTCGAGGTAGTTCAGAACAGTCTCCTGCTCCTTGGGAGGCAGCGGCGGCATGTTGTGGCGCTTCACCATCAGATCGATGGATTCCTCCCACTGGCGCCGGTTCATGCCCTGCTGCGCCACCAGCTTGAAACCGTGGCAGGCGGTGCAGGCGTAGAACGCATCGTCCCGGCCCTCGCCGGCCGGGAAGTCTTCGGGATTTTCATCGCCGGGCACGAACTGCTGGGCGGACGGGAGCCCTGCCCCAACGGCCACCAGGAGCCCCACCAGTGCTGCGCCCGCCCAGTAGCGATACCGGATCCTCCCCCGGGCGCGGGGGAGGATCGTGTTCGAAAGCCGGCGCTGCATCACCCGACCAGAACCGCGATGCGATGCATCGTATTGCCGCCATAGCCCTGAGGGTTCCAGAACCCGGCCTGATGGGGCTGCATCACGCCCCTGGAGTCGGTCGCCCGCGTCCAAATTTCGAAATAGCCATCCGACGGCAGCTTCAAGGTCGCCGTCCAGCGCTGCCAATCGAACTTGTTCTTCGGCTTGGACAAGGCGGCGCGCCGCCAGGTGGCGCCGAAGTCGATCGAGACGTCGACCTGACGAACCGTGTTGTCGCCCGCCCACGCCGCACCGCGCAGCTTCAGCTCTTTCGTTCCCGCCGGCGCCTTGGCTCCATTCGAAGGACTGGTGATGACCGAACGGACCGGCATCGACTCCAGGATTTTCATGTTCTTCGGGTCGCCCTTGTCGCCCGGGATCATGGGATTGATCGGCACGCGATAGGAAAACTGGGTCATGCCGGGCCCGTCATGCTCCTTGTCGCGCAGCACGATACGGTTGACCCACTTGTGCGAGAGCGAGCCGGCCCAGCCGGGATAGAGGAGCCGCACCGGACCGCCGTGTATGTTCGGCAGCGGCTGGCCGTTCATCGCCCAGATGATCATGGTTTCCGGATCCATCGCCTTGGCGATCCGCGCGCCGCGGGACAGTGTCGGCCGGTTGGCGTCGCCGGAGAGATGGACGTCCGATCCATAGTGCGCGGTATAGATCGCGGATGATTTCGGCTGCGATGCCTTGAGCACATCGCCGAGCCGCACGCCGGTCCACTCCGCACAGCCCACGCCGCCGTTGGTCCACTGGTTGCCGCGTGCTGTCGGGGTGAAGAAGCTGCGGCCGTTGCCGCCGCACTCCAGCACCGAGCGCCGGGTCTGCAGCTTGAAGCGCGACTTGAGTTCGCCGAGGGTGATGTTCATCGGCTTGTTGACCTCACCCTCGATCCTGATCGACCACTTGTCCGCTTCCTTCGCGGCCTCCGGAATTTGTCCGTTGTTGCGGATGTAGAACTTTTCGATCGGGGTGGTGTCGTCATCGAGCAGATGCTCGGGCGTCTCGGCGACCAGAGGGCGCTCACCGAGCACGACAAGTTGATCGCTCTTGCCCGGAAACTTGAGAAGCTGCGGTCCCTTTGGCGCCGCAGGCGGAGCGGCGGCCGGCTGCGCAAGCGCCGCAGGAATCACACCGGCCGGCATGTTGGCGGCAAACGGAATGGACCCGCCCACCGCGGCACCCATGGCGATCGCACCCGCACCGCCGAGAAAACCGCGGCGGTCAACTCCGGCCTTGCGGCCGAACACCAGCGCATCGGCACGCTCAGGATCGTTTTGGTAAAGCTCTTCAAGAGATCGTTCGATTTTTCGAGTCATCGGCATATCCTCCCGCACAGGGGTTGAGAAGATTGCTGCCGTCATCACGGCGCAATCTGGAAAAAGGCTACTGCCGATATCGCCGTCTAGCAAATGGGCAGTCGGCGGCTGCGGACTTCGTACTTCGGCGCAGCGAGAGCCAATTGCGGCCTGATACTTTTTTCGAGCGAAGCTGCATGGCCGGACGCCGACGTCATAAAGCAGGTTCGCGCATTTTATGTCACCGACGATTGACATTGCCGGCGCAGCACCTAGCTTAGAGCCATGTTCAGCTTCGCGACATTCCGGCGTCGCCTGTTTCATCCGGGCAAACTGATCGCGGGCAATTAGCCCCGAGTTCGGCGCGCTGTCGCGCGGGCTCGGGGT
>CAZGSW010000230.1:0-3451 GCA_964528635.1 uncultured Rhodoplanes sp. | reverse complement strand
TCGGCGCCGCCGATTGGGCCGCTGTCATATGGAGGGCTGAGGTGATCGATGCGAACCGAAAAGATGGTGTCCGTCTGCCGGCCGGCCAGGTGCACAACAGCCCGGGCGAGGCCTCCTGCGGCAATTCCGTCCGCGTTCAGCGGTATGCCGCGAGCGATATCCCGGACGATCATTTCGTCTACCGGGAAGGGCTGAGGTTTGCCGGCACGCATCTCATCGTTGATCTGTGGAATGCCTCCAGCCTCGACGATCTCGCGCACGTCGACCGGACTCTGCGGCAGGCCGCCGAGGAGGCCGGCGCCACGCTTCTCAAGATCGACCTTCACAGCTTCGCGCCGACCGGCGGGATCACGGGCGTCGCCATCCTGGCGGAGAGTCACATCTCGATACACACCTGGCCCGAGCGGTCGTACGCTGCCATCGACCTGTTCATGTGCGGTGAAACCAGGCCTCACAAGGCCATCGCCATCATGCGCGAGGCGTTTTCGCCGGGACATATCACCGTGGTGGAGCACAAGCGGGGGCTCGAGCCGTGAACATCTTCCGGGAAGCGCTCTATAAGGATCATGGCCAGACCCTTTCGATCCAGGACGTCCTTTATCGAGGACGGACGAGCCATCAGGACGTGCTGATCTTCACCAATGAGACCTTCGGAAAGGTTCTCGTGCTGGACGGCATCGTCCAGCTCACCGAACGCGACAACCATATCTACCACGAGATGCTGGCTCATGTGCCGCTGATGGCGCATGGCGCACCGCGCGACGTGCTGATCATCGGTGGGGGCGACGGGGGAATCCTGAAGCAGGTGCTCACGCATCCGGTCGATACGGCTGTACTGGTGGAGCTCGACCCGGAGGTTATCGAACTCTCGCGCAAGCATTTCCCCGAGGTTTCAGGGGGTGCATTCGACCATCCACGCGCCTCCGTCATCGTCGGCGACGGCGCTGCATACGTTCGGCGCACCGAGAAACAATTCGATGCGATCATTATCGATTCGACCGACCCGGTCGGGCCGGGTGAAGCGCTGTTCTCGGACGAATTCTATCTATGTTGCCGTTCGCTGCTTCGTCCGGGCGGAGTCGTTGCGATTCAAAGCGGCATTCCGTTCTACCAATCGCGAGAGCTCAATCACACGCTTGAGCGCCTTGAACGCCATTTTGGTGCGGCTCGAGCGTTCATGGCTCCTGTTCCGACGTATGCTCACGGACAGCTTGCGCTCATCGTTGCAGGCGAGCGCGACACGTTCTGCCCCCCGGTAGAGGCTCTGCAGGAACGCTTCGCCCAGCTCGACGTGAGATACTACGCGCCGGCCGTGCACCATGCCGCCTTCGTCGCAGCGCCCCGCTTCGATTGCGAACGGCAATCGAAGGTTCAAAGCGGACCCCCGACGAATTCCCGCATCGCTTTCCCCGATTTCGGCGCCCGGCGCAAAGCGCGCACGCGTTAGAACCCCGCGGGTTAGTCGGGCGTCGGCATGCGGCGAGGTTGCGGCGGCACGACGACAACCTGCGACTTGACGCTCGCAGCCTTCGTTCCGACCGCAACGGAGCCAGGCGTCGCCCTGCCGTTGCCGGACTGGAGCGTTTCCTTCGCGGCCTTGCCATGTTGCCGGGCCTTGAGCTTCTCGGCGGCTTTCTTGCGCCTGGCTTCCTCGGATTCTTCTTTCAGCTTGCGTGCGGCAAGGCGTCTCTCCTGCTCGTCATGCTTCGCCGTAATGGCACGAACCAGCCTGGGATCGGGCCGCTCCCTGGCCGCGGCGAGCGCAGGCTCACGCTCCAGGATTTCGTCGACCGCAGCCTTGGCGGCGATCTCCTCCTCGGTAAGTGGCGGAGGCGGCGCGACCTTCGCGGTTTCCGGCCGGCGCGGCGGCGCCACCACCGCGGGGCGCGCCGACGATGGCGCCACGACCCTGACCGGTTGTGTGGCGGGGCGCCCCACAACCAGAACCTGCCTCTGCGCCGCCGGGCGCATCACGAAGCTCTGGTATCGGTGATGATCGTGCTTTTGCCGGACGTAGGACTGGGCCGATGCGTCAACAGGCGTGACGAGCCAAGCGGCGAGAATAATGGCTGGAAGCAAGATTCGTTGCACGGACATTTGCAATTCCCCCTGGAAGAATCACCCATGCCTCCTGCCGCATCTGTTAACGGGCACACCCTCGCGCCGGCGTTAATAAAAGTAAACGCGGGGCATGGAACTGTTACCAAACGTGGTTAACGGCGGCGTTCACACCGCCAAAAACCGCCTCTGTTGCGGCGAAACAAAGCCGGATACAGTGCGTTGTCAGTCAAAGGACTTAACTTATGCGCATCATCGGTTTCACCGCCCTGCTGGCCGCCGCAGCCCTCTCCGTGACGGCGTTCGCCCAGTCTGCCGATGCGCAACAGCGCCAGCGCGGAGCCCGCGCTCCCAGCAGCCAGAACACCGTGGTCATCACCCGCGACGAGAACGGCCGCACCCGGACCCGTATCCTGGTGACTCCGCGGTCCTACCTGGACGGCGGCACAGAGGTTCTGCCGGGCCAGCGCAAGTTCACCTTCCAGGATGCGCAGCCGTACTGGTCGCCGATCGACGTGCTCGGTCCCGGCCGAAACTTCGACCGCCAGCCGCTCAATCCCCGCTGGGAGAGCGGGTGGGTCCGCGGCTCCTTCTGAGCGCGCTCCAGGCCGAATAAAAAAGCGCGGCTCCAGGCCGCGCTTTTTTATTCCGGGCCCACTCCAGGTCAGCAAAGCCTTTCCATCTCGGCGATGATGGCGTCGCCCATCTGCGAGGTGCCAACCGCGGTCGTGCCGTCCGACTTGATGTCGGCTGTGCGCAACCCCTTGTCGAGCACGCCGGCAATCGCCTTGTCGATCAGGTCGGCCTCCGCACCCATGTTGAACGAATAGCGCAGCGCCATGCCGAACGACGCAATCATCGCGATCGGATTGGCGAGACCCTTTCCGGCGATATCGGGCGCAGAGCCGTGCACCGGCTCGTACATCGCCTTGCGCTTCCTGGTCTTTGGATTCATCTCGCCCAGCGACGCCGACGCCAGCATGCCGAGCGAACCGGTCAGCATCGCCGCGATGTCCGACAGCATGTCACCGAACAGGTTGTCGGTGACGATCACGTCGAACTGCTTGGGATTCCTCACGAGCTGCATACCGCCGGAATCGGCGAGCTGATGCTCGAGCTGCACGTCGCTGAACTCGCGCTTGTGCAGATCGGTGATGACCTCGTTCCAGAGGACACCCGTCTTCATCACGTTGCGCTTTTCCATCGACGTGACCTTGTTGCGCCGCTTGCGCGCCAGCTCGAAGGCGACACGGCCGATACGCTCGACCTCGTAGGTGTCATAGACCTGCGTATCGATCGCGCGCTTCTGGCCGTTGCCGAGATCGGTGATGGTCTTCGGCTCGCCGAAATACACGCCGCCGGTCAGTTCGCGCAGGATCATGATGTCGAGGCC
>CAZGSW010000229.1:0-6507 GCA_964528635.1 uncultured Rhodoplanes sp. | reverse complement strand
CGGGGGCGGTGGCAGGGGTTCCGAATTGCGCTAAGCAACGCATCTCGCCGTCACATCTGCCGGACAATCCAATGCCACGTCTTGCCGCCAACATCGCCTACCTGTTCACCGAGCGTCCGCTGATCGAGCGCTTTGCGGCGGCCGCCGCCTGCGGCTTCAAGGCCGTGGAGCTGCAGTTCCCCTACGACCACGCGCCGGCGTTGATAAAGGCAGAGCTCGACAGGCACGGGCTCGTCCAGCTCGGCGTCAACACGCCGCCCGGCAGCGGCAAGGACCTCTCCGGCGTCGCCGCCATTCCCGGACAGGAGCGTGAGTTCGACACGCGTTTCCGGCAGGCGCTGGACTACATCGTCGCAATCGGCGGCAGCGCGATCCACTGCATGACCGGCCCGGTGCCGCCGAACGACCGGCCTGCCGCCGACAAGGTGTTCGCGTCGAATCTGACGCGCGCCGCCGATCTTGCCAAAGAGCAGGGCATCACGCTGCTGATCGAGCCGATCAATCAGCGCGACCGGCCGGACTATTTCCTCAACCGCGTGGAGCATGCCGCCGACGTGATCGCGCGGGTCGGGCGGCCCAACGTGAAGATCCAGTTCGACTTCTATCATGTGCAGATCGTCAGCGGCGACCTGATCCGGCGGTTCGAGCAGTTCCTGCCGCTGGTCGGCCATGTGCAGATTGCGGCGGTGCCGTCGCGCCACGAGCCGGACGAGGGCGAGATCAACTATCCGGACATCCTCAAGGCGGTGGACCGGCTCGGCTGGAACGGCTGGGTGGCCTGCGAATATCGCCCAAGGGCGCGCACGGAGGACGGGCTCGGCTGGGCCGGGCCTTACGGGATCGCACCCAAATAATTGTGCAAGCCCTTGCCGGAAAAGCCATTCGGCTGTCTCGCCGCCGAGTCGGCTGCTAGATTCGGGCCATGTGGGGACGCAAGCGGAAAGCCGTTGATGAGACGCCGCCGGCCGAGCCGACGGCGCTGAAGGAGGCGATTCGCCAGGCGCGCGTCGAGACCGCGGACCGCACCAGCGTCGTGGTCGAGCTTCGCGACGCGGAACTGGCGCGGCTGGAACTGCTCAACGAGGCGCTCGATCCGCTGTTCGAAGACATCCCGTCCGACATCGATCTGTTCGACCGCGGCGTCAGCCGAGGCGACCAGCCCCGGCTCTGGATCGACGTCGTGGCCCATGTCGCGATGGCGAGAGACAAGAGGCATTACCGCTTCGTCCAGGACACCCGCTACGGCCGCAAGGTGCTGGCAGAGAGCGCGGAGATTCCGCGCATCGTCGATTCCGTCACCCACTATGTTGCCGCCCGCATGGTGGAGCGTTCGCGCGCGCTGTCCGAGGACTCCGCGGCGCAGGCGGTGGAGTTGCGCAACACGGTGCGAGGCGTGACGCGCAGGAGGCGTTGGCGCTGGCTGTGGGCGCTTCTGCTCGGCTTTGCGATCGGCGCCGCGGGGTTGTTCGCCGCGCTCTGGATCGCCGCTGCGAACCTGCCGAAGTAGCTCAGTACAGCACCTGCCGTCCTGTCTCCCCGAACGATCCGGTCGCGCCGTCGATGCTGCGTGTCGCCATGCTGCAATGCCAGTCGCCGGGGCCGCCCGCGATCTCGAACAGGTGATATCCGGCGGGCTCGTCGTGGCCCCCTGGAGCGCTCGAGGCCGACGGCGCACCGATGCAGGGGATGTTGTCATACGGTCCGGCCAGCCAGACCAGCGAGCTCTCATGCAGGTGGCCGTGCAGAACCAGCTCGGCGCCATGCTTTCGCAGCACGTCGCGGAACGCAGGCGCATCGCGCAGCCTGCGGAAATGGTGCACGCCGTCGATCGGCGCGTGGTGAACCAGAACCACCCGGAAGGCGCCCTCGCGGCCGATCGCAGCAAGCCGCTCGCCCAGTTCTGCAAGCTGCGCCGCGCCGATCTCGCCGGTTGCGGCGAGCGGCGGCGTCGGGATCCCGCTCGATACGCCGACGATCGCGATGGCGTCGCCGCGGCGGCGCACGTAGGGAAACGGCTCGCCCGCGTCGCCGCGCATGTAGCCGCCCCATTCCAGCATCGGCTGCCCGGTGACCGGTCGTACGTAGGCATCGTGATTGCCGGGGACGAAACTGGCATCGCCCGGCCCGGCCAGCGCTTCGAGCCACGCCCGCGCCGGGGCGAACTCGTTGCTCAGCGACAGATTGACGAGATCGCCGGTGACCGCGATGTGATCCGGCTTTTGCGCCTTGAGATCGGCAACCAGTGCGTCCAGCGTCTCGCGCCGGTGGATCGCGCGCCGCTTGCGCAGCCAGTTCAGCCAGCCCAGCCCGCGCTTGCTGAGAAGCTCGGCCGGTCGGGGCGAAGGCAGAGGTGCGAGATGGATGTCGGAAATCTGCGCCAGCAGGAACATCGGGAATGCCCGGCAAGGCGCTTAAACCGGCCCCGCAAAACCGCTATGCAGACCATTGAGGGATCGGAGTGCCGATGGCAACACTTTTTAGCCGCACCCGCTGGCTGGGCGTGCTGTTGCACTTCTACTGGCGCTTTCAGCGTGGCCTGACGGTCGGCGTGCGCGGCATGGTGCTGGACGGCGAGGGCAGGGTCTTTCTCATCAAGCACAGCTACGTGGACGGATGGCACCTGCCGGGAGGCGGCGTCGAGGTCGGCGAGACCATGCTGGAGGCCTTGCGCCGCGAGCTGATGGAGGAGGGCTCGATCGAACTGACCGGCGATCCGGTGCTGCACTCCATCTATTTCAATCCGGTCTATTCGCGCCGCGACCAGGTCGCGCTCTATGTGATCCGCGAGTATCGCCAGAGCTCGGCGCCGGTGCCCGATCTGGAGATCGTCGGCCACGGCTTCTTTCCGTTGACGGACCTGCCGGAAGGCACCACCGCCGGCACGCGTGCAAGGCTCGCCGAGGTGCTCGACGGCGTGCGTGCCGCCGAGACCTGGTAGCGAGACCTGGTAGCGAGACCTGGTAGGCGGCGGCGCTCTTGCCTTGCATTCCGGCCGGACGATAGGCTGCCGCAGCAACAAGTGACAGGGAAGGAAACGGCCATGAAGAGGCTGCTGCCGGCATTTGCCGCGCTTGCGATCGCGTTCAGCGGAACGGCCCAGGCGCAATCCATCAAGGTCGTGGTGCCGTTCGCGGCCGGCGGACCGGTGGACACGCTGGCGCGTCTCATCGCCTCGGAGATGGCGCCGCGGCTGAAGACCGAGATCGTGGTCGAGAACCGCGGCGGCGCCGGCGGCGTGCTGGCGACCGAACTGGTGGCGCGTGCCGCGCCCGACGGCAAGACGCTGCTGTTTGCGAGCTCCGGCTCTCACGTCATCAGCGCGGCGCTGCGCGCCGGCAAGCTCAGCTACGACCCGGCGAAGTCGTTCGCCCCGGTCGCGTTCGCAGGCGCGGTGCCGATGCTGGTGGTGGTCGACGCCAATTCGCCGGTGAAGTCGCTCTCGGACCTGATCGCGAAGGCAAAAGCGGAAAAGATGAGCTACGGCTCGGCCGGTGCGGGCTCGACCATGCACATCATCGGTGAGGTCATCAATTCTGAGGCCGGCATCAAGACCACGCACGTTCCCTACAAGGGCGTGGCGCCCGCGCTGAACGACCTGATGGGCGGTCACATCCAGCTCCTGAGCGCCGATCTTCCGGTGCTCGAGCCGCTGGTGAAGAGCGGCAAGGTCCGCGCGCTCGCCCTGTTCGCCACTGAGCGTTCGCCGCTGCTGCCCGATCTGCCGACCGCCGCGGAGCTGGGCTATCCGCGCATGCTGATGGGCAACTGGTACGCCATGCTGGCGCCGGCGGGCGTTCCCGCCGGCACCCTCGCCGATCTCGAAAAGGCGATGCTGGAGGCGATGAAGAGCCCCAAGGTGTCGGCGCGCCTCGCGGCCGGCGGCGTCAGGGGCCCGCTCGACAGCAAGGGGTTCGCCAAGAAGCTGGCGGACGACGTGAGCTTCTGGGGACCGCAGATCGAGAAACTCGGCATCAAGCTGCAGTAGCGGCGGGCGGCGGCGCCGCGCCGATGGACGCTGCGTGACGCCGCGTGGTAATCGCCCTGTGGCGCGCACCCGGATGAGCCGGGAGCGGCGGGCAGGGCGATGACCGACCTTTCAGTAAGTATCAGCTCGGAGACCGCCGACGACGCGGAAGCGATCGAACGCCTGCACGAGCGTACGTTCGGCCCGGGCCGCTACGCCCGCACCGCGTACCGCATCCGCGAGGACATCACGCACCGGCTCGATCTTTCGTTCGTGGCCAGGATCGGCACGCTGATGGTCGGCTCGGTGCGGCTGTCGCCGATCCTGATCGGCGACACCCCGGCGTTGCTGCTGGGGCCGCTCACGGTGGAGCCGCCGTTTCGCGAGCGCGGCATCGGCCATTCGCTGCTGGCACGCGCCCTCGACGAGGCGCGGGCGGGAGGCCACAGGCTGGTGGTGCTGGTCGGCGACGAGCCCTACTACGGGCGCGCCGGTTTCAAGCGGATTCCCAAGTCGGTGGCGCTCATGCCGGGGCCGGTCGATCCGGCGCGTCTGCTGGTGGCGGAACTGGTCGACGGTGCCTTCACCGGCGTGTCGGGCTCGATCCGCCCGGACTGGCGGTCCGGGCGGACGTAACGCCGGCGGCGGAACCGCCGCGCCGATTTCAGTCCATCGGCTTGATTCCGGCGGCCTTGACCGCCTCCGCCCATTTCAAGAAGTCCTTGTTCACATAGTCGGTGAACGCCTTGGAGCCCAGGGCCTGCGGTTCGCCGCCGGCCTTCTTGATGCGGGTCTGCATGTTCTCGGAGCCGACCGCCTTCTCGGTCGCGGCGGACAGGCGCTCGACGATGGCGGCGGGGGTATCGGCCGGCGCAAACAATCCGGTCCACAGCACGACCTCGTAACCGGGCGCTCCCGACTCTGCGACGGTCGGAATGTCCGGCGCCATGGAACTGCGCGTGGCCGAGGTGACGCCGAGCGCCTTCACCTTGCCGGCGTTGGCATGCGCCAGGCTGGTGGCGATCGGCGCGAACGCCACATGAATACGCCCGCCCAGCAGGTCGGTGATGACGTCGGGCGAGCTCTTGTAGAACACCGTGACTGGCTTGAATCCGGCGTTATGCGCGAACGTCTCGATCGCCAGATGCATGGCGGTGCCCGAGCCGAGCGATCCGAAATTGAGTTCGCCGGGCTTGGCCTTGGCGCGCGCGATCAGTTCCTTGAGCGAGTTGACCTGCAGCGAGGGATGCGCGAGCACGAGGAAGGGTGTCGAGGCGATCATCGCCACCGGCTGGAAGTCTTTCTTCGCGTCAAACGGCAGCTTCTTGAACAGGCTCGGGTTGAGCGTGTTTGAACTGGTGGCGAGCAGCAGCGTGTAGCCGTCTGCCGGCGCGCGCGCGACCAGTCCCGAAGCGATGTTGGTTGCGGCTCCGGGCCGGTTCTCGACGATGAACGTGCCGCCAAGCGCGGTGCGAAGCTCCTCGGCGATCCAGCGCGCCGACAGGTCGATGAACGAACCCGCCGGCAGGCCGACCACGATCTTGACCGGCTTGTCCGGGTACGCTCCCTGCGCTTGTGCCCGGGTCGAGATCGCCGGCGCGGCCGCAAGGATCGCCAGCATTGCAGACGCGGCAATCATGCGCCGCCGAACCGAAACGCTCACAGGTGCGCGTTGGCTGAACATTCGTACGTCCTCCCTTGCAATTTTCACAGTTCAGGTTGCGTCTGATGGCATGCGTCAAAGCTTGCGGTCGTTGAGACCGAGCTTCGAGTAGATCTCGTTGATGTGCTGCTTGACCGCCTCGGGCGTGTCGTCGTCCTCCGGAGCTTTTTGCCAGCCGGCTTTCTGGCGTGCGTATTCCGAAATCTCGTCGTCCTGGTGCGACGTCGGACCGCAGACACCGTATGCCCCCACCAGTTCGTTGCCCTTGAAGATCGGCGCGCAGCCGCCCGACACATAGATCTTGCCGCCGGTGAGCACGGAGGCGTTGATCAGGAGCTGCGGGTTTCGCTCCTGAAACCATTTCTGGATGACCACGCCATCGGGGAAGCGGGGACTCACGGCGCGGAACGCGCAGACCGTGAACGCCTTGGCGACTGCGAATTCGGGAAGGATGAAACCGCCGAGATCGGTGCGCTCAAGCGCAATCACGTGTCCTTCCGCGTTGACGACCGCCGAGCAGACGCCGACGCCCATCTCGGTTGCCTTCTCCAGCACACCGTCGAAGAACGGCCGGCATTCGGCGAGACGAAGCTTGGTCATAGGGTTCCTCCCCGCGTCCGGAGGCGGCACGGACGCCAGTTGTGTTTGTCATCCCGGTGCGACGTGCGCGCAGTCTCAGGCGGCAGCGTGCGCGCGCATCTCATGCATTCGGATCAGGCTTGGCAAGTTGCAAGCGGTCGCACTGCGATGCCCGAATGGAATGACTCGTTGCCCAACCCGCAAGGGGTGGGCCGAATGGACTTGAGATTCCGGATGCGTGCGGGCGCCTAGAGCATGATTGTTCTGGGCTGAATCGGTTGGGATTCCCAAATCAGATTGG
>CAZGSW010000228.1:0-6519 GCA_964528635.1 uncultured Rhodoplanes sp. | reverse complement strand
TACCGGCCGTATTACAGGCCATACTACCGCGCCGAAGTCTGCAGCGGCGGCGCCTACGTGACCGGTCAGGCGATTTGCGGCATGCGGCCGTAACGGAGGACTCCTTACACCGCAGGCTGCTGAGCCGCCGCCCCCCGCACCGGGCGGCGGCTTTCTTTTGGCCGGCCGGGACAATGGCGCCGGCTGCGCGATATCATTTGCGCCAGCCGCAATGCGCCGCGCCGCGGCGCGTGAAAGCGGTCAACATAAGTCTTCGGGAGGATTGCAATGTCTTGTTTCGTCTCGCGCATTGCGCTGGCGAGCGTCGCCTGCGCAATCGCGCTGCCGGCTCAATCCCAGACGCTGTCGCGCAAGGATCTGTCCGCCAACATCGCCATGACGATCGCGTCCGTCGCCATGGCCGATTGCAAGGCCAAGGGCTGGAACGTCTCGGTCGCGGTGGTCGGGCGCAACGGGGAAATTATCGTTCATGCCCGCGGCGACAACACCGGTCCGCACACCATGGATAACAGCTTCCGCAAGGCCTACACGTCGCGCACCTTCCGCATTCCATCGGGCGAGATGGTGAAGCGCCTCAAGGACAATCCGCAGCTCAGCCTGGTGACGCTGCCGAATGTCGTGGCCGGCGAAGGCGCGATCCCGATCAGGATCGGCAACGACGTGGTGGGCGCAGCCGGTGCTTCAGGCGCGCCGGGCGGAGAGAAGGATGCAGCCTGCATCCAGGCCGGCATCGACAAGGTGAAAGACCAGTTGAATTGAAACGCGGGCGCCGCGCCGTCGTCTCAGACCGACGGCGGCGCGGTGCTACCGTCCCGCGATCCAGTCGGCGTTCTGCGACTTGAGCGCCTCGGTCTCCGCGCGGCCGTCATGGTGCACAGGCTCCGCCAGCGCGCGCCCCGCGGCCACCACGCGGTATCCCATGTACCGGTAAGCGGCCGGATAGCGCGCCGCGTCGGCACCCTGCATCATCTTGTCGAACGCGGCCGACGGCAGCACAGGATCGAGCCGGTCCTGCTCGTAGATCGTGACGCGGTCGGCGATACGCCAGCGCCCGTCGCGGCGCTCGATCCGGTCGATGAAGCGCGCGTACGATGTCAGATCGCATTCGATGCCGTCGATCGCCTGGCGCACCAGGATCGCCACGTTGCATTCCGACAGCGCGCGATCGCCGTTCACCGCGACGCGCGCGGGCCACAGCAGGTGCTTCGCTCTGGCGCGGCCGTGGTTCTGCCGGCAGCGCTCGACAAAATCCGCATACGCTCCCTTGAACCACGAGACATGGATCCGCCCGTCGCGGTGAAAGATGTCGATCAGGTCGTCCCAGCGCGCCTGGTCGCGGGCAAAGCCCCAAGCCTGAACCAGTTCGGCGCAGGCCAGCTTGTCGGCAATATCCATGATCCGGATTCCCTGTGAACAAGCGGCCGGAAAAGCTGTGCGCAAGATGGGACCGGGCCGCGGGACAGTTCCGGTATAATGGCGCCAACTTCATGGTGGAAGAGCCGCCCCCTCCGGTGCATAAGGCGCTGTGATCAAGACGCAGAACACGCCCTCGCCCGCCCCGACCTATGTCGTCACGCTGCGCACCGACGAAGCGTCGGCGCGGCGCATCTGCGACCATCTGATCGAGTGTCTCGACCCGGCAGAGGCGGTGTGCGCGGCATTCGAAGCGCCGGACCGGCAATGGCAGGTCGCGGTGCATTTCGGCAACAAGCCCGATATGACGGTGCTGCGCGACCTGGTGACCGCGGCCGCCGGCGGCACGCTCGCTGACGCCCTCGCTGTGGAAACCCTGCCCGCTCGCGACTGGATCGCCGACAGTCTGGCGGGCCTGCCCCCCGTTGCCGCCGGGCGCTTCTGGGTGCACGGCTCGCACCATCGCGCGCGCCGGCCCGCCTCCCGCATCGGCATCGAGATCGAAGCCGCCACCGCATTCGGCACCGGCCATCACGCCACCACGCGCGGCTGCCTGATCGCACTCGACGGGCTGGCACACCGCCGGCCCCGCTACGTGCTTGACCTTGGAACCGGCAGCGGCGTTCTGGCCATCGCGGCGGCGAAGCGGCTGCGTGTCCCCGTGCTGGCCACGGATATCGACCTGCAGTCGGTCCACGTCGCCCGCGACAACGCACGACACAACGGCGTCGGCCATCTGGTCGACGCCGTCCACGCCGCCGGCCTCCATGCACCGCAAGTCAAGGCGCGCGCGCCGTTCGATCTGGTGCTGATGAACATTCTGCTGCGCCCGTTGCAGGGCCTCGCTGCACCGGTCGCGCGATCGCTGATGCCCGGCGCCAGGCTCGTGCTGTCAGGATTGCTCGCGAGCCAAGGCACAGCCGCGCTCGCAGCCTACCGGTCGCAGGGCATCACGCTCGAGCGCCGGATCGCGCTGGACGAATGGCTTACCCTCGTCCTGGTGGCGGGCGACCGCAACTAGCTTCGCGGCTTCCGGCTCCTGCAGATCGCCCGCAGCGACTGGCGCATCTGCCATTCGGCGAGCGCATCAAGGATTCGCATCAGCAGGTTTCGATCGGACAAGGCATCGACCATGGCGACACTCCTTGCGATGGACTGAAGCTGCAGTGACCCTCCGACCGTGCAATCATAATGCAACCGCCGCCCGGGGAAAGCAGGCGGCGGTGCATGGGTCTGCTTCGCGGCGCGGATGGCCGGGCAGACCGGCGCTGGCTCGACCCGGAGGGTGAGGCCGAGCCCGACGCCTACTTGATGAACGGCAGCGAGTCTTCGTTGCGCTCGGAAATCTGCCAGTTGGCCCGCTCGGCGAGTTCCCGCGGGATCATGTGGCGATGCTGACGGATGGACTCCTCGGCCTGCCGCATGCGGGCCTCGACCAGCCGGTCGAGCAGACGCTTGAACAGGTTGCGGGACTGCGGCTCGGTCCGGACGCCAAGCTCGAAGCCGGAGGAATAGGTGTCGGTCGACATTGGGGATTCTCCTTTGCGCTATGAACGAACCGCGGCTCATCCCCTCGGGCCACCGTTCTTCTGCGATGCAACATAAATCGATCGCGACTTCGGGGCCACCGGCGAAAACGCATGGGTCTTATGATATCTTACTGAAATTCAATGATTAATTCAGTCTCTTGATGGCTTCGATCACCCCCGCCGATCGGTTGCCACTGAATCTATTTTTTGCGGCGCATATAGCCACGCGCCGCACTGCATGGCAGAAGCGTTGCCCGCCCCCGGCCACCCCCATAAAGTCGCCCAATGTTCGAGGCCCGCTTCCAGTCGTTCGAGGATCCTGAACGCGCGGCCACCGGGCCGCGGGTCGCGACGCTGCGTTCGGAACTGGGCAAGCGCGGCCTGACCGGGTTCATCGTCCCGAGAGCCGACCGGCATCAGAACGAGTACGTGCCGCCGTCCGACGAGCGGCTGGCCTGGCTCACCGGCTTCACCGGTTCGGCCGGCACCGCCGTGGTGCTGGCCGACAAGGCGGCGCTGTTTGTCGACGGCCGCTACACCTTGCAGGCGCGCGATCAGGTCGACACCTCGGTGTTCACCATCGTCCCGTCGGGAGAGACACCGCTCGAGCAGTGGATCGAGGCCAACCTTCCGAAGGACACCAGACTCGGCTTCGATCCGTGGCTGCACACCGCCGACGGCGCCGAACGGCTGACGCGCGCATGCGCGAATGCCGGCGCGAGCGCCATCGCGACCGAACCCAATCCGATTGATGCGTTGTGGACCGACCGGCCTGCGCCTCCCACCGGCGCGGTGACGCTGCACGACTTCCGCTACGCGGGCGAGTACGCGGCATCCAAACTCACCCGCATCCGCGGCGAAATCGCGAGCCTGCGCGCCGATGCGCTGGTCGTTTCCGATCCTCATTCGATCGCCTGGACGTTCAACATCCGCGGCGCCGACGTGGCGCATTCCCCCATCCCGCTGTCGTTCGCCATCGTCCCGCAGGACGGACGGCCGACGCTCTACATCGACGGCGCCAAGCTCTCCAACGCCGTACGCCACAAGATCGAGGAGCTCGCCAACGTCCGCGAGCCCGCCGACTTTATTCGCGACCTCAAATCGCTGGGCCTCGCGAAGCGAACCGTCCGGCTCGACCAGGCAACCGGCGCGGATGCACTCTCCCGGCTCATCGGCGATGCCGGCGGGAAGGTGACGCGCGGCAGCGATCCGATCGCGCTGATGAAGTCGGTCAAGAATCCGGTCGAGATCGAAGGCGCCCGCGAGGCGCAGCGACGCGACGGCGCCGCCATGGCGCGCTTTCTTGCCTGGCTCGACCAGGAGGCGCCGGCCGGCAATCTCACAGAGATCGAAGCGGTGGAGGCGCTGGAGACGTTCCGCCGCTACACCGGCGCGCTGAAGGACATTTCGTTTCCCACTATCTCAGGGTCCGGACCGAACGGCGCGATCGTGCATTACCGCGTCACGCAGGCGACCAACCGCCGGATTTCGCCCGGCGAGCTGTTCCTGGTCGACTCCGGCGGCCAGTACGAGGACGGCACCACCGATATCACCCGCACCGTCGCAATCGGCGAGCCGACGCAGGAGATGCGGGAGCGTTTCACGCTGGTGCTGAAAGGTCATATCGCGCTGGCCCGCGCGGTGTTTCCCGAAGGCACGACAGGAGCGCAGCTCGATCCGCTGGCGCGCACCGCCCTGTGGGAGCACGGGCTGGACTACGACCACGGCACCGGTCACGGTGTCGGCAGCTACCTGTCGGTCCACGAGGGGCCGCCGCGCATCTCCAAGCTCGGAAATACCGCGCTCAAGCGCGGCATGATCCTCTCCAACGAGCCCGGCTATTACAAAACCGGCGCCTACGGCATCCGCACCGAAAACCTTGTCCTGGTGGTGGAGGCGCCGGCCGTCGCAGGAGCGGAGAAGCCGCTCAACACGTTCGAGACGCTGACGCTGGTGCCGTTCGACCGTCGCCTGATCGATACCTCGATGCTCACGGCCGACGAATACGCCTGGATCGAGATCTACCACGCCAAGGTTGCCGAGGCTCTGGTTCCGCTGGTCGGTTCGGAGACGCGGCCCTGGCTCGACGAAGCCACCCGACCGCTCGGGCAGGCCTGAGGACATTCGTGAACGCAAGCGCCGAACAGACGCGCGATCAAACGCGCGGCAGCCCCGATACGCCGTGGGGGCTGCTGCTGCTCCTGATGGCGACCACGGCCATCGGACCGACCTCGCTGAACATCCTGGTGCCGGCGGTGCCGGGGCTTTCCAGGGAGTTCGGCGCCGCAGTCACCACCATGCAGCTCACGGTGTCGCTGTTCCTGATCGGGCTGGCGTTCGCGCAGCTCGTCATGGGGCCGCTGTCGGACCGCTACGGACGCCGGCCGGTGATGCTCGCCGGCATCTCTCTCAACGTCGCCGCCAGCATCATGGCGATCGTGATGCCAACGGCGGAAAGTATCATTGCCGCTCGCGTACTTCAGGCGATCGGAGCATCTGCCGGCGTTGTGGTGGCGCGCGCCATCATCCGCGACCTGTTCGACCGCGAACGCTCGGCATCGGTGCTGGGTCTGGTGGCAACCGTGATGGTGGCGGCGCCGACCCTCGGCCCGCTGATCGGCGGACTGCTGGAAACGTTCTTTTTCTGGCAGGCGATCTTCCTGTTCACCGCAATCACCTCATTGGCCGTGGTGATCTGGGCGGCTTTTACATTGCCGGAAACCCACGCCCGCAACGCGACGGACTCCCCGCAAGAGGGATTCTGGCGCGACTTGAAACACCTTGGGACCAGTCGTTTCTTTGTGGGCTACGTCCTGATCGCCTCGTTCGGTTCCGCCACCTTCTTCGTGTTCCTGGGCGGCGGACCGCATATCGTCGTTAGCCTGATGGACCGAACCTCCGCGGAATACGGCGTGTGGTTCGCCACCTCGTCGTTCGGCTACATGGCCGGCAATTTCGTCACCTCGCGGCTGGCGATGCGGACCGGCATCCATACCCTCATCGGATGGGGCATCGGTTTCGAGGCGATCGGAGTCGTGCTGTCGATCCTGCTGGCCTGGTCGATGCCGGACGGCGGACCGATCACGGTGTTCGGGCCACAGGTCGTCATTGCCTTCGGCAACGGGCTGCTGCTGCCGGGCGCCATCTCCGGCGCCGTCAGCGTCAGGCCGCAGGCGGCGGGCACGGCGGCGGGCATCATCGGCTGCTCGCAGATGGCGCTCGGCGCGGTGCTGGTGCAGTACTCGGCCGCCCTGCTCGGCGAGGCATCGTCGGCGCTGCCGATGTCGCTGTTGATGGGAGCGGTGGTGGTGCTGCTGGCGCTGTCGCTGCTGCTGATCGCGCGGCGGTGACGCCACACCCTCTGGGATCGTTGAGTGCGGCGATGCACGCAGCTAGGCTTTGACCATGCGCCATGTGGAAACCATCATCGTCGGCGGCGGACCCGCAGGCAGCACCTGCGCGCGCCACCTGGTGCGGAACGACCGCGATGTGCTGCTGCTGGACAAGGCGCGATTTCCTCGACTGAAACTCTGCGCCGGATGGATCACCGCCAAGGTGATGCAGGATCTCGAATTCG
>CAZGSW010000227.1:4284-6527 GCA_964528635.1 uncultured Rhodoplanes sp. | reverse complement strand
AGCGGACGATGCGCCGGTCCGGCTCGCGATCGCGGCCGCGGCGCTGCAGTCGTCGACCGAACGCGGCAAGTCCTTTGCGTCCGAACTCGCGGCGCTGAAGGCGCTCGACCCCAAAAGGCCCGGGCTTGCGGCGCTGGAGCCGTTCGCTGCCGCCGGAATTCCATCGTCCGCCGCACTGGGCCGCGAGCTTGTTGCCCTGATGCCCGCGCTGTATCGCACCGCTGGTGCGGCCAAACGCGAAGGCGGATTTCTTGATCGGCTTCAGGCCAACGCGGAGAAGCTGGTGCGGATTCGTCCCCTCGACGCCGTCGAGGGCGAAGATGTCCGTGCAATACTTTCGCGCGTCGAGGCCCGCGCCGCCGGAGCGGACATTGCGGGGGCGCTCGCCGAACTCGACAAACTGCCGGCCGAGATCCGGGCTCCGGCCGCCAACTGGATCGCCAGAGCGCGCGCCCGCGATCAGGCGGCGGAGGCCAGCCGCAAGCTCGCCGCCGACACTCTTTCCGCGCTGTCAGGCAACCCATAGGGTCATACCGATATGATCCGTGTGTTCCTGTTCCTTGCGTTTGTCGCGCTGATCGCGCTGGGCGTGGTCTGGCTTGCCGACCGCCCCGGCGACGTTGCCGTTACCTGGCAGGGCTATCGCATCGAGACTTCGGTGATGGTCCTCGCGGTGGCGGTCGCGTTCGTGGTCGTGACGGTTCTGTTCGTCTGGTCCATGATCCGCACGGTGCTGCGTTCGCCGGATCTGATTTCGATGGCTCTCGGCCACCGCCGGGGCGTCCGCGGCTATCTCGCAATTTCAAAGGGGCTGGTGGCAGTGGGGGCCGGCGACGCCAAGGCCGCCCGCAAGTTTGCCGACGAGGCGGAGCGGATCGCGCCGGGCGAGCCGCTCGCGCTGCTGCTGCATGCGCAATGTGCGCAGCTCGCGGGCAATCGCACGGAAGCGGAGTTCGCCTTCCGCGCGATGGCGGAGCGCAACGACACCAAGCTGCTCGGACTGCGCGGGCTCTACGTCGAGGCGCAGCGCCGCGCCGACGGCGAGGCGGCTCGCGGCTATGCCGAGGAGGCGGCCAAGGCGGCGCCTTCGCTCACCTGGGCCGGGCAGGCCGTGCTGGAATATCGCTCGGCTGCCGGAGACTGGACCGGCGCGCTTGCCGCGCTGGATCGCAACAGCCGCTACGGTCTCGTTGACAAGGCGGCGTACCGGCGTCAGCGCGCCGTGCTGCTGACGGCGCGTGCGCTCGCCATCGAGGAAACGGAGCCCGATCGTGCGCGTGCGCTCGCCCTTGAGGCGGCAAAGCTGGCGCCCGATCTGGTGCCGGCGGTGGACCTTGCAGCACATCTGCTCGGCCAGCGCGGCGACATCAGGAAGGCGAGCCGTCTCGTCGAGTCGGCCTGGACGGCCAATCCTCATCCGGACCTTGCCGACACGTACGCGCACCTGCATTCGGGCGAGTCGGCCCGCGACCGGCTGACCCGCATGCAGGCTCTGGCGGCAAAAGCGCAAGGTCACGCCGAGAGTGCGATCGCGGTGGCGCGTGCGGCACTCGACGCGCAGGAGTTCGCCGTGGTGCGGAGCGCGCTTGCGCCGCTGCTGCGGGAGCCGACACAGCGCGTTGCGGCGCTGATGGCGGAGCTCGAGCGGCGCGAGAGCGCGGACGAGGGACGCGCCCGCGAATGGATGGCGCGTGCGCTCAACGCCGCGAAGGATCCGGCCTGGACCGCGGACGGGTTCGTGTCGGACCGCTGGATGCCGCTGTCGCCGGTCAGCGGTCGGCTGGATGCGTTTCAATGGCGCGTGCCGCTGGCCGAACTTGGCGAGCACCGCGATGTGATCGAGATCTCCGAACCGGCGCCGCCGCCCGCGCCTGCGCCTGAACCGGCCGAGGCCGGGGAGGCCGCTCCCGCTCCTGCACCGGTGGCGGAAATCGAGCCGCCGTCGCGCGCCGCGCCGTCCCGGACACCGCGGGTCGAGGCTGTGATCCCGCTGGTCCATGCGCCCGACGATCCCGGACCGGACCCGCAGCCCGAACGGGAGCCCCAGCTCCCGCCCGATGCGGTGCGGCGGCTGCGTTCCCCGAAATAGAGGGGCCGCGGCCCGGCAGGATCGATCCTTGCTTGGCCGGGCTGTGGGCGCTATCTAGGCGGGAATTCCGCCGCAATAGCTCAGTCGGTAGAGCACGTCATTCGTAATGACGGGGTCGGGGGTTCGAATCCCTCTTGCGGCACCACTCTCACGC
>CAZGSW010000227.1:0-4184 GCA_964528635.1 uncultured Rhodoplanes sp. | reverse complement strand
TCCGTTGCCCAACGCGATGACGCGGGATCGCACGTTTCCGGGCCGGGGTTATGGCAGACGGACCAATTTGAATTGGCGCGGGTTCGCGCCAGCATGCCAATCTCGGACCGAACAATAAAATCGAAACGCGGCTGCGGAGAAACGCTTGCTGGACACACCTGCGCCTCACGACCGGACGCTTCGGATTTCCGCAGACGTCGGTGGCACCTTCACCGACGTTGCGGTGTTCTCCGACACCACCGGGGAGCTCAGTCTCGGCAAGGTGCTGACGACTCCGTCGAAGATCGTTCAGGGCATCCAGAGCGGACTGGACAGCGCGCGCGGGAGTTTCGCCGACACCGAGCTGTTCCTGCACGGATCGACGGTTGCGATCAACACGATCCTGGAGCGCAAGGGCGCACGCTGTGCGCTGCTGACCACGCGCGGCTTCCGCGATGTCTACGAGATCGGCCGCATCAACCGGCCGGAATCCTACAATCTGTTCTTCCGCAAGCACGAGCCGCTGATCAACCGCGCACTGCGGTTCGAGATCGCCGAGCGTGTCGACTGGCAGGGCCGCGTCCTGCTGCCGCTCGACGAGGCGCAGGTTCTTGCCGCCGCCGCCGCTGCCGTTGAAAAGGGGGCGGAGGCGATCGCGATCCTGTTCCTGCACTCCTATCGCCATCCCGATCACGAGTTGCTCGCCAAGCGGCTGATCGAGGCGAAGTATCCGCAGTTGTTCGTCACCGCTTCGCACGAGCTGTCGCAGGAGTACCGCGAGTTCGAGCGCACCTCGACCACCGCCGCAAACGCCTATGTCGGGCCGCGCGTGCGCGCCTATCTCGACGAGCTGCGCCGGCATATCGAGGGCGAGCGGTTCGGCGGCACCGTGCTGATGGTGCAGTCGAACGGCGGCCTGTTCGATATTTCCGAGGCGCAGCAATCCTGCATCCGCATGCTGGAGTCGGGGCCTGCGGCAGGCGTCACGGCATCGAAGGCGCTGTGCGACCGGATCGGTCTCGCCAGCGCCATCGCGTTCGACATGGGCGGCACCACCGCGAAGGCCGGCGTGATCCACCGCGGCCAGGTGCTGATGACCGGAAGCTCGATGATCGGCGGCTACGCCACCGGGCTGCCGGTGCAGATCCCGATGATCGACATCCAGGAGGTCGGCACCGGCGGCGGCAGCATCGCGCTGGTCGATGCGACCGGCTCGCTGCACGTCGGTCCGGAGAGCGCCGGCGCCGATCCCGGTCCGGTCTGCTACGGTCGCGGCGGACGCGAGCCGACCGTGACCGACGCCAATCTCGTGCTGGGCCGCCTCGCGCCTGACCGCTTCCTCGGCGGCGACATGAAGCTCGATGCCGATCGCGCCCGTGCCGCTCTGACCGATCGCGTCGCGAAGCCGCTCGGCATCGACGTGACCGCGGCGGCCGACGGCATCCTCAAGATCGCCACCATCACCATGTCGCACGTGGTCCGCGGCGTCACCACCGAGCGTGGTCTCGATGCGGCGGACTTTGCGCTGATTTCCTACGGCGGAGCCGGTCCGCTGCACGCCGCGATGATCGCGCGTGAGCTTCGCATCGCCAAAGTGATCGTGCCGCGCGCGCCGGGGCACTTCTCGGCCTACGGCATGCTGGGCGCGGACATGCGGCGCGACTTCGTGGTGACCTGGTTCCAGGGCCTCGCACACTCGTCATTCGCCGAGATGGAATCGATCTTCGACCGGATGGAGAGCGAAGGCCGCGTGCGCATGACGCAAAAGGGACTGAGGATCGAGGACATGGTGATCGCGCGCTCGGCCGACATGCGCTACGTCGGTCAGGAGCATGCGGTCACGGTCGACGTTCCTCTCGATGTGTTCCGCAATCAGGACCGCGCCGCCTTCAAGCGGCATTTCGATGCGCTGCACGAGCAACGCTACGGCTATGCCTCTCCCAAAGAGGGGGCGGAGATCGTCAGCCTGCGCAGCGCTGTCAGCGGCGTGCTGCGCAAGCCCGCGTATGAGCCGATCGAAGTCGGCGGGAGCGATCCTTCCGCGGCCGCAAGCGGCAGCCGTCCGGTTTATTTCGCTGATGGCGGCGGATTCGGCACCACTCCGACGTTCAAGCGCGGGCTGCTCAAGGCCGGAAACGTCATCCGCGGACCGGCGCTGGTCGAGGAATATGCCTCCACCACGGTCCTGCATCCCGGCGACGTTCTCACCGTCGATGCGCTCGGCAACCTCGTCATCGAAGTGAAGCGGTCCTGACCATGAACGAGATGTCCAGCAAGGGGATGGCCGAGACATCCGCGCTGCGCGCCGATCCGGTGGTCACCGAAATCGTCCGTCACTCGCTGATCGCGGCGACGGAGGAGATGAAGACCATCCTGATGCGCACCGCGTACAACATGGTGATCTACGAGGCGCTGGATTTCACCGTTGGCTTGTTCGATGCGGAAGGCAACACGCTGTCGATCGGTATCGGCCTGCCGATGTTCATCCGCGGCATGAGCTACACGGTCAAGGAGAAGATCAAGCACTTCGGTCTCGACGGCATGAAGCCGGGCGACGTGTACCTGACCAACGACGCCTACATCACCGGCAGCCACCTCAACCACATGACGTTCACCGTGCCGGTGTTCCACCAGGGGAAGGTAGTCGGATTTTCGTGCTGCATGGCGCACTGGCCGGACGTCGGCGGCACCTTGCAGGGCATCACCACCGACATCTACTCGGAGGGGCTGCAGGTTCCGATCGTCAAGATCTACTCCGAAGGCAAGCCGGTGGAGGACATCTTCTCCATCGTCCGCATCAACGTGCGAGCGCCCGATCGCGCGATGGGCGACCTGCGCGCCCAGATCGCCGCGGTGAAGATGGGCGAGCGGCGCTTCCTCGAGATGATCGAGAAGTACGGCCGCGAGCCGGTGCTGCTGTCGATCCGCGCGATCATGGAGCAGAGCGAGCAGCGTGCCCGTGCCCGCGTGCGCGAGATTCCCGATGGGGTTTACGAGGCCGAGTCCTTCATGGACGACGACGGCGTCTCGGTCGGAAGGCGCGTTCCGATCCGCGTCCGCGTCGAGGTTCGCGGCGACACCATGAAGGTCGATCTCACGAAGGTCGCCGAGCAGGTCTCGGGCTTCTACAACTCCGGCGAGACGGCCGGCATCTCGTGCTGCCAGGTGGCGTTCAAATGCCTGACCTCACCGCTCGACCTGCCGATCAACGACGGCCAGTTCCGCGGCGTGGAGATCATGCTGCCGCCGGGCCGGGTTGTGAGTGCGGTGCGGCCGTCCGCGATGCGGATGTGGATGGTCTATCCGATGACGGTGATCGACACGATCTTCAAGGCGCTGGCGCCGGCCATCCCCGACCGCATCGTCGCCGGCCACCATGCCGATCTGGTCATCACGCGGACCAACGGCAAGCGAAACCAGGACGGCAGCCTGTTCGTGTTCAACGGACTGATCGGCGGCGGCTGGGGCGCCAAGCACGACAGCGACGGCATGTCGGCAACGGTCGCCATCAACGACGGCGACACCCACAATCCGCCGTGCGAGCAGATCGAATCCAAGTTTCCGATGCTGGTCGAGCGCTATGCGCTGCGGCAGGACTCCGGCGGCGCCGGCAGGTTCCGCGGCGGCCTCGGGACCGAGATCATCGTGCAGGCGCGCGACGACATCCGGTTCAACGCCCAGATCGATCGCGTCAAATGCCGGCCGTGGGGATTGTTCGGCGGCCTGTCGGCGATGGGCAACGGCGTCGCCCTGTACCGCTTCGGCACCGAGGGCGAGCAGCGGTTTGGCAACGGCAAGACGTTCAACCACGTGCTGCATCCCGGCGACGCCTACATGAAGCAGTCGGGCGGCGGCGGCGGGTTCGGATCGCCGCTGGATCGCGACATCGACAAGGTGGCATGGGACGTGAGCGAGGGTTACGTCTCGCGCGAATCGGCGGAGCGGGACTACGGCATCGTGTTTCGCGGCGACACGCTCGATATCGACCGCGCGGCGACGAATGTCAGGCGTGCCGAGATGCAGCGAGCGGGATTGCCGGCCGATCCGCCCGAGGCCGACGAACCGGTCACGCAGGACCAGCGCCGGGAGGCGCGCGGCGACGACGATCCGCCGATGACGGACGAGGAGCGCCTGGTGATCGCACTTTCGTCCCGTTGCTGCTAGTGGAGCGGATTTGACATTCGCTACCCATATATCCGCGAACT
>CAZGSW010000226.1:4909-6577 GCA_964528635.1 uncultured Rhodoplanes sp. | reverse complement strand
AGTCCTTCTGCGGCGCGAGGCGGATGCGCGCGCCGTTGGCGCCGCCGCGCTTGTCGCCGCCGCGGAAGGTGGAGGCCGACGCCCATGCCGTGCTGACCAGTTCGGACACCGTCAGGTCCGAGGCCAGCACCTTGGCCTTGAGCGCGGCGATGTCGGAATCGTCGATCAGCGGATGATCCACCTCGGGCATCGGATCCTGCCAGACCAGCTCTTCCCTGGGCACCTCAGGGCCGAGATAGCGCGAGCGTGGGCCCAGATCGCGATGCGTCAGCTTGAACCAGGCGCGGGCGAACGCTTCGGCAAAGGCCTGCGGATTCTGCAGGAAGCGGCGCGAGATTTTCTCGTAGATCGGGTCGAGACGCAGCGACAGATCGGTGGTCAGCATGGTCGGCTTGCGCTTTTTCGACGGATCGAACGGATCGGGGATGACGGCCTCGGCATCCTTGGCCTCCCACTGGATGGCGCCGCCGGGGCTGCGGGTCTGCACCCATTCGTACTTGAACAGGTTCTCGAAGAAGAAGTTGCTCCACTGCGCCGGAGTCTGCGTCCAGGTGACTTCGATGCCGCTGCCGACGGCATCCGCGCCGTGTCCGGTGCCGTAGTTGCTGGCCCAGCCCAGGCCCTGCGCTTCCAGGTCGGCCGATTCGGGATCCGGTCCCTTGTGGGACTCGGGAGCGGCGCCGTGAGTCTTGCCGAAGGTGTGGCCGCCGCCGATAAGCGCAACGGTTTCCTCGTCGTCCATCGCCATGCGCTTGAAGGTTTCGCGGATGAACAAGGCCGCGGAAACGGGATCGCCGTTGGCGTTCGGGCCTTCCGGATTGACGTAGATCAGGCCCATCTCGGTGGCGCCGAGCGGATTGTCGAATTTATCGAGGGGACGATGGGTCAGCCATGCGTTCTCCGACCCCCAGTTCACGTCGTGGTCGGGTTCCCAGGTGTCCGCGCGGCCGGCGGCGAAGCCGAAGGTGCGGAAACCCATGGTCTCCAGCGCCACGTTGCCGGTGAGGATGAGCAGGTCCGCCCAGGAAATCTTCTGTCCGTATTTCTGCTTGATCGGCCACAGCAGACGGCGCGACTTGTCGATGTTGACGTTGTCCGGCCAGGAGTTGAGCGGAGCGAAGCGTTGCTGGCCGCGGCCGGCGCCGCCACGGCCGTCGCTCAGGCGGTAGGTGCCGGCGGCGTGCCAGGCCATGCGGACGAACTGCGGGCCGTAGTGGCCGAAGTCGGCGGGCCACCAGTCCTGCGAATCCGTCATCAGTTTGCGCAGATCGTCCTTCAGGGCTTCGTAGTCCAGCGTCTTGAATTCGTCAGCGTAGTCGAACGTCTTGCCCAGCGGATTGGACAGGGCCGAATGCTGGTGCAGAACCGAAATATCAAGCTGGTTTGGCCACCAATCGCGGTTGCTGCGTTCGCGGCTGGCACCGCTGAACGGGCACTGGCCTGCGCTCTTGTCGTCAGTCTTTGCGTCCATGTTTCTCTCCGATCGCGTTCTGAAATTTCTGCTTTTGTCGTTGTGATGACGTCTGGATGGGATCGCTGATGAAATCCCGGGCGCTCTCCTTGGGGTGTGACTTGGGCCAATGCGGAGTTCCGCAAGCCTTGCCAGACGCCGCGCTGGTACTGGTCTAGAAGCCAGATCGGAATAAGTCCAATTGGATTGTTTTGAGC
>CAZGSW010000226.1:0-4809 GCA_964528635.1 uncultured Rhodoplanes sp. | reverse complement strand
ACCGCTATCCGGATCTTCGCGTGGAGTTGCGCGAGACCCAGACCCAGGGGTTGCTCGATGAACTCGTCGGTGGCGACCTTGACGTGGTGCTGCTCGCGTTGCCGGTCGAGAGGCCCGAGCTTGCAACCTTGCCGATGTTCGAGGACCCTTTTGTCCTTGCGGTGCCAGCCTCCGACCCGCGAAGCATCTCGGTCAGGGTCAGCGCAGCCGATATCGATCCGCAGCGGCTGATCCTGCTGGAAGAAGGCCATTGCCTGCGCGATCAGGCTCTCGCCTATTGCGCGAGCGCGCATGGCGATGCGCGGCTCGGCGCCACGAGCCTGACCACTGTGATGCAGATGGTGGCGAACGGCTACGGCATGACGTTGCTGCCGCGCGTTGCCGTCAACGTCGAGGTGCGGGACGACCGCATCAAGCTCCTGCAATTCGCCGCCCCGGCGCCTGGCCGCACCATCGGTCTGGCCTGGCGGCGGACCTCGCCCCGCAAAGGCGACTTCGTCGCGCTCGGTCACCTCATCACCGAAATGTTCGGCCGGAACGCCGCAACACGCTCGGCGGCCTGATCAATCCGCTTTTCCTGCTGACCGAATCCGCTATCCTGCGGAGGATTGGGGCTGCGCGCCAAATGGCGGATTAACACGCTTGCAGGCGCGTCTGGGAGAGACTGAACGGCATGCTTCGAATGCCGTGGCATGCGCGCCTGCGCCGGGCGGCACATGCCGGGGGCTGAACGACATCCTGCGCAGCAGGCTGACAGCGACGCTATGCCCGTTACGGGCGAGCCGCGCCTGCATCCGCTTTTTGCAAGCGGACGGGTGGCGGGGTTTGCCGTCGCCGCTGGAGCCGCCGTCGCCGTCTGGTCCGCCGCGGTGGCGTGGCGAATGGCGTCCGACGTCGTAATTCCGTGGGACTCCAAGAACCAGTTCTACGCTTTCTTTCGCTTTCTCGCGGCGTCGATCCATTCCGGATCGACGCCGTTCTGGAATCCTTATCATTACGGCGGTCATCCCAGCATCGCCGACCCGCAATCGCTGGTGTTCGCGCCGGTGTTCCTGATCTGGGCGCTGTTCGACCCGGCGCCGTCGATGCGTGCGTTCGACCTGGCCATCTATCTGCAGCTTCTGGCCGGCGGGCTTGCGGTGTGCGCGATCGGCTGGCGCGTGCAATGGCCGCCTGCTGCCTGCGTGCTTGCCGCTGTCGTGTTCATGTTCGGCGCCTGCGCATCGAGCCGGATGCAGCACACCGGCACGATCCTGGTGTATGCGCTGTTTCCGATTGCGTTGCTGCTGCTTCAGCTCGCCCTGCAGCGCCGCTTGATCGCCGCCGCGATCCTGTTCGGCATCGTAGCGGCGGCGCTGGCGCTGGGGCGCAACCAGATCGCGATGCTGTTCTGCTTTGTGCTGATGGCAGTTGCGGTGCGCGAGATCGTGGTCGCCGAACATCCCCGGCGATATCTGGCCGAGCGGGTGCCTGTGATCGGCATCATGACCGTTACCGGCGCCGCTCTGGTCGCCTTGCCCGCGCTTCTCACCCTCCAGTTTGCAACGCTGTCGAACCGGCCGCACGCCGCGCTGGAGCGCGCACTGGAGGCGTCGCTCTATCCGGCAAACCTCGCCACCATGCTCGTGCCGAACATATTCGGCTCCCATCAGTTTCCGCCATGGGGGCCGAACTATGAAACCGAGCCCGCGGTCGCCGCGGTCGACTCATCGTTCAATTATCTGTTCGTCGGCGCAGTGCCGGTCGTCCTGCTGCTCTGGTTCGGCATCGTCGGCGGCGGGTTGTGGCGGCGCGGCCGTATCCTGCTGAGCGCGATCCTGATTGCATCGCTGATTTACATGCTCGGACGCTACACGCCGGTGTTCGCGCTGGTGTTCGATTGGGTGCCGGGCATCAGCCTGTTTCGCCGTCCGGTCGACGGCAACTTTGTATTCCTGGCCGTGCTCGCGATCCTCGCCGGCTACCTGCTGAGTGACTACGTGCGCGATGGCCTGCCGCGCCGCCGTCTTTTGCTGAGCGGAGTCGTCATCGCCGCAACGTTCGCGATCATGGTATGGGCCGTGATCTTCTCCGGACGCAGTGGCCGCGCAGGGTCCGCAGCGCTGGAGATACTGCGGACGGCACCGTTTCCGCTGGTCGCAGTCGCGATCCTGGTGCTGGGACGGAAGACGGCGGCTGCCCGCCAATGGGCTGCGGTGCTTGCGGTCGGGCTCGCTGCCGGAGAGCTGCTGTGGTGGAACGGCAGCTCCCGCTTGAACGGCGAGGATCGCAGCCACTATGCCGTGCTCGAGCAACCGTCAGGAGAGGACGCCGAGGTCCTCAAACTGCTGGAGCAGGAAATACGGCAACGGCAGCGAAACGGCGAGCGCCCCCGGGTCGAGATCATGGGGGCCGGCGGTGCGTGGCAAAATGCGGCCATGGTTCGCGGTCTGGAAGCGATCAACGGTTACAACCCGCTCCGGATCGGCCTGTACGATCGCCTGGTCGCGCCTGGCGAAACGACCTACCTGTCGGAGCAGCGCAGCTTCCCTCCGACGTTCCCGGGCTACGATTGCGCGCTGGCGCGTGCGCTCGGCCTGGAATACGTCGTGCTCGATCGGCCGATTGAGCAGGTGCCGAAGCTCAGGAAAAGGCCGGTGGTCGAACTGCTGAAAGGCGGACCCGGGCTCTGGGTCTACCGGCTCCGCAATCCGATGCCGCGCCTGATGTTCAGCGATCGGGTGCACCTCGCTGCCGCGGAACCCCTCAACATGGCCGGGGAGCTCTACGACAGTCCTTCCAGCGACCGGGTGCTGATCGACATCGAAACGCCCCCATCGGGCCATTACGCAGGTCTCGGATCGACGAGCGGCTCGGTACGGATTGTTTCCTGGCGGCCGGACCGGATCGAGATCGCGGTCGAATCTCAGCAGGGCGGCATGCTGGTCCTGCACGAAAGCTATTATCCAGGATGGGTCGCCGAGATCGACGGCCGGGCGGCGCGCATCCTGCGGGCGGACGTGCTGTTCCGCGGCGTCGAAGTGCCAGGCGGCCGCCGCAAGGTCGTGTTCCGCTACGCGCCGTTGTCGCTCGCAAATCTGGCGAGCGCGCTGTGGCCGTCGCCACGCACCCGCCGCTGATCTCAGAGCTTGATTTCGCTTTCCAGCCTGGCGCGGTCTTCAAGACAGTAATAGCCGGAAAGGCGGCTGATGAGCTTCAGCCGTATCCATTCGTTGAGAATTCGGCTCACGTTCTCGCGGGCGATGCCGGCCATGGCCGCGACGTCGCTCTGGCTGACCTTTTGCCGGATCAGCAGGCGCCCCTGACCGACCGGATGGCCGAACGCCTCGGCAAGATCGAGCAGCGCGCGCGCCACGCGGCCCTTCAGCGGCAGGAAACTCCCGGCGGCCAGCACGCCGTCGGTGTCGCGCAGCCGTGCCGCCAGCAAAGTCACCATATGCTTGTAGACCTCGGGATGCCGCTCGGCGATCGCCTCGAATGATGTGCGGCTGATGAAGTTCAGCTCCGCATCGCGCACCGCCGTCACCGATGCCGAACGCGGCAGCCCGTCGATGGTCGACAGCTCTCCGACAATCGCGCCGGGGCCAAGGATGGCGAGGATGCGCTCGGCGCCCGATGGCCCGACGATGCTGACCTTCAGGAGGCCCTGCTCGACGCGGTAGCAGCCGTCGCCCGGGTCGCCCGCGAGAAACAGCACCTGATCCGCAGCCAGCGTCACGCGCCGGGCGCTTGCGAACAATTGTGCCGCGAGCGTTTCGGGAAAAGCCGAAAGCAGATGCGGCCGTGGTTGAACCGGAGACTGTGCCATCTGTGCGCCGGCGAAATCGGATCGTGCAAGGTTAGCCCGCCCGGTGTGCGGCAGATAGGCAAAAAAATGCCCGTCCGGACGTGGTCGCAGACGGGCAGGGTGCAGGGGATGACGAAGCGGATGACGAAGAATCAGACCGGCCGGCCAATCAGGGCCGTGCGATAGGCCTCGGCGCGGCTGAAGCTGAGGTCTTCAAGGTCGTCGCGATGCGTGCGGGAATGGTCGCGATGCTCGCGTGCGCAGAATTCGATTTCGTCGCGCTCGCCCTCGCAGAATTCGGAGAAGCTCGGAACGAAGCTGGTCCAGGCGGGATGGGCGGCGGGACATTCGGCGCCTTGCAGTGCGGTTGTCATGGCTGGTCCCTTTTGTCGCCGGGGAGCTCCATCGAGCTCCTTGCATGGTCAGAACATAGGTGCTGCCTGTCGAAATTCGATGTGACTGGTGTCACAGAAATACGGATTGCGTGATGGAACCGCATCCGGTCACCGCAACGAGAAAGGGCGCCCGCAGGCGCCCTTTCGATTTTCCGGCAATGTTGCGGGTCAGGTCAGGAGCCCGACGCCTCCTGCGGCGGCTGGTCGCCGCCCTCGGCCTTGCGCTTGGCATCAAGGTCTTCGCCGGTCTCCTGGTCGACCGCCTTCATGGAGAGACGAACCTTGCCGCGCTCGTCGAAGCCGAGCAGCTTGACCTTGACCTTGTCGCCTTCCTTGACGACGTCGGTGGTCTTCTGCACGCGGTTCGCCGCAAGCTGGCTGATATGGACGAGGCCGTCCTTGGCGCCGAAGAAGTTCACGAATGCGCCGAAGTCCATGGTCTTGACCACCGTGCCTTCGTAGATCTGGCCGATCTCCGGATCGGAGGCGATCGACTTGATCCAGTTCACCGCGGCGCGGATCGATTCGCCGTCGGCCGAAGCGACCTTCACGGTGCCGTCGTCCTCGACGTTGATCTTGGCGCCGGTCTTCTCGACGATCTCGCGGATCACCTTGCCGCCGGTGCCG
>CAZGSW010000225.1:0-6773 GCA_964528635.1 uncultured Rhodoplanes sp. | reverse complement strand
CACGATCCATACAACGCGGTGCTGACCTACTGGAAGGGCTTCGCCGAAGGCTTTGTCGTCGCGCCGTGGATGGCGATCCTGACGATGGTGCTTGCGACGATCGCGGCCCTGCAGACCGGCCGGTTCCGCGCCGCCGACCGTGCGCCGTTCTTCGTCGTGGCGGTGTGCATGGCGGCGGTGCTGGTTCATCCGAACCATCAGGCGCGGTTTCTGACCTCCTTCATCCCGCTGTTCTGGGTCTGCGCCGGCGCTGGCGCAGCCTGCGTGCTGGATTACATGCGGCTGTCCGCCATGATGCGAACCGCCGGGGCCACGGTGGCCGTCATCCTGCTCGCCGGCATTTCGCTTGGCATCGCTCCGGACACGCAGGCGAAGATCCATGCCATCCAGACGCCCGGGCCGAGCGAATTCGACCTGTCGGACGTTTACCTCCCGGCAGTCGGCGCGGCGCCGCGTATCGGCGTGCTCGCCGCCCACCACGATCACCTCTACACCCTGACCTGGCTGATGACGGTGCGGTGCCGCTGCCCGGCCAGGATCGACGACTTCGGACATGGCGGCCCCGACCTCGACGGCGCATTCGGCCGGCAGGTCGAGCGGTGGATGGCGGACACCACGGCGTCGCACCTGATAGCGATTTCGAACGGCTATTACCCGATCGATATCGCCAGGCTGCGCGCTATCGCCGAGCGCTCGCAGCGGTTCGACCTCGTGGTGGAGCAGGCGGTTCCGTCGCACGGTGCGGTCGTCGCGGTCTGGGCGCGCAGGCAGACGTGGCCGCAAGGCCGGTGACGCTGCCATCGCGGGCCGCCCGTAAGCTGGCCCCGGATATCCCGCGCCAGCTTGAACACAGCGGACAAATCTGCCGCTAGTTCTTCCACCAGCCCGGACCAATCCATTTGTCCAGCGGTGACGGTTGTCGGCTGGACTCCGTCGGGTCCGGCATTTTCCTGAAAGGTTTTGACGGTTTGACCGGCTTGTCGAACGACTTCTGATGTTCGGCCTTCGGCCAGATCGGGGTAATCCTGATGCTGAGCGCCGATGCGCTCCCCATCGTCGCGCCTATCACGCTGAGCGCGCAAAGATTCCGATTGCCTGTCTATGGTAGCCCATCGTCGCCTCCGTTGAATCGTGGCCCGATAGGATTGGGTCGGTTGAGCAACCGCTTCGGTTCACGTCAAATTTGAGACGAGCACGCAAGTTGGAGCCCGCCAGCTCGGCCCCGGTCAGACCGAAGATCGGCTCCAGCGGATATCCGGGATCCTCTTGGGGTCAGGGATCGATCAGCGTCACGTCGCGGCCGTCCTCGATCAGGTCGGCCGCGATGCAGCTTCCGTTCGCGCCGGCGCCGAGGATCGCGATGCGTGGGGACATGTCTTCAAATCCGTGCCAGGGATAAAAACAGCGCGATCAGCACGCTCACGGACCCTCGTCCCGGATTGTCCTGACCAGGCCTGCCGCGTCCTCGCTGGGCGACAGCCGACCGGTGCGGCGCGACTTCAGCCAGTCCAGGTCGGCCTGGGTCATCTGACGCTGCGGCTTCGAGACAGGCTTCATTTCGACTACGGGTGTCCCGTGCCGCGTGATCACGACGTGCTCGCCCTGGAGCGCGCGGTCGATCAGTTCGGAGAGCTTGTTCTTGGCGTCTGCCACGCTGTGGGTGCCCATGCGCCAAATATAGCTATCAAATGGCCATTTGATCCAGTTCGGCTAATCGTTCTGCAGCAATCGCGGCAGCCAGACCGAGATCACCGCCGGCGTGCCCTCGCGGATGCTCTTCAGGCCGCGGCGCAGCGCCGCTTCCACCTGTGCCGGGTCGGTGACGTTCTCGCCGTAGCAGCCCGCGGCTTCCGCCTCCTTGGCGAAGTCGATCGGCGGATCGAAATAGCCGCCGTCGTAGTTTGCCTTGGCGGCGAAGCTGTTGTCCGCGCCATAGACGCGGTTGATGCGCAGCGTGCCGGTCGAGTAGCTGCGGTTCTGGTACACGACCGACATGTACGGCGCCTTGTAGTGCTTCGCCGCCCACAGCGCGTGGATCGGCGTGCCGAACATGTAGAAGCCGTCGCCGGACACCGCGATCACGTCCTTGTCGGGAGCGGCGAGCTTGGCGCCGAAGGCGGCGCCCGGCGTCCAGCCGCCGCTCGAGGCCGGGTTGTGGAAGTAGGCGCCGGGCTGCGAGATGTTGAGATAGTCGTGCACCTGGTTCAGCGCGATGGTCTCGTCGAACAGGATGCAGTTGTCGTCCAGAACCTGGCCGATGTTGTAGGACAGCCACTTGCCGTCGATCGGCGTCTTATTGGCGCGCGACTTCGCATCGTCGGCCAGCGCCTTGCGGCGCTTGGCCGACGCCTCGGCGCACTTTGCCACGCGGGCGGCGAAGCGTCGTGTGTCCTCGGGCGTGATGAGCTTGCGCGCCTCCGCCTCCAGCGCCTCGATCACAGCAAGTGCGTCGGCGGTGAGACGGAGGTCGGCGGTGAACTCCATGGTCGGGACGCGCCGCTTCGACGGCTCCACGTCCGTGATCGCGACCCACGCTGTGTCCGGCGGCGGGTTGGTGTCGGCGAACCAGGGGATGTCGACGTCGAGGCACAGCAGCACGTCGGCGTCCTTGAGCGGCGCCTCGCTCATGTAGAGCGGATGGTTGAGCGGGAAGCACTGGTAGGCGCGCAGTCCCGATTGCGCGACCGGCAGGCCGAGCAGCTCGCACAGCCGCACCAGGGCAGGGACCGTCGCCGGATTGCGTCCCGATTTCGCCACCAGCACGTAGGGGTTCTGCGCCTTGATCAGCCGCTTCGCGATTTCGCGGATGCCGTCCGGGTCGGGCGCGGCAGGCCGCGCCACGCCAAGCTGGTCCATGGCCGGGAATTTCGCGCCGTTGATTTTCGCCAGCGAAACCTCGCGCGGCAGCGTCAGATACACCGGACCCTTCGGCTCGGTGCAGGCCACCTGCAGCGCACGCGAGATCATCAGTCCCGCGTTGTCCTGCATCTGCATGCGGTGATCCCACTTGGTGTACTGCCGCACGATCGAGTTCTGGTCGAAGCTCTGCTGCAGCCAGATGTGGCCGCCGCCGTCGCGATGGCCGAACACGCCGCTGCCGGGATAGCTCGTCGGCGAGCCGCCGCCGGTGATCATCACCGGCAATCCGGAGTGGAACGCGGTATGCACCGCGCCGCCGTAGTGCTGGGTGCCGCAGTCGACATGCGCGGCGGTCACCGCCGGCTTGCCCGACACCGCGGCATAACCGAGCGCGGCGTTGAGGCTGGCGTGCTCGTGCGTGACGGTGATCAGCTTCGGCGCCTTGCGGCCCTTTGCGAGCGCCTTGGCGATCGCCTCCTGGTAGAAGCCGATCTCCGAGCCGGAGGTGAAGAACACGTACTCGACGCCGGCCTCCGCCATCGCGGCGATCATGGCGTCGCCGTTGTCGTCCGCGGGGACCTCGATCCATGCGCGGCTGTCGTTGCGCAGGTTTCCGACATGACGGTTCATTGCTTTCACTCCCGGCACCAGAATTCGGCCGGAGTGTGCGCCGTTTCGCGCGGCTCCCGCAAGGTCGCGGGCGTTGCAATCCCGCTTGGCTGAGGCTGCATTGCCTTCGCCGTATTCGCCGCGCTACCGTTCCGGAAATAACAGCCGGGAGGAAACCATGCCGTTTGCGCGCCGCGCTCTGCTTGCCGTGATCCTGTCTTCGGTTGCCGCGCTGCCCGCAGCGGCCCAGCTCAATCCGTCCCGCTCCATCACGCTGGTGGTGCCGATTGCCGCCGGTGGCGGCGTCGACGCGATCGGCCGGCTGGTCGCGGAGAAGCTGCAGGAGCGGCTGAAGGTCAGCGTGGTGGTGGAGAACCGCACCGGCGCGGGCGGCACGGTCGGCACCGACAGCGTCGCCAAGGCCGCGCCGGACGGCCACACGCTGCTGCTGATGGAGAGTTCCGCCGCCATTTCGAAATGGCTGAACAAGGGCGTGCCGTTCGAGGTTACGCGCGATTTCGCGCCGGTTGCGCAGGTCGCGGTGTCGCCGCTGATGATGTTCGCTCATCCCTCCGTTGCCGCGAACGACGCCAGGGGTGTGATCGAGCTTGCGAAGAAGTCGCCGCTGCAGATTGCGATCCCGGGTGTCGGCACGCCGCACCATCTCGCCAATCTGATGTTCAACGCGGCCGCCAATGTGGACATCACCGCGGTGCCTTACCGCGGCACCGGGCCGGGCCTCGCCGACGTGCTGGCCGGCCGTGTGCCGCTGATGTGGGCGACGCCGGTGGCGCTGATCCCGCATGTTCAGGCCGGCAAGGCCAAGGTGCTCGCGGTCGCTTCGCTCAAGCGCGCCAGCTCGCTGCCGCAGGCGCCGACGATTGCCGAAAGCGCGCTGCCCGGCTTCAACGTCGAGATCTGGTTCGGCGTGGCCGCTCCCGCGAAGACGCCGCCGGCCATCGTGGCGCAGCTCGCCAGGGAGATCGAGGCCATCATGGCGATGCCCGACGTCAAGGTGCGGACGCAGAAGTTCGGGTTCGAGACCGCCTATGCCGGCAGCGACGCGTTCGCAAAACTGATCGCCGACGATCACGCCCGCTACGGCAAGGCGATCAAGGCGGCGGGCATCGAGCCGAAGTAGCGCTACAGCGGCCGCGCCAGAAACGTCAGCCGAGCCGGATTGTGTCCCACGTTCTGCGCGGCGCGCTCGGAAGCAAATCCGCCGGCGGCGAGGCGGCGTGTGATCGCGGCCTCGTCGTAATGCGCGAGCCCCAGCGTCGAGCGCAGCCGCGCGTAGTTGGAAAACAGCGTGCGGACCAGCCCGAAGCCGGCCGCGAAGAAGAAGCCCTCCCGCGCGCCGAACCGCAAAAGCGACAGCGCATCAGGTATCGGAGAGACATTCGGCGGGATGATATCGCCCAGCACCAGCATGCCGTCGCTGCGCAGCAGACGCCGGAACAGCGCGAGCCGCTCGTCGAGTTGCTCCGCCGTCAGGTATTGCGCCACCGAGTGCATCACGATCCGGTCGAGCGAAGCGTCGGGCAGGGCGGCGACCTCGTCGGGCGAATGCACGGCGATCTTGCCGTGATCCGCAAATCGCGAGGCGAGGCCGGCACGCACGCCCGGGGCGGCGTCGCACAGGATCAGACGTGATGTCCGTTCGGCGATGCGTCCGTGCGATAGCGCCTCGCCGCAGCCGTAGTCCAGCATCGCGCCGCCTTGCGGCGCGTAGCGCAGCAGATCGTCGGCGATGCGCCGGTAGTGCGCCTCGAGATGCCGCCGGTTGACGTAGACCGAGTGCCTGGAGTCCCAGAACGAGATCCAGTCGGAGGCGCTCATGCCGGACGCCACAGCCGAAGCAGCGGCCCGTCCTTGCCGAACACCGGATCGGTGTCGGGCAGCGGCACAGTCGGAATGGTCTTGAGCGCCTTCGTATGCTCGGCGCGGCTGCCGCGGCAGAGATCGAACCGGCCCGATTGCGGATAGGTGCCGATTACCAACAGGTCCGGGCTCGCCCACAGGCACTGGTGGCCGGTGCCGGCCGGCAGCACGGCGACGTCACCCTGCGCCAGTTCGATCTCCTCGCCCTTCGAGCCGCCGAACCGCACGCGGGCGCGGCCGCGCGCCACGCCCATGCCTTCGTGGATCATCGAGTGATAGTGCACGTAGGGGTAAATGCCGTTGCGCCACATCTCGCCCCAGCCGTTGGAGCGGAACGTGGCCTCGATCGTGTCCTCCGGATTCGGCGTTCCGGCGAGGTCGATCGCGTTGCGATAAATCACGAACGGCAGACGCGGATTGTTCGGGACCGAGCCGTCGTCGGTGAACAGGTAGGTGATGGGCTCGGTGGGTCTGGCGGCCATCGGAATGATTTCGCTTTTCAATCCTGAGGTGTCTAACCACTAACGGCACGCGGTGCGAGGGGGCAACGCACCGTGGCGCACAGCCTTTCGCGGATTTGCTCCATTGTATCGAACATTTCGTCGGGATGACGGCTCTGCAGTGCGTCCGGCCGGGTGTAGCCCCAGCCCACCGCGCCGAACGCCACGCCGGCCGTGCGGGCGGCCTCCAGGTCGCGGATCTCGTCGCCGATCGCGATGGCCTCCGCCGGAGCGCAGCCTGCCGCCGCCAGCACCTTGCGGAATCTCGACGCCTTGCCGAACAGCGAGGCGCCGCACTCGAAACGGCCGATCAGCGCCGCAAGCTCCGCTCCGAGCGCGGTGCGCACGTTGGCCTCGGTGTCGGAGCTGACGACGGCGAGCGCGGCCCCGCAGTCGTGAAGACCGCGCAGCATTCGTTCCGTGCCTTCGAACAGGCGCATGGCGTCCGGCGATCCGGCCTTTCGCTTGTGCATGTGCGCGGCGATCAGCGGCATCTTCCATGCCGGGACGCCGAGCGTGCGCACGATCTCGCGAGCGCCGAGCCCGCGCAGCGTCTCGATCTCGTCCGGCCCGACGCGGCGGAAACGGTAGCGGTCCGCCACCTCGTTGAGGATTGATGCAAACCAGGGAAAGGAATCGACCAGTGTGCCGTCAATGTCGAAGATGACGAGCCGGTAGCGCACGGCGTCAGGCCGCGCGGGCCTTCCGGCTGCGCATCAGGTCGACGAAGCGCGTGAACAGGTAGTGGCTGTCGCGCGGGCCGGGCGAGGCCTCGGGGTGGTATTGCACCGAGAACACCGGCTTGTCCTTGAGCGCGATGCCGCAGTTGGAGCCATCGAACAGCGACACATGGGTCTGCTCGACGTTGGCGGGCAGCGAATCCTTGTCCACCGCGAAGCCGTGGTTCATCGAGGTGATCTCGAC
>CAZGSW010000224.1:0-6800 GCA_964528635.1 uncultured Rhodoplanes sp. | reverse complement strand
AAAAAGCTCAAACCGGTGGCGTGAGCGCCAGGGAATCCGGCACGTAATCCGGCACGTCCGGGTCCCGGATGCTGTCGAGCCTCACCCCACCTTGCAATCCTTCAAGATCTCTGGCTTGAACGCGAGTCCGTGGCCGGGGCGTTCCGGCGCCGTGATCGTGCCGTTCACGATCGGAACCGGATCGACGAACAGGTCCTCCGACAGGCCCATGTCCTCGATCCACGCGCCGTTCGGGATCGATGCCAGCAGTTGCACGTTCAGCTCCGGGAACAGGTGCGGCGCCATCTGCATGTTCCAGGTGTCGGCCAGCACCGCGATCTTCTTCAGGTCGGTGTAGCCGCCGCGCATCGGATCGGGCTGCAGGATCGAGATGCGCGGGTTCTCGAAGAACGGCCGCAGGTCGAAGCGCGTGAAGTGCGTCTCGCCGCCGACGATGCGGATGCCGGCGAGCGCTTCGGCGACGCGCATGTAGCCCTTGAAATCGTCGGCCGGCACCGGCTCCTCCAGCCAGTACACGTCGCAGTCCATGATCCTGCGGCCCTGGGCGATGGCGGTGTCGGCATCCCAGCCCTGGTTGATGTCGATCATGATCGCCATGTCGGGGCCGAGCGCCTCGCGCATCCGCTTCACGTTGTCGACGTCGCCGCGCAGGTTGTCGGTGTGCGCCATCTGCATCTTGATGGCCTTGAAGCCGCGCTCCTTGTAGTGCAGCGCCTTGGCGATCATGCCGTCGCCGCCGGAACCGCGGAAGCAGCCGGAGCCGTAGGCCGGGATCTGCGGGCGCACGTGGCCCCACAGCCGGTGCAGTGGCATTTTGGCCTGCTTGCCGATCGCGTCCCACAGCGCGATGTCGAGCGCCGACTGCGCCATGGTCACGATGCCGCCGCGGCCGTAGGTCACGGTGGTCTTGTAGATGTCGTTCCAGATGCCCTCGACCGCCGTGGCGTCCTTGCCGATCACGCGCGGCACGATGGTTTCTTCCAGAGCCGCGATCACCGTGCGCAGGCCGGGCCGGAACGAGAACAGATAGCCCATGCCGACGATGCCGCCGCGGGTCTCGACCTCGACCATCAGGATGTTCCGCGCGTCGCCGAACGCATGGCCCTTGAGCCAGGGCGTGTCCGGCCACGGCACCCGCATCAGCGTGGTGCGGACGGACTTTATCGTCATGTCGGTCATGGCAATGCCTTCTTGATGCAGTGCGATGCGGGATGAGCGGGGCGCTGTGGCGCTCCGCTTTTCGGACGGGCGGATGGCCCGGTATCCTTGTCACATTGACCGGGCAGCCTACAATCCCTCCACGTCTCCGATTCCTTTGGGTTTTGCTGCGATGAATGACCCCCGCCCAGCCGAACCTCCAGGCCCGCTCGACAGCGAATACGACCGCGATGCGCGCGCGCTGATCGACGCCGCCACGAAGCTGCTGGATGACGGTCCGGCCGCGTTCGTGTCGCTGCTGTTCGCCCACACCGCGCCGGAGGATCTGCTCGCCTATGACGCGAAGGAGCTTGCGCAGCTTGCGGGAGAAGCCTGGGCGTTTCTCGCCGAGCGCAAGCCCGGCGAAGCGAAATTGCGCTTCGTGACGCCTGCTCCTGCGACCGACGGCCGCCTCAAATCGGTCGGCGTGATCGAGGTCGTCAACGACGACATGCCATTTCTGGTCGATTCGCTGATGGGCGAGCTGAACGACCTCAATGTTCGCCTGCTGGCGCATCCCATCCTTGCGGTGGAGCGTGACGCGGCCGGCCGCCTGAAGTCGGCCACCGCGGCGCGAAGCGGGGCAAAAGGCCTGCGCGAGAGCTTCATCCATATCCATGTCGACCGAGTCGAGGATGAAGGCCGGCGCGGCGAGATCGTGCAGACGCTGGAGCGGGTGCTGGGCGACGTGCGGCTTGCGGTCCAGGACTGGAAGCCGATGCTGGCGCGGCTCGCCGACACGATCGCCGAGTTGAAGGCCAATCCGCCGCCGGTGCCTGTTCAGGATATCGCCGAGGCGATCCAGCTTCTCGAATGGCTGGCGGCCGGCAACTTCACGCTGCTGGGCGTGCAGGACTACAGGCTCAAGGGCTCCGAGCTGGAACCCGTGCCGGATACGGCGCTCGGGCTGATGCGGCGGCCCAGCCTGCCGGTGCTGCTGCGCGGCGGCCAGGCGATCACGCTGTCCGACGAGGTGCGCGCCTTCCTCAACGAGCCGCGCACCCTGATCGTCACCAAGGCGAACGCCCGCTCGACGGTGCATCGCCGCGTGCATCTCGACTACATCGGCGTGAAGCGGTTCGACGCGGCGGGCGAGGTGTCCGGCGAGTTCCGCATCATCGGTCTGTTCACCTCCGGCGCCTACACGCGGCCCGCGCACACCATCCCGTACATCCGGCGCAAGCTGGACGCCGTGAAGACCCGCGCGGGCTTCGATCCGGAAGGCCATTCCGGCAAGGCGCTCGCCAACGTGCTGGAGACGTATCCGCGCGACGATCTGTTCCAGGTCGACGAGGACACGCTTTACCGGAACGCGCTGGCGATCATGCAGATCGAGGAGCGGCCGCGGGTTCGCGTGCTCGCGCGGCGCGACCGGTTCGACCGCTTCGTCTCGGTGCTGACCTACATCCCGCGCGAGCGGTTCGACACCCGGGTGCGCCAGGCGATCGGCCGGTATCTGTCGCAGGTCTACAAGGGCAGCATCAGCGCGTTCTATCCGTTCTTTCCGGACGGGCCGCTGGTCCGCGTCCACTTCATCGTGCGCCGCGAGGGCGGGGAGCCGGAACGGTCCGACCGCGAGACCCTGGAAGAGGCGGTGACCGCCATCGTGCGGACCTGGACCGACTCGCTTGGCGATGCGCTCGGCGAGCCGTATCCGCCGGAGCGCGCCCACGCGCTGTTCGAGCGGTACCGCGACGCCTTCTCCGACGGCTACCGCGAGGTCTATTCGCCGATCGACGCGGTGGCGGATATCCGCATGATCGAAAGCCTGTCGGCGGACCGGCCGCTCGGCGTCGATTTCTACCGCAAGGTCTGGGAAAAGCAGGACGGCGTCGGCCTCGAGGTCTGGAGCCACGGCCGCCCGATCCCGCTGTCCGAACGCGTGCCCGTGCTCGAGAACATGGGCTTCCGCGTGGTCGACGAGCGCACCTATCAGGTCGATCCGGCCGGCGACGATGCGCCGGCGGTGTGGTTCCACGACATGACGCTGGAGTGCGTCGCGTGCAACGCGAGCGAGCTTGAAGCGCGCCAGCAGGCGCTGGAAACGCTGTTCATCGTCGTGATGCGCGGCAACGCGGAGAACGACGGCTACAACGCGCTGACGCTTGCCGCCGGCATCATGTGGCGCGACGTCGCCCTGGTGCGAACCGTCTCGCGGTTCCTGCGCCAGATCCGGGTGCCGTATTCGCAGGACTACATGTGGGCGACCATGCGCAAGCATGCGGCGCTGGCGGCGAAGATCGTCGCGCTGTTCCACGCGCGTTTCGATCCCGCGGCGGCGGAAGGCGGCGCCGAGAGCCGCAAGCAGCGCGAGGCCGCGGTGCTGGCCGAAATCGAGGAAGGGCTGTCGAAGGTCGAGAGCCTCGACGAGGATCGCATCGTCAGGCTGTTCGTCAACGCGGTGCAGGCGGCGGTCCGCACCAACTACTGGCAGCTCGACGCCGCGGGCAAGCCGAAGGCGGAAATCGCGATCAAGTTCGAGAGCAAGAAAATAGACGACATGCCGCTGCCGCGGCCGCTGTACGAGATTTTCGTCTATTCGCCTCGCGTCGAAGGCGTTCACCTGCGGTTCGGCAAGGTGGCGCGCGGCGGCATCCGCTGGTCGGACCGGCCGCAGGATTTCCGCACCGAAGTTCTCGGTCTCGTGAAGGCGCAGCAGGTCAAGAACGCCGTCATCGTGCCGGTCGGCTCGAAGGGCGGTTTCGTTCCCAAGTTCCTGCCGGTCGGCGGCACCCGCGAGGCGATCCAGGCCGAGGGCGTCGCCGCCTACAAGCTCCTGATCGGCACCATGCTCGACATCACCGACAACTATGTCGGCGATGGCGTGAAGCCGCCGGACAACGTGGTGCGGCACGACGGCGACGATCCGTATCTGGTGGTCGCCGCCGACAAGGGTACGGCGACATTCTCCGACATCGCCAACGGCATTTCCGCGGAGCACGGCTTCTGGCTCGACGACGCGTTCGCCTCGGGCGGTTCCGCCGGCTATGACCACAAGGGGATGGGCATCACTGCGCGCGGCGCCTGGGAGGCGGTGAAGCGCCATTTCCGCGAGCTCGACACCGATATCGGCACGACGGCCTTTACCGCGGTGGGCGTCGGCGACATGTCGGGCGACGTGTTCGGCAACGGCATGCTTCGCGAGCGGACAACGAAGCTCATCGCCGCGTTCGATCATCGCGATATCTTCATCGATCCCGATCCGGACCCGGCGAAGAGCTTCGAGGAGCGGGCGCGGCTGTTCGCGCTGCCCCGGTCGAGCTGGCAGGACTATGACACGTCGCTGATCTCGAAGGGCGGCGGGGTTTTCCCGCGCTCCTCCAAGGAGATCGTGCTGTCGCCGCAGGCGCAGGCCGCGATCGGCCTGCAGAAAGACAGGGTGACGCCGCCCGAGCTGATGAGCGCCATCCTCAAGGCGCCGGCCGATCTTCTGTTTTTCGGCGGCATCGGCACCTATGTGCGCGCCTCCACCGAGACCGACGAGGCTGTCGGTGACCGCGCCAACGATCCGATCCGCATCACCGGCGGCCAGCTCCGCTGCAAGGTGGTGGGCGAGGGCGCCAACCTCGGCATGACGCAGCGCGGCCGCATCGAGGCGGCGTTCAACGGCATCAGGCTCAACACCGACGCGATCGACAACTCGGCGGGTGTCAACACCTCGGACGTCGAGGTCAACATCAAGATCGCGCTCAGCCTTCCGGTGGGCGACGGCCGCCTCACCTACGAGGCGCGCAACGAGCTGCTCGGCAAGATGACCGACGAGGTCGCCGCGCTGGTGCTGCGCAACAACTACCTGCAGACCCTGGCGCTGTCGCTCACCGAGCGCCGCGGGCTGGAGGACATGGGCTTCGAGCAGCGGCTGATCCAGACGCTGGAGCAGCGCGGCGAGCTGGATCGCGGGGTGGAGTTCCTGCCGGACGACATCACCATCGCCGAGCGTATGAAGCGGTCGCAGCCGTTCACGCGGCCCGAGCTTGCCGTGCTGCTGGCTTACGCCAAGCTGTCGCTCTATTCCGAGCTGCTGGAATCGCCGGTGCCGGACGACCCGTACCTCGGCCGCGAGCTGAACCGCTACTTTCCCGGCGAACTGGTGCAGGCGTTCCCCGATGCATTGGAGAAGCACCGGCTGCACCGGGAGATCATCGCCACCCAGCTCGCCAATTCGATGATCAACCGCGGCGGTCCCTCGCTGGTGGTGCGGATCGCCGACCAGACCGGCGCGCCGTCCGCCGCGATCGCGCGCGCCTTTGCGGCGGCCCGCAATGCCTTCGACATGCCGGCGCTCAACGACGAGATCAACGCGCTCGACAACAAGGTGTCCGGAGACCTGCAGCTCGAGCTTTACGCCGTGGTGCAGGACCTGCTGCTGGACCGGCTGGTCTGGTTCCTGCGCAACGTCGACCTCTCGGCCGGTCTCGCCAACGTGGTGGATCACTACCGTCAGGGTGTGGAGGCCTGCGCGGCCACGCTCGATACGCTGCCGGAGGCGGCCGTGTCCGCCCGCCGCGCGCGTGCCGAGGAGTTGCAGCGTGCCGGCGTGCCGGAGGCGCTGGCGCGCCGCATGGCCGACCTGTCGCAGCTTGCCGCCGCGACCGACGTGGTGCTGGTGGCGGATCGCACCAAGAAGCCGATCCCGGCGATCGTCGCGACCTATTTCGCCGTCGGCGCGTTCTTCCGGCTGCATACGCTGGCGATGGACGCGCGCAAGATCGTGGTGTCGGACTATTTCGACCGGCTCGCGCTCGACCGCGCGCTCGACACCATCGGCGACGCGGAGCGCCGCCTCACCGCGGCGATGGTGCAGACCGGCAAGTCGGGCCGGGAGGCTGTCGAAGCCTGGGCCGCGCCGCGCGCCCACGAGGTGGAGCGCATCCGCGCCGCGATCCGCCAGATCGCGGGCTCCGGGTTGACGCTGTCCAAGCTGTCGGTGGCGGCGAGCCTGCTCGGCGATCTGGCGAAGGAATAGCCGGGGCCTTCGCGACGCTGACCGCGCCCGGCCGGAGTGACGCGGCGTTCAAAATCGTGCTTTTCCGGCCGAAAAAACACTTATCCCCGGGGGTCCCGGGCGGCCGCATACTGGCCGCGCCACGTTCGTTACGAGGGCGTCGTCTATAGCGGCGTCGGATGACGGGACGGGGTGCGGCGGCCACATATTGCCGCCGCGATGGAGCGCCGGGAGGCGCAGGGCTCCTCGCAAGGGCCCGCGCGCCCCGGGACCCCCACCACCCTCGCTACCCTGGGTCCCGGAAGCTCGGCGCGAAGGCGGCCCGATCGCAAGGGCCGCCTGAGGGGAGCCTCGCAAGCTCCCTGGCGCCTCCCGGCGCTCCATTCCCTCGTTTGAGGGAGACGGAAAAAGGGAACGACGGGCGCCGGACGTCGCTAAACAACCGGCAGGCGGAGCGTTGGTGGAGCATGATCCCGAAAAGTGATCCCCACTGGAAATCGTTTCAGCTTTGATTGAAACAGCTCGTCACCGGCAGCGTGCTCCCTCCCCCGCTTGCGGGGAGGGTTGGGGTGGGGGCCGAGGCTGACACCGGATGATCGAAATTCCCCCTCCCGGCGCCATAGCGCGTCGAAGACGCGCGTGGACGCGCTTAAGGCGC